>JAJECY010000267.1 GCA_022821775.1 Acidobacteriota bacterium
TGCAAACGGCCTCCGATCCAGGGCTGTTCCCTCGCATTATCCCTGCAGCTCTTCCACGATCTCACGGGAGCGGGACGCCCGCGTTCCCGGGTGGGTCTCGCCCGCATTATCCCTGCAGCTCTTCCACGATCTCGCGGGCGGCCTGCCTGGCTTTTTCGGGTTGGTCGGGGGGGAGGGAGATGGCGGCCACCACCGGGTGCCCGCCGCCGCCGTAGCGCTCGCAGATGCGGGCCAGGTTGTGGCGGCGGGGGTTGGGGCTCCAGGGGTTGGAGCCCACCGAGATCTTGGTGCGCTGGGGAGACTGCATCAGGCTGACGTGGTAGTCGCATTCGGGGTGGAGATGGTAGGGGATGAACTTGTTGTAGCCCTCCAGGCCGTAGGGGATGAGGTCGAAGAAGGTCACCCCGCGGCTGGATTCGGAGACCTCCCGGATAGTGCGGATGTTCTCGGAATGGCGCTGGTGCAGGGGCCGGTAGCGGTCCAGCACCTCGTCCCGGGTGGCCACCTGGTTGAGGGGCTGTCGCGATAGCTGGTGGATGATGCGGTGGGAGAAGTCGGTGTCGCGGTTGGCCTCGATGACGGCGGCCAGCTTCTGGGCCGGTGCGCCCACCTCGACCGCCTCCCGGGCGCTGGCGTAGAGGGCGCCGTCCACGATGTCGGCCCAGTGGATGAGGTCCTCCAGCACCCCTGTTTCGAACCCGAAGCGGCTGTGGCCGATGGTGGCGATCATCTTGGTGCAGGACTTGTAGCTGGTATCGTGGAACATGCGGTCGCTGTTGCGGCCGCGGAAGTGGGCTTCGTCCTCCGGAGTGAGAAAGGCGCTGTAGTGGTGGTCGAACCACCAGGTCAGTCGCTGGTGGCTGGCGTACTTGAAGTCCACGATGGCGTTCTCGTCGCCCCCGAATAGGTGGTCGGGGAACGTCTGGCGGGGCTGGTGGGCCATGCCGAACAGGCTGAAGCGGGCGCCCGGTTCGATCCTGGAGAGGTAGAAGCGCATGAAGACGGCGGCCGAGCAGGCGCCGTCGAAGCAATTGTCGTGATAGAGGATGTGGCAGTTCATGGCGCTTTCTTTCCGCCGGGGGCCGGGCCGCCGGGCGGGATGCGCTCCGCTGAGAAACAAGGGCTAGTAGTACCAGAGTCATCCCCTCCAAACAAGCACTTTCCCGGGGGGCGGCCTCTCCGCCGGAGCCGCCGGCGTCACCTGCCGGGGAAGGGGAATCCCCCTCCCTGAGGGGGCTGCGACTTGTGGTACCATGGCTGGCAGGGCGCGGCGGGCCTGCCGGCGCCTTCCAACCCTGCCAAAGGAGAGGGGTCCATGGAGTGGTTGAACCTGCTGATGCGCTGGCTGCACCTGTCCTCGGTGGCCGTCCTGATCGGATCGGTTGCCTTCCTGGTGCTGGTGCTGCGGCCTGCCCTGGCCGCGCAGAGCACCGAGAGCCGGCGGAACTTCTTTCTGAGCCTCAAGATCCGCCTCAAGATGCTGGTCCACGGCGGCATCGCCGGGACCCTGATATCGGGTCTCTACAACATCCACCTGGGCTGGAGGACCGCCCTGGCGCCCAACCTGGAGGTCTTCCTGGCCAAGCTGGTGCTGGCGCTGGCGGTGCTGGCGCTGGTCATCGCGGCCCTTGCCGGGCGCTCGCCCGGTTCCGACCCGCTCTCCCCGCGAAGCCGCCTGCTGACCTGGGGCCTGGTCCTGGGACTGGTGGTAGTGGTCCTGTCGGCCTACCTCCGGTCGCTGCATTCCTGATCGGTCCGTCCGGGGTGGTCTCCCTGCGGCCGGGGTCTTGCGGGTTCGGGCGGCGGGGACGGTTTGGGGGAGTGGCATGATCGGCTTCGACCTGTCCGAGGTCCACCTGAGCGTGCAGGAGCTGGTGCGGCGGTTCGTGTCGCGGGAGGTGCTTCCCGACATCGGGCGCAACGACTCGGAAGGCCGCTTCGACCCCTCCCTGCTGCCCGGGATGGCCAGGCTGGGCCTGCTGGGTCTCTGCATCCCCTCCCGCCACGGCGGCTTCGACTTCGACTACATCAGCCTGGGGCTGGCCTGCGAGGAGCTGGAATACGGGGACACCTCGCTGCGGGTCATCCTCTCGGTGCACCTGGCGCTGCACGGCTTGACCCTGCTGAGCTGGGGCAGCGAGGAGCAGAAGGAGCGCTGGCTCAAGCCCCAGGCCCGGGGGGAGAAGATCGCCACCTTCGGCCTGACCGAGCCCGACGCCGGCAGCGACGTGGTGGGAATCCGGTCCACGGCCCGGCGCGACGGGGCCCACTACATCCTCAACGGCGAAAAGACCTGGATCTCGCTGGCCGACGTGGCCGACCACTTCCTGGTGTTTGCCTGGACCGATCCCGACAAGCGGGAGCAGCGGGACCACCGCGGCCTGAGCGCCTTCCTGGTGGAGCGCTCCATGCCCGGGTTTTCCAGCGGGACCCACCACCGGAAGTGGGGCATCCGGGCGGGGAACACCGGGTACTTCAGCCTGCAGGACGTGCGGGTGCCGGCCGCCAACCGGCTGGGCAAGGAGGGGGAGGGCTTCAAGATCGCCATGTTCGCCCTGGAGCAGGGGCGCTACACGGTGGCGGCCGGGGCCACCGGGCTGATCCGGGCCTGCCTGGACGCCAGCCGGAAGTACGCCCTGGGGCGGCGCACCTTCGAGGCGCCCATCGCCCGCCACCAACTGGTCAAGCAGATGATCGCCGGCATGGTGCGGGACTACGAGACCTCCCGGCTGCTTTGGCTTCGCTGCGGCTGGCTCAAGAACCAGGGGCGGCGCAACAACCGCCAGACCTCCCTGGCCAAGTGGCACGCCACCGTGGCCTCGGAGCGGGCCGCCTCGGACGCGGTGCAGATCCACGGCGCCAACGGCTTCTCGGACGAATACCCGGTGGGCCGCTACTATCGCAACTGCAAGGGGGCCGTGATCTACGAGGGCACCCGCGAGATCCACACCCTCATGCAGGCCGACTACGCGTTGGGTTTCAGGAGCGACAAGCCCCGCCGCTGCGACCTGCCGCCGGTGGGGGAGTCGTGAGGGGGAGGGAGTTGTTATCGGTCAGCGACCGGTTGCCGGCTTGGCCTTCAACTGCGGTTGCTCCGTAAATCGAGCCTCGATCCAGCCCTCCAACCGGGCCATGCGCTGCTCCAGGCTGCCGATGCGATCTCCAAGCTTGGCGACATCATTGCGCACCAGGTGGATTTCCTGGCGCAAGTCTGCGGTGACCTTCCATCCGAGGCTGACCAGGGACACGCCCAGAATGGCGATCGCAATCAATTCCGCGCTGATGGTCATGGCTGATTCTCCTCCCGTTTTGACGGGCTTGCCGAGAGGGAGATCAGGCAAGGCAGGGTGTTTATGGATTGACGGCTCATGAAGTTAGTGTACCACGGCGAGCCCGACGCGAGCAGAGCGCGCCTTGCGGCTCTCAATCCACCAAGGAGGACGAAGGCCCCACGGGAGTGCGGCCGTCCCGCCCACACCAAGCTTGGCGCAATGGAAGAAATTCCCCAAAAGGCGGTTTCGGTGCGCTTTGCAAGGGAGTGCCGTGGATGGGAGGCTGTTGCCAGGAATAAGGATGCGGGCGGGACGCCCGCGCTCCCGGGTGGGCATTCCCCTCGAGGCTGCGGAGTAGCGTGGGGGGAAACGA
>JAJECY010000287.1 GCA_022821775.1 Acidobacteriota bacterium
GCTTATTGCGTAAACGTTGTTCCCAGTTTCAACCCCTCCCTGCTCGACACACCATCAGCATGTAAACCATGAATGCGGTTTACTGTGCAAAGGATGAATCCAGTCTGTACCACCAATCATTCACCCCTGATGGGGCCAAACCGACACCCTGGGATGACAGCCACCCGGGAACGCGGGCGTCCCGCCCGCACAAAGCGTGGCACGACGACCCCAATCTCCCCCACTCCGATTAACCGGGAACGCTACCGTTTCCAGCTTATTGCGTAAACGTTGTTCCCAGTTTCAACCCCTCCCTGCTCGACACACCATCAGCATGTAAACCATGAATGCGGTTTACTGTGCAAAGGATGAATCCAGTCTGTACCACCAATCACTCGCCCCTTGAGGGGGAGTCGCAGAAGCCGAGCCCAATGGCGAAGGCTGATGCGGTGGGGGAAGTTAACCGCGTCGCCAGCCCTATTCCGCCCCCCTTCCCCGCACTCACCCCGCACTCACCCCGCACTCCCCCACTTGACAATATCCCCACATTCTGAAAAATGTTCGCCCATGAGAAACCACATAACCCTTGCTCTTTTCCTTGGCGCCCTGGTCTTCACCACCGCCGCCGCCCCCGTCCAGGCTCAAACCCTCGAAAGCCGTGAGGACCCGTCGCTCAACTATCCCATCGAGGTACTGGAGGCCACTCCCTATTGGCAGCCGGCCGGCAAGTGGGCGCTGGAATCGCCGCTGACCACCCTGGGAGCCATGCGAGCCATCTATCGCAAGCTGGGAACCCTGCCCGCCCAGCGGCTGCGGCTACCGGTTCCCAAGTCGCCCTGGAAGCTGACGGGGCGGGTCGGCCGGACCGGAGACGGCACCATCTACGCCGCCTTCGGCCGCTACCTCTACCACTCCACCGACGAAGGCCGAAGCTGGCGGGGACGGAAGCTGGACAACCTTGCCGGCGCCAAGAAGGACCAACCCGTCAGCACCGCCGCCTTCGGAAGCAACGACCAGTACATCTTTCTGGCCCACGCTCACCGGGGGCTGCTCCCCATCGACCCGGAGTCGGAGAACCCGACCTACCCGGAGGTCGTCTCCCGATCCAGCGACGGCGGGCGGACCTGGCAAGCCAGCGATCCCCTGAAACATCCCTTCAAGAAATCCGGGGGCGACGGAAACCATATCGTCAGCCTGGGCGGAGGCGAGCTGCTGCTCAACCTGGACGGATACGGAGGATCAGTGGATCCCGATGTCCCGGAACAAGGCAGCATGGTGATCTTCCGCAGCACCGACAGCGGAAAGACCTGGAAGTTCGACTCCTACCTGCCCAAGATCGCCGAAACCGGCTTCCTGCACCTGGGCGGCCGGCGGATGCTGGCGGCCTTTCGCAACGAAAGCGGGAAACACGACAGCAAGACGGTGCAACTGGCCAACTCGGAGGATGGGGGACGCACCTGGCACAGCCGTCGCCCCCTCACCCGCATGTACGGCCAGGCTCACGGCGACCTGGTCGCCCTGCCGGGAGGAGGCGTGGTGGCCACCTTCGAGAACCGCTACCCCTACGCCGAGGGGGGCGCCATGCTGGCCCGGGTCAGTTGGGACGAAGGCCAAACCTGGGAACCCGAGCTCTACAAGCTCACCCGGGGCCACGGCTACTCCGGCTCGGTGGTGCTGAAGGACGGCACCATCGTCACCCTGGCCGGCGACGGCCAGCTCAGCCGGGCGGGCCGCCCCACCGGCCGCCACTACACCCTGCAGGCCGTCCGCTGGAAACCGTTGCCGAAGGGGAAAAGAGCCGGAGAGTAGCCAGACCACCCGGACCATTCCGACACCTGCATCCATCCCGTAGTTGGAGCCGCATCCCGTGACCCTGCTTGCCGTGGCCGCTGCCGTCTCCCTGGCGCTTGTACTTGGCGCACTGTGGGGACTGTACGGTCGCTTCGGCGACCGTACCGAAGGGTTTGTCCTCGCCGCGGGGGGCGGGGCACTCATGTTCTCCGCCGTGTTCGAACTGATTGTGCCCGCTCGGGAATCCATCACCCTGACTGCGACGGCACTGGCGCTGATGATCGGAGCAGCGACTTTCTCCCTCATCGACTATCTCATCGACGAGCGCTGGGGAGACGAGGGCGGCGTCGGCCTTCTGGCCGCAGTCACCCTGGACGGGGTGCCGGAGAATCTTGCACTGGGCGTGCTGCTGATCGGCGCCGGCGCCTGGGAAGTCGGAGGCCTCGCCGCGGCCATCTTCCTCTCCAACCTGCCCGAAGGCGCCAGCGGCGCCAAGGGCATGCGCGCAATCGGCTGGCCGCACTCACGAATCCTGGCGCTATGGTCCGGCACGGCGGCGGTCCTGGTGGTGGCTACCCTGGCCGGAAACCTGCTGTTTCGCCACGCGCCGGAAGAGTATCTCGCGTTGATGCATGTCTTCGCGGGAGGCGCGATCATCGCATCGCTCGCCACCGAAATCTTCCCCAAGGCCTACCGCCGCGACCACCACATGGCCGGCATCGCAACCGCACTCGGCCTCCTCGCGGCCCTCCTGGTGACCCACACCATGACGGACTGAAATACGGAAGCAGCCCCGTTGGACACGACAATAGTGTACACTACAAAAGTGTGGACCCGACAATAAGGAGGTAATCGTGAAAAACATTACCTTGAGCGCCGACGAGAATCTGATTGAAGCCGCGCGACGACGGGCCGTATCGGAGCGCACGACCTTGAACGAGCAGTTTCGGCTGTGGCTCAAGAACTACGTTCGGCGCGAGCAGCAAGCTGCCGAGGCCATGAGAGTCATGCGTGAGTTGCAAGGCAAGTTGCGCGTTGGACGCAAGTTGACGCGGGATGAAATGAATGAGCGTTGAAAATTTCATCGACACCAATGTCTTTGTGTATCAGCTTGAGCGACTTGACACCCGCAAGGCGGAGATTGCAGAACATTTGATCCAGCATGGGATAGTGAGCGGAACCGCGTGTATCAGTTCTCAGGTCGTCCAGGAATGTCTCAACACGGCGATTCGCAAGGCGGAAATAAAGCTGACCAGGAATGAAATGGAAACGTATCTGCAATCTGTGCTCTCGCCCCTGTTAAGGATTCAGCCGAGTCTTCGCCTCTATCGATCATCCCTGGACATCCAGTCGCGTTATCAGTTCAGCTTCTATGACAGCCTGATCGTTGCCGCCGCGATCGAAGCAGGCTGCAAAACCCTCTACAGCGAAGACCTGCAGCACGGTCAGCAAATTGACGGAGTGACCATCACAAACCCGTTCAGGACATGAGCTGACTGTTGCGGTGACAAGGCCGCGAATCGAGTCGATCTGCTGGAGGGCCATCCCGTGACCCTGCTTGCCGTGGCCGCTGCTGTTTCCCTGGCGCTTGTGCTGGGCGCACTGTGGGCCCTCTACGGCCGCCTCGGCGACCGTACCGAAGGGTTCGTCCTCGCCGCGGGCGGCGGGGCCTGATGTTCTCCGCCGTGTTCGAACTGATCGTGCCCGCTCGGGAATCCATCACCCTGACGGCAACGGCACTGGCGCTGATGATCGGAGCAGCGACTTTCGCCCTCATCGACTATCTCATCGACGAGCGCTGGGGAGACGAGGGCGGCGTTGGCCTTCTGGCCGCAGTCACCCTGGACAGGGTGCCGGAGAATCTCGCACTGGGCGTGCTGCTTATCGACGCCGGCGCCTGGGAAGTCGGAGGCCTCGCCGCGGCCATCTTCCTCTCCAACCTGCCCGAAGGCGCCAGCGGCGCCAAGGGGATGCGCGCAATCGGCTGGCGCCGCTCACGAATCTTGGCGCTATGGTCCGGCACGGCGCTGGTCCTGGTGGTGGCTACCGTGGCCGGAAACCTGCTGTTTCGCCACGCGCCGGAAGAGTACCTCGCGTTGATGCATGTCTTCGCAGGAGGCGCGATCATCGCATCACTCGCCACCGAAATCTTCCCCAAGGCCTACCGCCGCGACCATCAAATGGCCGGTATTGCAACCGCGCTTGGACTCCTCGCGGCACTTCTGCTGGACCACACCATGGCGGACTGAAGTGGTCCCGGTTACTGGACATTGGAGCGGCGGTGAGTTGCCCGCCAACTTTTAAGGATACGGAGGATCGCTGGGCTCAAAGGTGCGGGAAAGAGCGGGGGATAGGGTAGGTGGTTCCGTCCATTAGACAGTTGAACAGCAATTTTGTGCTAGATTCGTGACCTGTGGAATCCGCAGGTGAGAGACTGAAGCAGCAGTGGGCACCAAGGCGAAGAAGGAACACTTCCGTCTTCACGAACGCCACCAAAAATAGTTGACCCTAATGGACTAGTGTCATGTCACAGTTGAATTGTCGTTTGTAAAGGCGTAGACTTCTTCCAGACGAAAGGGGGAGTCATGCCACGAATCCGATACAAAGTAACGTTGGAGGAGCCGGAGAGAAAACTGCTGAAAGAAATCACAACCC
>JAJECY010000162.1 GCA_022821775.1 Acidobacteriota bacterium
CCTCAGCGGCGGCGGGCGCCACACCCTCGCCATCGACCTTCCGGCCGATCTGCCCCGAGCGATGGCCGATGAGCGGCGCATCGTCCAGGTCCTCAACAACCTCGTCTCCAACGCCGCCCGGCACTCGCCGGAAACCTCCCCGATCCGGATCGAAGCGGTGCGGGACGGTGTGCACGTCGCCATCTCGGTTGCCGACGAAGGCCGCGGCGTGGCGCCGGAGGTGCTGCCGCACCTGTTCCACAAGTATGCGGGAGCGGACGGCGAGCACCGGCGCGGAGGCTACGGGCTGGGGCTGGTCATTTGCAGAGGGCTGGTTGAGGCCCACGGGGGCCGCATCCGTGCCGCCAGCGGCGGGACAGGCCAGGGGACATGCTTTACCTTCACGCTTCCAGTGGCCCCGCAGGCGAGCGAGAGCGCCGGCTCGGTCCCCCTTCGTTCGGATCCCGTCCCTCGCCGAACCGAACCGGCGCGCATCCTGGTGCTGGATGACGACCCGGAAACGCTCCGCTTTGTGCGCGGCGCGCTGGCGGCCGCCGGCTACGCCCCGCTGATGACGGGCGACCCGAAGGAACTGCCCCGCCTCCTCCGAAAGAAGAGACCTCACCTGGTGCTGTTGGACCTGATGCTGCCCGAAGCCGACGGCATCGAGTTGATGGAGTCCATCCCGGGCCTCGCCGATCTTCCCGTTATCTTCATCTCGGGCTACGGGCGCGACGAGACCATCGCCAAGGCGCTCGAGGCCGGCGCCGCCGATTACATCGTCAAGCCCTTCTCGCCGACGGAGTTGACGGCGCGGATCCAGGCTGCACTGCGCCTGCGCGCCCGCCCCGACTCCTTCCGCCTCGGAGATCTGGCTATCGATTACGACCGGCGCCGGGTAGCCCTAGCCGGCCGTGTGCTGAACCTGACCACGACCGAGTATGAGCTGCTGCGCCTGCTCTCCCTCAACGCGGGACGGGTCGTCACCTACCGATCCCTGCTCCACGATGTGTGGGAGGACCGGCCCAGCGGCGCCGAGCACGCCGTGCGCACTTACGTGAAGAAGCTCCGCCGCAAGCTTGGCGACGACGCGGCCCACCCCCGCTACATCTTCAACGAGTTCCGCGTCGGCTACCGCATGCCCGATCCCAGCGAGACGGGACAACCCTGACCGCGCCGCTTCCCCCGGACCGAATCACGCTCGCAACAATCGATCCAGCTCAAGAATGAGGAACTGAACCGCGCCTCTTGGGGCAGGTGTCGGGGCAACCGTATTCTCTGTATTGGACGAGCTACTCCTTCTCCAATTCCCAGCGCACGGCGCCCATGTGATAGCGCTGGTGCTGGGGGATCCGGTTGCTGTAGTAGGCGGTCAGCAATTTCCCGTCCGCCAGTTGGACGGTTGAGGGATATCCTCCATCGGAAGTCCCTTCCAGGTTGACGATCCGAGTGGGACGACTCCAGGTTCGGCCCTGGTCCCGACTGGTACGGTAACCGATGCCGTGGTGCCCCTTTTCCCGAATCCCGTAGGTCAGCAGGATGCGCCCGTCGGCCATCTCCAGCAGGTGGGCCGGATGGTGACCGGGAAGCGTCAGGAACCCCGACCTGGCCCAGTGATTACCCTCGTCTTCCGAGACATAGAGCGCCAGGTGGCCGTCGGCGTGACTCCGGGAGGCAGCCAGCCAGCGATCCGGGCGCAGCCGCAGAAGGGCCGTCTCGTTGTAGTCACGGGGCGCTATCTTGACGGCTTCCCCCCAACTCCGCCCGTCGTCGCGACTGAACAAGACGAAGGCGTTGGCCGTCCCCGGGACCTCATGGTAGAAGCTGGCCGCCAGCAGCTTGCCTTCTCCTTGAACGATATCTCCAAAGGGAATCAGAAAATCCACCCCATCCGGCAACTGAACCGCCGAGGATCGACTCCAGCTCCTGCCGCCATCCGACGACCGCGCCACCAGGGTGGGCAGAATCTTTTCGCGGAAATCCCGTCCGCCCCATCCCGAGGCCAGCACCACCAAGGATCCGTCGTGGGCCAATCCGGCGGCCACGTTCATCCGATTGCTTTTCCCCTCGTGAACGGCCGGGCTGCCGCGTTTTTTCCAGAGGCGGCCCTCATGGCTGGACCAGCACTCCACGTCGCCAACGCCCAACCCGTGATAGGGCCGGTTGAAGATGGTCGCCACCACGCTCCCGTCGGGCATCAGGGTCAGGTTGGGCCAGGCGCAGACATTGTCGATGGCCACGTATCGTTCGGCTCCCTGGTGGAAGACGCCAAGCAGCAACCAGGCGAGACAACCGAGCAACGCAATGCCGGCGCGACCCCTCCAAGCCGATCCGGATCCGATCACCAGCGGCCCGGTCCAGGCGAGCCCTGACCCCTTGGAGCTTGTTCCTCCGGGAACGATTTTGAGCGTTTGATTCCGGCCGGACGATCCGTGCCTCGGCCTTGAGTTGAAATACATGGTGACGATGACCTCCATCGTTTGAAGTTTGAAGTTTGAAGGGTGAAGGGTGAAGGGTGAAGGATGAAGTTTGAAGGGTGAAGAACTGTTTGATTGACAGGTTGAGCCTTTGTCGAGCTAAGCGCAGCCATTCAATAACGATCTACTACCCCCTCAGGCACCTGCCTGCTCCCGAGACCCTCCCCTCTCCACTCTTCCCCCTCCACTCTCCAACCTTCACACTTCAAACTTCAAACTTCAGCCGACTGAGAAGTCCCGAGTAGCGGCGCTCCTGCTTGTTGTTCCGGACCGCCGCCTGCATTGCCCGGGACTGCCCGATGACCACCACCAGCTTCTTCCCTCGAGTGATCCCTGTGTAGATCAGGTTGCGTTGGAGCAGCAGATACTGCTGCATGGCCAGGGGAATGACCACCACCGGGAATTCCGACCCTTGGCTCTTGTGAATCGAGATGGCATACCCGGGAGCCAGTTGGTCCAGCTCGTTGAAGTCGTAGATCACTTTCTGACTCTCGAATCGGATGGCCACACCCTTGTCCACCGGGTCCACCATTTCTACGCGACCCATGTCTCCATTGAAGACATTCTTGTCGTAGTTGTTCTCCATCTGAATGACCTTGTCCCCGACACGGAATATCCATCCGAACTTCTCGACCTCCTCCCGTCCCGGCCGAGCGGGATTGAGGAGATCTTGCAGCCCCCGATTCACCTCCCGCGCCCCCAGAGACCCGCGGTGCATGGGGCAGAGCACCTGGATGTCCCGGATGGCGTCGACACCCAACCGTCTGGGAATCCTTTCCCGGATCAATCTCGACATGAGCCCCGTGATCTGATCCGGATCCTCCCTCTCAAGAAAATAGAAGTCCGAGTCCGGGGCACTGCCCGAGACCGGGGCCGGCGCCTTGCCGCGATTGACCTCGTGCGCGGTGGTGATGATCCGGCTGTCACTCGACTGGCGAAAGACTTCTTTCAACCGAACCACCGGCACCACCCCGCTGGCGATCACATGTTGCAGAACCATCCCCGGCCCCACCGAGGGAAGCTGGTCCACATCTCCAACCAGAATCAGCGAGCCGCCGGAGGGATGGGCAACCAGCAAATGGCTCATGAGCTGGACATCCAGCATGGAACACTCGTCGACCACCAGGAGGTCGCACTGCAGGGGGTTTCGCCGATTCTTGGCGAATCTCCCCGTGGCCGGAATGACCTCCAGCGTGCGGTGGATGGTCTTGGCCTCCATTCCGGTAGCCTGGGAAAGCCGCTTGGCGGCCCGGCCCGTGGGAGCGCACAACAGGCATTGCACTTTCTTGGCTCTGAGTATCATCAGGATCGAGTTCATCAGGGTGGTCTTGCCCACTCCCGGCCCCCCGGTTATCACCAGAACCCGGTGGCTCAAGGCCTGGACCAGAGCTTCCCTCTGACTCTCCGCCAGGATCTTGCCCGAGCGCTGCTGGCACCAGGCAATGGCCTTTTCCAGGTCGATCGGCGGATAGTCGGCCCGCCCACGGGCCAACTGTTCGATCCTGGCCGCGATGACCCTCTCGGCGCTCGCCAGATGCGGCAAGAAGATCAGGTCTTCCCCGTCGAGGCGTTCGCGCAAGAGCTGTCCCTGGGCGATCATCCAGGCCAGGGCTTCTTCCACGATGCCTTCAGAGATTTCAAGGACCTTCACGGCATCCTGGTGGAGTTGGGAGGCAGGAAGCGCGCAATGGCCGGCCTGGGTCGCCTCCAGAAGAACGTGGTTGAGACCTGCCCGGGCCCGCAAGGCCGAGTCTCGCGAGATTCCGACATTAGCGGCAATCTGGTCGGCCGTCTTGAATCCGATACCCGTAATGTCCTGGCTCAGCCTGTAGGGATTCTCGCGGACCTGGGCCACGGCATTGGACCCGTAGGTTCTGTAGATCCGTGTGGCCCGCCGGGTTCCCACACCGTGAGAGTGTAGGAAGAGCATGATCTCCCGGATGGCCTTCTGATCCGACCAGGCCTGAGTGATGCGCCTCCTGCGGCCGGGACCGATGCCCTCCACGGCCTCCAGGCAGGCAGGGTGCTCCTCGATGATCTCGAAGATCTCTTCGCCGAATTTCTGCACCAGCTTTCGGGCGTAGATCGGTCCAATGCCCTTGACCATGCCGCTGGCAAGGTACTTTTCGATGCCTTCAGCGGTGGTGGGTGGGATACACCTGAGTTGCCCCGCCTTGAACTGGCGCCCGTGGTTCTTGTCGATGACCCAAGAGCCCTCGGCGCTGAGCCACTCTCCCGTGTTGACGGTCGGAGCCGAACCCACCACGGTCGCCAGGTCCCGCTGACCCTTCACCTTGACCTGAAGGACACAGAACCCGTTCTCTTCGCTGAAGTAGGTCACCCGCTCAATGGAGCCTTCGAGCCGTTCGGGAGCCGGCGGCGGCGAGGCTACGGGACCGGATCGGCCCTTGTTCCCAGAGGGAGAATGCGGCATAGGGTCTCAAGCTCCCTTTCCGGATAGCCGGCGGGTTGCAGCAGGGCATGCCAAGAAGTCCATTGTACCGTCCCCATACTAATATCTCCGGCCCGAACGCGGAACCTTCGCAGGGACAGAATCCGGAAGACTAGGTTACCGCAGGAGCACCCTGGAGGTCAGGAGGAATGCACCTCAATGGGCACCCGACAACTACGCCAAGACTCTTATCCCGCTCATTCAACCAAAGTGCCCGCTGGTGACTTTAGACTCGCCATCCGGCGGGAGCGTGCCTAATCTGGCGGTTGCTATGGTTCTGCAGGAAACGAGGAGGAAACGATGCGCATCGGTCCGAAACTGCTTGCATTCGTGGCAGCGGTTACTCTTTCACCGGCGACCCAGTTTGCTCTCCAGGCTCAACCCGACGGCGGCCTGGCGGGCAACGTCTCACTGAAGTCCAGCGGGGATCCCCTGCACGGCGCCAGCGTGACGATCGTGGAGCTGGGGCGGAGCACCCTCAGCCAGGATGATGGAAGCTACCGGTTCCAGCAAGTCCCTCCCGGCAGATACACGGTCGAGGCCCATCTCGACAGCTTGTTTACCGAAGCCTCCACCACGGTGACCGTCGAGGCGGGTCGCGAGGCCAAAGCCGACTTCCTGCTGGTATTGGCGCCCCCCCAGTATGAGATCACGGTGACCGGATCGGAGAAGCGGGAAACGACCTTCGAATCCTTTCAGAGCGTGGAATCGATCGGGCCCCATGAACTGGGTCAATCGACCGATGTCTCGCTGGGGGAGATGCTGGACCACAAAGTCGGTACCGGGATTGCCAAGCGCGGCTTCGGACCGGGTCCCGCCCGGCCCATCGTGCGGGGTTTTGACGGGGACCGGGTGCTGATCATGGAAGACGGCATCCGGACAGGTACGCTTTCGTCCCAGTCGGGCGACCACGGAGAGATGATCAATCCCGCGCAACTGGAGCGGCTGGAAATCGTCAA
>JAJECY010000230.1 GCA_022821775.1 Acidobacteriota bacterium
AGCGCTGAAAACGGCTACCATTCCCCTTGGAATCTGCTCGACCTGCTCCACGAAGCGCACGCCCTTTGCCTTCAGGTTCTCGACCACGCGCCGGTTGTGAACGATCTCATGCCGGACGTATACCGGTGGCCCGAACTTCCGCAGCGCCGCCTCCACGATATCTATCGCCCGTTCGACACCCGCGCAAAAGCCTCGGGGCTGGGCCAATACGACTTGCAAACAACCCTCATCTCTCTGGTCCGTCATCGGTCGTTTCTCCCGCCCTACTGTCGAGTAGGAGGCCTCACTGGATCACGGCATGCGCTCCGGGCGCCGGCATGATTGGCGTCGCGACCGGCAACCCGAGCGACCCTGATGACGTCGAGGTCCGGTCGGACAACGCCAGTGAGTTTGTCAAGAGACCAAGTGTCGCCGTCCAACCTTGTGGTAATACCAACCCAAAGTGCGCGCCTACAGCAGGCTGATTGGTTACGAATAACGTAAATTTACCACACAAGTAACCCAAACTTACCATAGAAAGATCGAAACGATGTGCTCAAATCGTACACCTCACGGCTCTACCCCATCCCCGGTCTGTACAACCATGCCCTCGGAGACATGCTGAATGCCGCCGGTGATGACCGGTTGCCCGTCTTCGAGAGCGCCCGTGACATAGGCCTCGTCGTCGACGCGCTGCAGGACGCGCACCGGGACTACGCTTACCCTCTTGTCTTCGCTCACCGTCCAAACCTCGTTTCCGGGCTGCAGTGCCGGTCGCGGTACTCGGAAGTAGCTCTCCGGAGCAAGTCCCTGGATCTCAACCTGTACAAACTTGCCGACCAGCAGTGGGGGTGTGTTTCCGGATTCATCGGTTCCGTCCACGGGGACCCCTCCCGTAAAGGGGTTGGCCACCCGCAGGATCGAGTCGATGGTTCGGGTCTGCTGGTCGATGGAAGCCTCGGCCCGGTCGACGTAGCCCTTCCAAACGTAACTCTTGTCACCGTATCTGGCGATCGCGCGGGCAGCCACCCGCCGCCGGGAGTCCCCCGCTCGCAGTTTCCAGAGACCCGGGATCAAGCCGGCGTCGGCGTCGGACAGGGGCACCACCACCTCTACCGCGTCGGAGGCAAACAGTCGTCCGACAGCTTGGCCGGCGGTGACAAACTGCCCCACATCCAACGACTCGTGACGAACGTAGCCGTTAAAGGGTGCTCGCACCTCGGTGCGGGACAGTGCCAGCCTGGCATCGGACAATTGGGATTCCACCCGGTCCATGGCCGCTTGGGCCGCCTTGATCTGGGGTTCCCGCAGAGCCAGGGGCCCCGGTTCCCCCGCGGAAGCTCCTGCTTCCTGCTGCTGGCGAGAGTACTGCTCGAATTCGGTGCGGGCGAATGCCGATTCTTCCTGAGCCACAAAGAGCGCGATGCGGCGGGATTCGAGTTCGGCTTCCACCTGGCTCAGGCGGTGCAGGTAGTCTTCCTTGTCGATGCGGAATATGGCCTGGCCCGCCTTGACCCGCCCGCCGCTCTGGAAGGCCGAATTCACCCAGACGACCCTTCCGCCGACCAGCGGCGCGATGTCGATTTCAGCGCTGGGCCGCACTGTTCCGGCGCCGTATACGGGGATGGCTCCGGAGCCGGCCACCACCCTGGCCGTCTGTGCAAAGGGGACTTGGGGAGGCGGCTCGCTGCGCTCCGGTTCGGGCGCCAGCGACACCAGGTAGTACGCCAGGGCGCCGGAGCCGACAAGGATGACAATCGCGACCAAATAGCTTGTTGGTTTTCTCATGCTGGTCTACTCAGTGGGTTCGGACAAGGTCACTATGACTCCATGGACGGTGGTTGGCGCCGGTCCCTACCGCCATTTCCGTGCTCCGAATAGAACTGTCGGCAATAGCGCCGGTACCTGCCGATCTCGCCGTCGGACCGACACAGGCGTGGACGGGCCCGGTACCTCTTGTTCCCCCAGATCACCACATCCTGCAGAACGTCGCGTCTTTGAATGGCCAACATGATCTTGTTCATGATGCCGGCCCGCAGGTTGGTCGGAACAAACCTCAATCCTACGATGGGCCGCTTGGGCCGGCGTATCTCCCGCACCTGGCCGGCCAGCACGAGATCGATGAATCTGCCGTCGACGGGCGTCGCCAGCACCCAAAGACGCGAATCCATGCCAATGGTGCGTTCGTGAATATCGACTTGCGAATAACCCAGTCCAAAGACCCAGGTGACGGCCGTGACATCGAATACCAGGTCGGCGATTCCGGCGATCCTCCGGGTCCGTTTGAAGTTGAAGGAACTTTCCAGGCAGGCGCCCTCCACCGATAGCGGACCCACCCGGCTCACGTTGCCGTAGCCGTGCACATATCGCAGGTGGGCCAAGTCCACCGCATTCTCGGTTGTTTCCTGGGGATGACCGGGAAATCGGAGGGTCTTGTACCCCATTTCGCTCCAGTCGGGTCCGGTCGGCGGATCCTCGGGAAGGTCCCATTGCGGAGGCCGTCCGTTGTTGCCCCACCAGGCGAACACCAGGTCGAGCATTTCCCGCGTCTCGAACACTCTCAGCCTGGCGGCCTTGGGCGCCGGGGAGAAGGGAGTGGCGACGCATTGCCCGCTGGCATCGAACTCGAAGCCGTGAAAGGGACAGACGAGACGGGAGCCGCGCACCTGGCCCCCGGCGGCGGGACCCAGGTCTGCGCCCAGGTGGGGGCAGACCGCCTCGGCCACGCAGATTTTTCCCTCTCCGTTGCCCCAGGCGATGATTTTTTCGCCCATCCAGGTCTTTTGAATCAGCTTTTCCTTCAGGATGGAACGACGGCTGGCAACGAAATACCAGCCCTCGGGAAACGGGTGGAGCAGGCTGGGATCAGGGTGCTGCTCGCTGGGTTGGGTTGGCATGGCGCACCGAAATGCTGCGATTCGACGGCTGCGGTACACGGCAGGCCGAGCGGATTGGACCCTGCCGGAATCAGCGGGTTCTTCGTCCCTCAGGCCATGGCGCGAACGGTATCGCAAGGTGACGGGAACAACGGCGCCAGGCCTCCCTCCTGCACATATGCCGGGAACAGGTGGACCCTTACTGTGAACAAAATACCGCAGGCTCAACTAGCATATACCGTCCTCGCCCCCATGCGAATACTGTTTATCGGGATTATTGCGGCCCGGCGGGAACCGTTCCGTAGAGACCGGGTTGAGCCGTGAACCTCGAATGGACACGAATGAGCACAAACTACTATTGAATTTCAGGAGCTCACGGATTGAATCTGAGAGATTGGCTTCTTGACATCATTCGAGCCCATTCGTGTGAATTCGTGGTTCTACCTGGCGCTTCCCGGATCAACTCTTTCCCTGCGATTCGGTCCGAGGCGAAGCTTGGTCGGTGTTCCAGGAACGCCGTCGTTTGAATCGATAGTGCGACACCCACCACTCCTGTCCTCCCTGAAAACCCCACAGTTCGGCACAGGCCATGAAGAAGATGCGCCAGCGCTGCAGCCACCTCTCTTTCTCGACGGCTCCGTAGCGACCTTCCAGGACCGCAAGAGCCTCGTTTCTGCGGGCGTCGAGATTGGCCAGCCAGCAGTCGGCAGTACGGGCGTAGTGCCTGCCGTCGATCCGCCACTGAGCCTCCAGGACCAGGTCGTCCTGAAAATAGTGCAGCAGATCGTCGGAGGGCATCATGCCTCCGGTGAAGAAATGGCGGCCCATCCAGTTAGTCTCTCCCTCGGTCTCAAAGGCGTAGGCGTAGAGACGGTGGACAAAGACATGAAGGAAGAGCCGCCCCCCGGGAGCGAGCCAGCCGGCGATGCGTCGCAGCAGCTCGCGGTAGTTGCGCATGTGCTCGAACATCTCAACCGAGACCACCCGGTCGTAGCGCCGGGGCGTCTCGAATCGGTTGATGTCGCCGACGAGAACCGCCACGTTGTCCAACTTCAACGCCCGGCAGCGGCCCCGAATGAATTCGCCCTGCAGGGATGAATTGGTGAGGGCCGTGATGCGGCTGCCTGGGAAGTGCTGCGCCATCCAAAGTGTCAGAGAGCCCCAACCGCAGCCCAGTTCCAGGATGTTCTGGCCGTCGTTCAGCTCGGCCCGCCGGCAGGTGAGATCGAGCATGGCCGCCTCGGCCTGGTCGAGCCCGGCGGTCTGAGAGGTGAAATAGCCGCAACTGTACTTGAGGTGGCTGCCTAGAACGAGCTCGAAGAATTCCGGGGGCAGTTCGTAGTGCTGCCGGTTGGCACTGGGGGTGTGCAGCGCGATGGAAGCCCGGTCCATCGAGGCGATGAAACGGTGTTTGGCCTCCAGTTCGGCCTCGCAGTCGGCGCGCCGCTCAAGATTCAGGCGGAGCCGGTTGAGACGGCGGATCCCGCGGCGGATCAGAGTGTCGGGCAGCAATCCCCGTTCGGCCCAGTCGATCAGGTTCACGCCTCTTCCCTACGGGTTGCGGTGGCTCGAGGGGTTCGTTTCCGACCGGCGAGGGGCCGGCGGGTTCGGGGCAATGCCTGATCCCGGTCGGGCCCGGTGTCGGCCGGCAGGCGCGACTGCCGGTAGGCGGGCCGGGCCAGAAGCATCTGGACGTCGGAGATGTAGCACTCCTCGAATCCGCCGATGCAGTAGCAGAAGTAGAAGTCCCACATCCGGATGAATTCCTGGCTGAAGCCCAACTGCCTCACCTGCTGCGCCGCCGCCGCGAAACGTTCCCTCCAGGCCCTCAGCGTGCGGGCATAGTGGGGGCCGATGTCCTCCAGATGCAGCAGGCGCATGTCAGTGGACCCCGCCAGTGAGCGGCTGAGAGCCGCTACCGACGGCAGGCAGCTACCGGGGAAAATGTAGGCCTTGATGAAGTCGACCGAGCGCCGCGCCCGCTCGTACTCCCGGTCGGCAATGACGATGGCCTGCAGCAGCATCAATCCCTCGGGCTTGAGAAGGCGGGTGCAGCAGTCAAAAAAGGTGTCCCAGTACTGGTGCCCAACGGCTTCGATCATTTCTATGGAAACCAGCTTGTCGTAGGTGCCGCGCAATTGGCGGTAGTCCCTCAGGATCACCTCGACCCGGTCGGACAGGTCCGCCTGCCGGACCCGGCGACGGGCGGCCTCGTATTGCTCGCGTGAAATGGTGGCGGTGGTTACCCGGCAACCGTACTCGCGGGCGGCGTGCAAGGCGAATCCACCCCAACCCGTCCCGATTTCCAGGAGATGGTCTTGGGGCGCCAGGCGGAGTTGCCGGCAGATGCGGTCCACCTTGAAGCGGGAGGCTTCTTCCAGGGAACTGTCCGTTCGCGGGAAGAGGGCGCAGGAATACATGAGGTTGCTGTCGAGGAAGAGGCGGAAAAAGTCGTTGCCCAGATCGTAATGCTCCGCGATGTTGCGCCGGCTGCCTCGACGCGTATTGCGCCTGAGGGCGTGCTCCAGCCATCGGGCCGGGGCCGCCAACCCCGCCCAGCCCCCTTCCATGCGCTGCATCCGATCCCGGTTGGCCACCATCAGGCGGCAAAGCCCGGGCAAGTCGTCGCAGCGCCACCACCCCTGCATGTATCCCTCCGCAGCGCCGATCGTGCCTCCCAGGGCCAGCGCTCGGAAGAAACGCGCATCCCGGATTTCGACCAGGGTTTCGGGTCCCCCACATCCTCTGCCGAAGCTTTGGCGCCGCTCCCCCTCGACCAGGCCGAGTCGTCCCTCTCTCAGGTCCCGCAAGTGCCCCAACACCAGTTTGCGCGACCAACGCTCCAGCCAGGCGCCCGGAGCGAGGGACCTGCGTTCGGACGGGAATGCGCAAGGAACCTGGGACATGGTCACTTCCTCCCGGGCGCATTCCGGGGATGGGTGTAGATCGGACAGCGCTTGAGCCAAAGCCTGAGCGCCTGCCAGTGAATGGCGCCGATGACCTTGGAGGTCATGAGCGGATACTGCACCAGTACGCGCGCCAGCGACGCAGCCCCGATTTCCTTCCTCCGCAGCGCCAGGGTGGCGTCAAACAGGCGGTCTCCGTTTTCGCGGTTGTCCATGTGGACGAAGAGTTTGCGGCCGGGCGCCGTAAAGCGCCAGGTGTAGTCCTGTCTCATTCCCATGAAGGGGGAAACGTGAAAGGCCTTGGGAAATCGATAGCACTTGCGCGGTGCGCGTCCGCTGTCCATCCCCCGGTGCAGGACGTAGCAATGCTGTTCGCCCCAGGGGGTATTGTTGACCTCCCCCACCACCGTCTCCAGGCCGTGGCCGGCCCGATCGAAGCAGAAGTAGAAGCTGACCGGATTGAACCCGTAGCCCCAGTAGCACAAGTGAGTCAGCAGGCGAATGGGTCCCTCCGGTCGTCGCCCGGTTCGGTCCCCGACCAATTGCCGCACGCACTCGTCCAGGGGGAGGCGGGGATCCCCAAGATGGTCGGCCCGCCGGAAGCAGGCGAGATTGGGGCGCTGGGCCGACCACAACCACTGCCGGTTGAACAGTCCTGGCAGTTCATCCAGGTCCAGGTACATCATGAAGAGACGGTACCCGAAGCGGTGCCGAGCCGGCCGGAAGCGGCGGTGTCGCACCCAGCCTTCGTAGATGGCGCTGTGCTGTTTCACAGATCCCTTCCAAAGCGCCGGGTCACTTCCAGCGCGCTCGAAACGCCGTCTTCGTGGAAGCCGAAGCCCCAATAGGCCCCGCAATAGTGAATGCGGTCGATTCCGTCGATCCGGCGCCGCTGCTTTTGCGCCGCCGCCGACGCCGGCGAATGGACCGGGTGGTGGTAGGTCATCCTTGCGAGGACCCGCTCGGGAGAGATGTCCGCGCTCCGGTTGAGGCTGACACAAAAGGGCAGGCGGCTCTCCAGACCCTGGAGGATGTTCATGTTGTAAGTCACGCCGGCTCCCTCTCCGCTGTCCGGGGGGATGTAGTAGTTCCAGCTCGCCCAGGCGCGCCGCCGCCGGGGCAGCAGCGTGGGGTCGGTGTGGAGAACCGCCTCGTTGGCCTGATAGGGCATCGCTCCCAGGACCTGGCGCTCGGCAGGAGTGGGGCCGGCCAGCAGCCTCAGGGCTTGGTCGCTGTGAACGGCGAGAATGGCCTGGTCGAAGCGCTCGGGCGATCCGCATCGGGTACGCACCTCCACGCCCTGTTCCAGGCGCCGCACGGATTCCACCGGGCAACTGACGCGGATGCGATCCCGGAAGGGCAGGGTCAGCGCTTCGATATAGCGCTTGGCGCCCCCTTCGATCACGCGCCAGACTGGACGTCCCCAGATCTGAAGGAAGGCGTGATTGGCGAAGAATTGGACGAAGCGGCGCGCCGGGAATTCCCGGATGCGTGCCGGCCGGGCCGACCACAGAGCCGACCCCAAGGGGATGATGTGGTGGTCGATGAAGGTCCTCGAATAGCCATTGACGGCCAGGTAGTCTCCCAACGTGGTGGAGTCGTCGGGGTGGCGCAACAATGCCGGAGCGTTGCGGTTGAAGCGCAGGATATCGACCAGCATGCGATAGAAGGACGGCCTCACCAGGTTGCGCGGCTGGGCGAACAGGCCGGCAATGGCCGTGCTGGAGTATTCCAGGCCCGTTCGGCCGCACTGGACGCTGAATCCCATGCGGGTCGGCCGGGAATCTACCCCCAGATGCTGCAGCAGGCGGTTGAAATGCGGGTAGTTGGGCTCGTTGAAGACGATGAAACCGGTATCCACCGCATAGGAGCGCCCGTCCTGCTCGACCTCCAGCGTGTGGGTATGCCCTCCGACGTAGTCATTGGCTTCATAGAGCACGATCCGGTGGAAGGCGTGCAGCAGGTAGGCCGCCACCAGGCCGGAAACGCCGCTCCCCACCACGGCGATGCGCTGGCCGGGCGGTATCATCCCTTCCTCTTGGAGCATTTGTAGACGGCCTCGGGAACGGGCCGCAGGTTGCTGATCAGACCGATCCAGGAAAGCAGCTTCAGCAGGTAATAGGTCGGATCCAGCTCCCACCAGTAAAACCCCTGGCGCGTCGCGCCCGGATAGCGGTGGTGGTTGTTGTGCCAGCCCTCTCCCAGGGTGATGAGCGCCAGCCAGAGATTGTTGCGGCTATTGTCCCGCGTGGCGAAGCGACGACCGCCGAACAGATGAGCCAGCGAATTGATCGTGCAGGTGGCGTGGAACAGCACGACGGTGGAAATAGAGAAGCCCCAGACGAGCATCTGCCCGCCACTGGTTGCGGACTCGGGGAAGCGGACTCCGCAGTAGTCCCCCAGAGCGTACATTGCCAGAGCCAGCAACAGCGGCGCGATGACATCGAAGCGGTCCAGAAAACGCAACTCGGGGAAGCGGGCCAAGTCGCTCACGTTGTAGAGGCGGGTAGGGAAGTTCGACCGGGTCGTGATCCAGAGCATGTGGCTCCACCAGAAACCGTGCTCGCTGGGAGAATGCAAATCGCCGTCGGTATCGGAGTGCCGATGGTGGTGACGGTGGTGCCCGGCCCACCACAAGGGTCCTCGTTGCGCCGCCGCGCTGCCCAGGAGGGCAAAGAAAAACTGCACCGGTCGCGAGGTCCTGAAGGTTCGGTGGGAAAAATAGCGGTGGTAGAAACCGGTCACGGCGAACATGCGCACCCAGTAGGCGAGCACGGCCACCGTCACGGCCAGAGGGCTCCAGCCGACCCAAAGGACTCCAAGGCAACTCAGGTGCAGCACCGCAAACGGCAGGACCCGCAGCCAATCGATTCGCCGCTCGCCATCGTGCGCGCCTTCGACAGTGGATTCGTCCCCTTTGATCCAGCGAAGGAAAACCTGCCGCCAGCCTGGAGCCGACTGCGTCCTGTGGTCGATGTGCATCCTTGCCATGTCGGTGCCCGGAACGGTGCCCGGAGTCTCCAGGGATTCCCGGGGAAGGCCACGTCGGGCTACGTCCGTGCGGGAGCCTCCCGGTGCATGAGACTCAGGAAGTCGAACAAACCGCCCAGAGAGTTCAGGGTCACCGCCTCCGCCCGATTGAGAGACCGCGAATAGTTGTGGGCGGCGCGCCCTCCCACCAGCAGGACCGCATCCCGGTCCAGCAGACGGCGCAGTTTGACCAGTTCGCTGCCCAGGCGGGGATCGTCCTCCGGGTAAACGATGCTGAGGAGGACGACTCTGGCTCCCTTCCTGGTAGCGGCTCCGGCAATTTCCTCGGCCGGCAGGTTCGACCCCAGGTAGGTTGAATTCCAGCCCTCGGCCGCGGCAGCGGCCGAAGCCAGCAAGGCGCCTATCTCATGCATCTGACCCTCGGGGGTGGTCGCCAGGGCATGAGGGGCGGCGGCCGGCACCCGGCAGCCGGCAATGAAGTTCCCTACAAAGCTGCGGACAACCGCCGTCGCCATATGCTCGTCGGCAATCCGCAGGGTTCCTTGCTGCCACAGGTCTCCGATGCGTTCCATCAGCGGATGGACCACCTCCTGCAGCATGCGCCGCTGACTCATCTGGACGGATGTGCGGAGCAACTGCTCTTCCAGCAGGACCGGGTTGAGGCCGATCACGGCTTCCAGAGCCTGTCCGAGATAGAAGGCCGATTCGCGGTCATCCTCTTCTCCAGCCGCTTCGGCAGCGGTCTCTTGGGAAGCTGGCGGGACCGGCCCTCCTGCATTCACCAGTCTCGCCAGTTCTTCAGTGGTGCGACCAGCGATCCTTCCAATCCTCCGTCCGGACCGTACTGCCTGCCGTAGCCACCACAGACGCATGATGTCGGCATCCGAATACAGCCGCCGATTGGTCGGGCTGCGAACTGGAACGACGGCCTGATAGCGCTTTTCCCAGACACGGATGGCGTGAGCGGAAAGCCCCGTCCTTCGCACAGCTACCCTGATGGGATGTCCTCGCGGAAGTGGCATGAAGATATTTTAGACAATAGAATATGTATGTCAATTTATTTAGACAATATGTCTAATAATATTCAGATAATTCTTGACATATGGAGGGAATCATCTCATGTTTGTAGAAGGGGCAGAGGTCGTGTTTTCCACGCAGCATCCATCCGACCAGACGCTATTCTGCCGAAACATCCTCTCACCCGGGATCACCGCAAGACATTCTGCTCGCGACGGCCGGGGGCGGGATGAGGTGGCCTCCCCTCAGTGGCAGTCTCCTGCCGTTATCGCGGCCTCGGCCCCTGCAATCGATGTCACATGGGGTGAGAAGTGCGGGCGAGCAACACAGATGCGTCCTGGTGAGAAGTGCGGGCTAACGGCGTGGAGGCCAGGGGACGAAGATGCTGGTGGTTCTCTGGTATTTCCGGTAGGCGTTGCCGCGACTGGCAAGGGCCTGCCGTTCGGTCGGGGGAATCCCGGTTATCTTGAAGAGGAAGAGGATCATCAGAATGGGTCCTGTCAAGGTCAGGCAACCGTGCGGTCCCGACCAGCCCAACAGCACGTAGGCCCACCAGTGGAGCCATTCGAAGAAGTAATTCGGGTGTCGGGAATACCGCCAGAGGCCCTCCTGACAGACTGCGCCGCCGGTGCCGGGCCTCTTGCGGAAGGAGGCAAGCTGAATGTCCGCCAGAGTCTCACCGGAGAGAGCAATGGCCCACACGAGCATACCGGCAAAGTCCCAGGGGCCGACCGGGTGGGGATTCATGGAGGCGACCAGCATTGGCAGGGAGAACAACACGGCCCAGAATGCCTGAACCTGAAAGAAAAGAAACAGGTAGAGGTTGGCTTTGGTCCCCCATTTGTGGCGAAGTGTCCGGTATCGTCCATCCTCCCGTTCGCCCAACACTCGAACCAGCAGGTGGCCCGCCAGCCGTCCCCCCCAGAGGCCGGCCATGGCTCCGACCAATAGCCTCCTCAACGGATCGCCCTCGGCAAAGAACGCAAACAGGACCGAGACAGCTCCGATGCCGGCCGCCCAGGCGGCATCCACCATCGCTGCCTTCCCCAGGCGACGCTGCACCTCCCACAGCATGGACATCAGCAAGGCCACCGACGCCCACGAGACGGCGATCAAGGTCCAGGCGTTCACCATTCATCTCCCTTCGTCAGGAAACCCTCACTAAAGGCTGGATCGATGCCGTGGCCTCGGTTGAGGGGAAAGACGGGCGTCGAGATAGAGAAGCAGCGGCATGGCAATGGCCCACTCGGCGGCGATAGCCGCCAGGCTCACCGGCAGAGGATCGGCCAATACGATGGCTCCGAGTCGACCACCGGCGAAGTAGGCCATGGGGCCGCCGACCGAGCCCGCCACGCATCCCAGAAGGTACCTCTTTCTGAAAATACGAAGACATCCCCGCAGGGCTCCCGCAAGATTGGGCCACAGACAGACCAGCCACAGCGGGCTCGGCCAACCGAAGGAGTCGTGGCCCCTTTCCAGGAGTATGCCCGAGAGGAACAGCGTGGAGTCCAGCAGATATCCGAGGACCGCCGCCAGCAGGATCAAGAGAATTTCTCCACTTCGTGTCCGTGCTCCAAACACCTTCCATGCGAACCAGACCGACACGTAAAGCGGTCCGAGCCAGGGCATGCCGTATGCGGCCCCGAGAACACAGCAAAACCACCCGCAATTGAAGAGGGCAAGGCTCAGAAAGAAAGACATGGGGGAATACGCCGTCGTTCGGGACGATAGGGACACCTGGAGATGGCCCGAGTGACCAACCTGACCATGCAAGAGTCACAATCAGGCAGTCACGGTCTCTATGCTCCCGGCAGGTAGAGATTCACCATAAGGGCATCAAGAAAATATTGGTATTCACATGGATTTCATTATGTGTCGTTACTATCAAGGCATTTTTGTTCCGCAAGTCAACTGGTTCGCCTGACTGAGAGAAACCTGTGCAATTCAGATTCTCCAAGAAGGACATTGAGAGCCACGCTCCAAACAGGGCGGGAGTTTACTTGATCTGGAGGTCCGGACCGGAGATTTCTCACCTGGACATCTTCGTGGGTCAGTCTGAAAACATTGCCATGAGCCTGTCGGCGCATTACGAGAAGACATCAGTCCAATCCTCCTGCATCTGGAAACACCTGCCCACCCATTATGCCTGTGAAATCGTGTGGTGGGAGCCGGCCCGAATCAAGAGACGGCGGCAATGGATCAGTAAATACCGGCCTGTTTGCGACTGAACGGATCCGCGTCTACTCGAGGCACCTGCGATGGAACTCGAATGGAGAATCTGCGAAAACGGTTGGTGTGACCTGAGAATTGTAAAGCTCGGTTGGAGTTCCGGCAAAGGCGGCGTCTACATCATCTGGTCCGCGAAAGGCGTGGTTTACGTCGGTCAGGGAGACTTCGAGGAACGGTTCTCAAAGCACAGAAAGGATCCTCAAATCTTGAGGTACGTGGCCAACAGACGCCTCTACGTAACTTGGGCGTCTGTAGAAAAAGGCTACAGAAGTGGAGTGGAGAGATTTCTGGCGGATATCCTGGAGCCCTTGGTGGAACACTACTACCCGGACGACGATCCCATCGAGGTCAACTTGCCGCCCTGGCAGGCGCAGCTCTACCCCGAAGAACCCTTCTGACCGCTTCAACCTGCATTTCCTTCAGGCAGTCCCCACCGCTGCCGTAGCCTTTCCTGCCTCCTTCTTGCCCTCCTTTTCGTCATCATTAAATGATCGCCGATTTTTGCTCCGAATGAATCACCCGCTAAGATGGGGAGGCGTGACTTTTTCGGCAACGTTGATTCGACTCGAGAGATCTGTATTGAACATGGACAATAAAACCGAGTTTCACGGCTCCCCGCCACCGGATTCTGTTTCCGCTCTCCGGCCCAAGGCCTCATCCCCGACTCTCAAGCCCGGGATCTCCAGGTACAGCGCCTGGTGTCGGGTCGGGGCCGGATCGTGGCCCCGAGCCGTCTCCATTCTTGCCTGGGCCCTCCTTGCGTCCTTCGTCTCCCTCGGATTCCAGGATTCCACCAAAGTGCCGGTAACGCCTGCAATTACGGACGAGGGTGATAGCGGTGCGCTGTTCAATATGTGGCTCGACCCACCGGACAATGATCCGAGGGTTGAGGTTTACTCGGAAGCGACCTACAGCGTGACCTTCCGGGGATTATGGACCACTGCCGCCACCCCCGCAGGCCTTCCGGGCGGCGCCCATTTCACCCGATTGATCGGGGGGGTGCACAATGCCGGCGTCACCTTTTTGAGGGACGGCGGCACGGCCACCGCCGGGGTCGAGTTCATGGCGGAACTTGGCGGAACCAGCACCCTGGCGAACGAAGTCAGGGCAGCCGAGCCCGATGCGCTCGCCGTCCTTCTGGGCAGCGGCGACATCCGTCCCACCGGCTCCTCGACCATCGACAACGTCACGCTCTCCACCGATCATCCCCGGGTCACCCTGCTCACCATGATCGCTCCGAGCCCGGACTGGTTCGTGGGGGTCTCCGGGCTGCCGCTCCTCGATGAGCAGGCCGACTGGCTTGAGTCGATCACCCTCAACCTGTATCCGTGGGATGCCGGGACCGAGGAGGGCAGCGAGTTTTCTCTGTCCAACCCCGCCACCTCGCCGCGGGGAGTCATTACCAGCCTCCAGGGGAGGGGAAAGTTCTCGGACGAGCCCATCGCGTCGCTGACCTTCACTCTTCAGTCGGTCGAGACCGCCGAGATCCCGCCGCCGGGACTGCTGGTTTCCACCCTGGTCTCCGGCCTGTCCATCCCCTGGGACCTCGACTTCACACCCGACGGGACCATGCTCTTCACCGAGTGGAGGGGCGTGCTCAGCAGTCGAGGGCCCGACGGCGCAGTCCGGGAGGTTGAGGCCGATTTCGAAGACCTGTTTGCCGTCGGCGAGACGGGGTTGATGGGTATCGTGGTCGATCCGGACTTCATCTCCAACCGGCGGTTCTATACCTGTCAGGGCCACGTCGGGCCCGAGGTCCAGGTGATCGCCTGGACCATGAACGCCAGCTACACCGCGGCCACCCGGGTCGCCGATCCCCTGGTCGGGGGCATCCCGGCCACCAGCGGCCGTCACGGCGGCTGCCGGATGCGCTTCGGACCGGAGGGTTATCTGTGGATTGCGACCGGAGATGCAGCCTCGGGAAGGCTCCCGCAGGATCTGACCTCGCTCGGAGGCAAGGTCCTTCGGGTCGATCCCTCGACCGGCGCCGGAGCGCCGAGCAATCCCTTCGCTTCATCCCCAAGGATCTACACCTATGGCCACCGGAACGTGCAGGGATTGGCCCTGCGACCCGGCACCGGCCGGATGTGGGCGGTGGAGCACGGACCGAGGGTGGATGACGAGATCAACCTGCTGGTTGCCGGCGGCAACTACGGCTGGGATCCGGTGCCCGGTTACAACGAATCGGTCCCCATGACCGACCGGGTGAAGTTTCCCGGCGCCCTCGCGGCCAAGTGGTCGTCGGGGTCGCCGACCCTGGCCGTCAGCGGCGGCATCTTCCTCGAGGGCAGACAGTGGGGCATCTGGGAGGGGTGGCTGGCAGTGGCCACGCTCAGGGACGAGAAGCTGCGCCTGTTCGAGTTCACCCCGGAAGGCGATTTTGTGCGCCAGTTTATCGTCCCCGAGCTCGACGGCGCTTATGGTCGTCTCCGGACCCCGATGATGGGCCCCGACGGAGCACTCTACGTAACGACTTCGAACGGCGGCGGCAGGGACCGGATCCTCAGGATCGCCTCGGAGGAAATGGTAGAGGATCCGGCGGACTTCAGTGGAGCGGATTTGGAAGGGCGTCGGCTGACCCTGCGGCTCGCGGGAGATGGGGAGGCTGCCAGGACCCTTGAGCTGCGATTCGGACAAGGCGACCGATTCGAGCAGACAGAGCAGGGAGCTTCCCCTCGATCGGGGGCTTTTGCCTATGAGAAGACGGGCCCGCGCATGGGAACAGTGAGGTTGGACTACGATGACGGAGCTTCCTGCGAGATTCGCTTGAGCTTTACCGAACCGGAAGTGGGTGGGTTCGTCTATGACTGCGGCGAGGGGGACCCCGCCGCGGGGAGCTTCCGGCTGACGACGGGAGCACTGTTCGTGCCGGTCCTGTTGAGCTCGGCCGGGCTCAACAACGCCTTCTTCATCTCGGAACTGGCGCTGACCAACCGGGGAGAGCAGGACGTGGAAATCGGCTACACCTACACGGCCAAACGGGGAGGCGGGAGCGGGACGGCTTCGGACGTTCTCACTGCGGGCAGACAGATGATCCAAACCGATGCTTTGGGTTATCTGAGGAACCTGGGGGTGCCGATTCCCGAAAGGGTGAACCGGTTGGGGACGTTGCGGGTGGAGGCGCCGCTGGGGTCGGAGGTGGAGGCGATGGTGCGGACCACCACGCTGGTGCCGGACGGGAGGGCGGGGCTGGCCTACCCGGGAGTGGCCGAGGAGGCAGGCTTTACCGAGCCGGTCTACCTGTGCGGGCTGCGGCAGAACGATCAGGACCGCTCGAACGTGGCCTTCCAGAACATGGGAGTGCCGGGAGAGGGAGGGATCACTCTGAGGACCACGGTGTATTCGGGAGAGGCGGGAGACAGCGAGCCCCGAGTCCTCGAGGACGTAACGCTGGGGCCGGGAGGGTTCCACCAGTACTCGGGATTGCTGGGCAGGCTGGGCAGTCCGGCGCAGGGCTACGTGAAGGTGGAGCGGGTGGAGGGAGAGGCTCCCTTCTATGCCTACGGAGTGATCAACGACCAGGTCAACTCGGACGGATCGTTCGTCTTTCCGGTGACGGCCAGTTCACTGGAGGGGACGATGGGGCAGACCCTGCCGGTGATCGTGGAGACGAGTGAGTTCAGAAGCGAGCTGACGGTGACGAACTTCTCCGACCAGCCCAGAACGCTGAACTTCCAGTTTGTATCCGAGCAGATCAGGACCGGCGACAAGACGGTGAGCTTCAGCATGGAGCTGGAAGCGGGCCGGCAGGAGATCGTACCGGACCTGGTGGAGGAGTTGCGTGGCCAGGTGGGGGGGCTGGGGACGAGGCGGGGCTCCTACCTGGGACCGTTGTTCGTAGAAGCCGAAGAGGGCGACCTGAGCGGGATCGTGATCGGAGCCAGGACGGGCTCGCAGGGAGGCGGCGGGCAGTACAGCGTCTTCTACAACGCGGTGCCGAATGGAGAGGCCTTCATCCGGGAGGCCTGGGTGATGGGGCTGCAGCAGAACGAGGAGAACCGCGGCAACCTGGCGCTGGTCAACACGGGTGAAGTGGACGACAGCCCGAGCGTTTTCCACCTGGAGATCTACAACGGGGAGACGGGGATTCTGGAGGAGACGGTGGTGACCAGGCCGATTCCGGCCAGAGGCTGGCACCAGGTCGACGGGATCCTGCTGAGAGCCGGTCCGGAGACCCGGCAGGGGTATGTCCGGATTGAGAAGACGTCGGGAGAGAACCCGTTCCTGGCCTACGGGGTGGTCAACGACGGCGGGGCTCCGGAAGAGCGCAGCGGGGACGGCGCTTATCTGCCCGCGAGGAACTAGCCCGCCTGGTGGAACCCCGTTCCATAGACATCCCGCCCGGGAATCGGGCAAGGAGCCTGGTTCAGCGCTCGATTATCACTCCCCCCTTGAGGGGGAGTCGGCGAGAGGGCGAAGCCCGCATTCGAGCCGGTGGGGGGCCAACGCGGCGTCGCGAGAGCGAGGAGCAAGGGGGGGAGAGGCTGGCGTCGGCCCCCCACCCCATCAGCCTTAGCCAATCGGCGCGACTTCTGCGACACCCCCCCAAGGGGGGGGTGCTTCTGGAGTTTCTTGCAGGGCGGTTGGTGAATTCGGGGAGCGG
>JAJECY010000224.1 GCA_022821775.1 Acidobacteriota bacterium
CATTCGGCTCGGGCTTGTGCGACTCCCCCACAATGTGGGAGTGATACTGGACTGTTTGAAGGGCCGGTTTGGGGGAATTGGTGGCGGCAACCTGAGGCGGGATAAATGAAGCCTTGTGAGGAGCAACTGTAATCACTCCCCCCTTGAGGGGGAGTCGGCGGGCGAAGCCCCACCCGGGAGCGCGGGCGTCCCGCCCGCATCCTTATTCCTGACTGGAGGTCGCGGAGCGTCAGCGCGAGGTTGCCGGCAGGCAGCCACCCTGCCGCCCGATCCAGCAAGGAGCTGTTTGCAGGCCAAGTATCACTCCCCCCTTGAGGGGGGAGTCGGCGTCTTCGATCCGGTGGGGGGCCAACGCGGCGCCCCGTGAGGGTGAGTAGGGGGCGCTGTTGAGCAACAGGAATTCGACAACGTCTTCTACTCGCTACCCATTGCTGGCCCGGCTTGCGTGGTACACTATCGTGGTGAGCTATCAACTTGTGAACCCCTTGCCTGGTCTGATCTCCCTCTCGGCGGGCTCGTCATAACGGAAGGAGCGTCAGCAATGATTATCAGCGCGGAGCTGATTGCCATCGGCATATTTGGGGTGGCTTTGGCCAGCCTGGGATGGAAGGTCTCATCCGATGTTCGGCGGGATTTCAAACTGGAGATTCAACACGTCCGAGAAGACGTGGCCAATGTCCGAGGAGATGTGGCCACTGTCCGGGGGGACTTGGCCGGTGTCCGAGGGCAGGTCGCCGATCTCCGAGAACGCATGGCCCGGCTGGAAGGGCTGTTTGAAGGATTCACCCGGGGCGAATTGGCAGAGCAAAAGAAGTGACGGCATGCGGGTGAAGATCAAGGACACCGAGCTTCTGCTGATTCAGGAGGACATCACCGAGCAGGACACCGACGCCATCGTTTCAGGAGAGAGTCGGCTCCGGCAGGTCCTCTTCTGCCTCTACGATTCGATCACCCTCGCCCTCTTCGAAAAGCAGTTGGCCCTTTTCCGATCCAACAACCCATAGTCCGCTTTACTCCGGGCGGCCGGCTCCCTATGGGTAAGACCTACCGCTACTGTCGAATCGACCGCCGCGGATGCATCCATTGCGGCTGCCGCGACTTCGAGCAGAAGTCCGTGATCGACGCCCCCCTGGCCGCAGCTTGGGAGTTGTCGGGTCGCGAACGGCGCTGGTTGGACCAGCGGGAAGGAAACTGCTGCCTCAAATGCGGCATGTCCAAGCGGGTCCGCATGCTGCTGTGGAGCATCAAGCGCCGGTGTCCGTCCGGCCCGCGGCCGAGAATTCTGCACCTGAACCAGACCAACGCCCTGGCGCCGGCGTTGGAGAACCTCGGCAGCGTCACCGAGACCGTCCATCGACCCGACAGGCCGCCGGGGTCCCGAATCGAAGGCAGGATCAACGAGGACATGTCCCGGTTGACCTTCGAGGACAACAGCTTCGATCTTGCCGTTCACTCCGAAACCCTGGAACATCTGTTGGAATACGACCGGGCTCTCGATGAGGTGCGGCGTGTGTTGAGACCCGGGGGGATCCAGGTCTACACCATTCCGCTGCTCTTCTCCCGGGTCACCCGGCAACGGATGGCCCGGGACGCCTCGGGACGGCTGGTTTCCCGCCTGCCTCCCAGCTTTCACGGCTGCGACCGCGAATTTCCGGTTATCTGGGAGTTCGGGGGCGATTACTTCCGGCGGAGGAGCGCCCGGATCCGGGAGATTCACTTCGACAACTACTGGAAAAACCGGACCGTCTTTGCCCTGATCGAGGGCAAGGAGGGCGATTAACGGGTCCTTTGCTGGTAGTCCAGCACCGTGTCCACGATGGCGATCTCGACCCGCCGGTTCCGGGCCCGGGCTTCCGTCGAAGTCCCCTCCACCAGGGGGCTGGACTTGCCGAAGCCCTCGGCCGTGATGATTTCCGGATCGATGAACGAGTCCACCAGGTAATCCCGCACGGCCTTGGCCCGCCGCTCCGAGAGTTCCTGGTTGTAGGCGTTGGTGCCCACGTCGTCGGTGTGGCCGTAAACAAAGATGTGGTGCCCCTTCGAGGTCAGCAGGATTCCGGCGATCTTGCTGAGCAGCTCCCGGTTGCTGGACTTCAGGTCGGCCTTGTCGAAATCGAACTGGATGGCCTCGCTGTCCAGGTTCATGATGAGGCCCAGAGCCGTGCGCCGGGTTTCCACCAGTTGGCTGAGCGCCTGCTGCATGGCGTCCAGCTTTTCGTCGCGCTCCTTGCGTATCCGGGCGGCCTCCTGTCGTGCCCGCTCGGCTTCCTGTTTGGCCTCCCTCATTTCGGCCTTCGACTTGGCGGCGGCCGCCCGCGCTTCCGAGGCCTCTTCCTCGGCCCGGGCACGCCCCAGAGCCGCCTTGAGAGCGTTCTCCTCGGCCCGTCCGGCCTGGCGCCTGGCGCTCTCGGCGGTTTCGGCCACGGTCCTGCTCACCCGCCTGAGCCCGGCCATCTCCCGGCTCAGGTCGGTCAGCTTCAGGTAGGTCAGAACCAGCAGGACCGCAACCACCGCCAGTGACAGCAGGATGGCCCCCAGCAGGATTCTGCCCGGCGTCAGCTTGCGGCGGGATGACGTATTATCGGAAGCTTCCATGGAGGATATCTCCAACAGGGCCAGGCCGGGTTTGTCTCCGCGGTTCGGCCCGCTACTCGAAGAACCACAGGCGCAAGGCAAACAGGATGACGGTGGCGGTCACCACCTTCTTGATCCACCCGTGTCCCTTGAGGACGGTGAGCCTGACCCCCACCAATCCCCCCGCCAGGTTTCCGGCGCCCAAGACGAACCCCAGAAGCCAGTCGACCTTTCCCTGGCTCGCAAAGACCCACAAGGAGACGACCATGGTTGCCAGGATCACCAGCACCTTCACCGCGTTTCCCTTGACCAGGTCCAGTCCCCACAGCGTTGTGGCCGCCAGGATGAGGAATCCCACCCCGGCCTGGACGAATCCGCTGTAAACGCCAACCAAGAAAAACGCCAGGGCGATCATCCAGCGGGGCCGTCCACCGGCCGACGAGTCCAGCTTCCCCTTGACCGGGTCCCAAAGGGTCCAGAGCGTCACCGCCACCATCAGGAAGGCCAGAGTGTCCTTGAAGGTGTCATCCCCGACCCAGATAGCAACCTCGGCACCCAGCCAGGCTCCCGTCATCGCCGGCAGGGCCGCCGACAGGAGGCTGGCTCGCCAGTCCATCACCCCGTGTTGATGAAAGCTCCAGACGGCCCCCACGTTCTGGGTCAGCACCGCCACCCGGTTGGTCCCGTTGGCCACGGTGGGTGGCAGTCCCAGGAAGATCAGCACCGGAAGCGTCAGGAAGGATCCTCCTCCCGCCACCACGTTCAGCGTGCCGGCAATGAAGCCGGCAACCAGCAGGATCAGGTAACTGCCCAATTCGGCCATGAGTCGTCGCTCCTTCGCTTGGTCGCGGATGCGGCCCAAGCCCAGCATGCTACCACGAGATGGGAAAGATCTGCCTTCATTGACAGTTTCGACCCGGAAGTGCTAGTGATAGCCCCGGAGATGAGGTCACCGGTGGTACCCATCCCCGGCCACATTCCAAAAACTGGAGATCCCCATGCCTGCCAGACCCGCCTGGGTGCTCAGCGCCTCAATCCTGCTGCTGTTGTCGATTGGATTGTTTCCGATCGCCTCGGCCGAAACCGTCGATTCCAAGCGCCTGATCGAGGCGGCCAAGGAGCCGCAGAACTGGCTGATCTATTCCGGCACCTATGACGCCTGGCGCTACAGTCCGCTGGATCAGATCAATCGGGAGAACGTGAAGCGGCTGGCTCCGGTCTGGATCTTCCAGACGGGCAAGGTGGACGGCGGTTTCTCCTGCACTCCCCTGGTGGCGGACGGAGTCATGTACATCACCACCCCCTGGAACCGGGTCTTTGCGCTGGACGCCGTCACCGGCAAGGAGATCTGGCACTACTTCCATCCCGAGCCCAAGGACTTCGGCCTCCTCTACGGTCCCTGGAACCGGGGGGCGGCCCTGGGGCACGGCCTGGTCTTCATGGGGACCATCGACAACCGACTGGTGGCGCTGGACGCCAAGACCGGGGAGGAGGTCTGGAACGTCGAGATCGAGAGCATGCAGCAGTGCGGCTGCAACATCACCGGCGCGCCCCTGGTGGTCAAGGACAAGGTCGTGGTCGGGGTCACCGGGGGCGATTCGGCCCATCGGGGCTATCTGAACGCCTTCGACGCCAGGACCGGCCGGCGGGCCTGGCGGTTCTGGACCATCCCCGGGCCGGGAGAAAAGGGCCACGAAACCTGGAAGGGCGACAGTTGGAAGTACGGCGGCGGGGCCACCTGGATGACCGGCTCGTACGATCCTGAGTTGAACCTGATCTACTGGGGAGTGGGCAATCCCGCCGCCGACTTCTACGGCGGAGACCGGACCGGGGACAACCTCTATACCGATTCCATCGTAGCCCTGGATGCCGACAGCGGGGAGCTGAAGTGGTATTACCAGCAGATTCCGCACGATGTCTGGGACTGGGACACCGCCTACGAATGCTTGCTGGTCGACCTGCCGGTCAACGGCAAGAAGCGCAAGCTCCTGATCAATCCCAACAAGGGCGGGTACACCTGGGTCCTGGACCGGACCAACGGCGAGTTCATCGGCGCCTGGCGCTTCGTTGAAAACCTCAACTGGATCGAGGGGATCGATTCGACCGGCAAGCTGCTGGGACGGATGGAGCCCGAGGTGGGGAAGCCCACCCTGGTCTGCCCGGCCATCGGCGGGGCCCGAAGCTGGAACCACGGGGCCTACAGCCCCAAGACGGGGCTGTTCTACAACACCGGCATCGAGTGGTGTCAGACCCTCACCGTGCAGAAGGAGGACCCCAGGCCGGGCGAGACCTTTTTCGGAGGGGTGTTCGAGCTCAAGCCTACTCCCAAGGGAGAGCCGGGCAGCCATCTCGACGCCCTGGATCCGGTGACCGGGGAGAAGAAATGGAGCTACCACTCCAAGTATCCCTTGCTGGCCTCGGCGGTGGCGACCGGCGGCAACCTGGTCTTCACCGGAGATCCCGAGGGAGAGTTCTTCGCCCTGGATGCCGAGACCGGCGAGAAGCTTTGGAGCTTCAACACCGGTTCGGGCCACCGGGGCTCTCCCATCAGCTATTCGGTCGACGGGCGGCAGTACATCGCGGTCCCGGCGGGCTGGGGGTCGGCGGTGGCCGGCCTGATGCCCCAGCTCTGGCCCGAGGTGGAAGACTTCCCGGGCGGAAGCGCCCTGATCGTGTTCGCCCTGCCCGAATGACCCGGGCCGCGGTCCATCGACGAGGCGGTCGCGCCGGCGCCGGAGGCGAATCACATGCTCGCCGGCCGGCAACGTCGTCCTCGCCTGAATTCCCCACGATTTCCACTGCCGACGCGGGCCGGGGAATCAAGTCTTCCGTAGTACGGGCCGGTTCAGGAGAGTGGCGCTTTGCGATTCAGGGAGCATGCAAGGCTCTATCGACTTGTTCGCTGCGAGGACCTTGAATCACTGCGTTCCATGATGGTGGAGGGTGCATTCGCCTGCGCCTTCGAAGGGGACCATTCGATCCTGGTCCCGATTGCGGACCCGGGAAGCCGTGCCGGGGACGCCTGGGCCTGTTTTCACATTGATGCGGATATTCCACTGGACACGGTTGGGGTTGCCGCCGAGGTCACCGGGTTGCTGGCGGCGGCTGAAATAAGCGTGCTGGTGATGAGCGGCTACCGTACCGACTACTTTCTTGTGCCTGACTCCCAGCGGCAGCCGGCGCGGGATGCTCTGATGGGCGGGGGGCATCGGGTCGACGTTCCATCGTGACGGCCAGGCTGGGAGAGCGGCGCCCCCCGGGGGAGCGGATAATATGATCGGGTTTGTCGGGATCCTGGTGTTGGCGGGTGCTCCTCTGTGGGTGCCCTGGGCCCAGCAGCCCACCGTCGATCTCGAGGACCCGGCGGTGGTCGGGGCCGGCCGAATCCTGTTCGCCCGGAGTTGTTCGGTCGGCTATTGCCATGGAGCCGAGGGACGGGCGGGAGGCGGACCTCGCCTGCGCGGCAAGCCGTGGGAGCCGGGCTACCTCTACCGGGTGACCGCGGAGGGCATCCCCCGATCCTCCATGCCGGGATGGAAAGAGAAGCTCAGCCAGGATGAGATCTGGTCGGTGGTGGCCTACGTGATGTCGCTCTCCGATCCCGAGCAGTCCGGCGCCGCCGAGGTTGCCTCGGCGAAGGCGCCCGCGCCGGGAGAGTCGGCGCCCGAATCGGGACAGGCAACCGACCTGCCGGAGCCGCTCTCCGAGGGCGGCAAGGCCTCCGCCGGGCTGACCGGCGAGCCCGACAAGGGGCGGGAGCTGTTCTTCGATGCAGCCGACGACCTCAACTGCGGTCAGTGCCACCGGGTGCGGGGGACGGGGGCGATGGTCGGTCCCGATCTCAGCGGGCTGGCGGATCGCCCCGCCAGCGAGATTCTGCGGGACATCCTCCTTCCCGAGGCTCGGCTTTCCAGCCGCCGGCCACTCTTCAACCTCACCACCGCGGCCGGAGAACGCCTGACCGTGCTGAAGGCCGGTGAGGAGGAGCAGCGAATCCGCTTCTACGACGTCACCGCGCTGCCGCCTGTCCGAAGGACCCTGCGCCGGGATCAGGTTCAATCCCTGGAGCCGCAACCCGGTTCCGCCATGCCGGAAACCTACGGCCGGCGCTATACCTTGAAACAGTTGCTGGACCTCGTCAGCTTCCTGAAGGAGGCTGGACCGGGGTCCTCTGCCACCGTCACCCTTCAAGACCTTCTCGGGGACCGGCGGGAGGTGCGATAAAGGTCCGGTGCAGGGCGGCGGTGAGGCGGGCGGCCTGGCTTTCAGCCACCAGCAGGGTGATCCGCCGGGGGGAGGATTCCACCCCCAAGGCCTCTGCCCCCGACAGCCTGGCCGTTTCCAGCGCCTGCCCGACGGCGTCGGTGGGCAGGCCTTTCCCAACCACCGACAATCCGGATATCCCTTCCTGCAGAGTCAGGCGCGAGCCAAGCCCGCTGGTCAGCTCGCTTCGAAGCGACGGCCACTCGGGAAGCTCGCCGGCGGCGATGACACAGGATGTTGCCGCTTCCGAGCCGTCCCGGCAGGGCCGGAAGGGCAGCCCCAGCTCCCCGAGCCGGGACCTCAACTCCCCCTCGGTTCCCCGGAGATGCAGGCGGGCCAGGTTCTCCGCAACCGTCACTCCGCAGGCCGGCAATCCGGTTCCCTCGGCGGCAACCCGCGAGTGGCCTCCCTCCCGGTGGGCTGCGCTGGTGAGGATGGTGACGCCGGTCTTGCGGGCCCACTCCACGGCCTGAACGTTGAGAACCTGGGCTCCGTGGGCGGCCAGCTCCAGCATTTCTTCGTAGGAGATCTTCTCCAACAGGAAGGCATCCGGCACCCGTCGCGGATCGGCCGTGTAGACGCCGTCCACGTCCGAGCAGATCTCGCAGTAGGAGGCGCCCAGGGCCGAAGCCAGGGCGACGGCGGTGGCGTCGGAGCCGCCGCGGCCCAGGGTGGTGATCTCCCGGCGGTAGGACATCCCCTGGAAGCCGGCCACGATGACCACCTTGCCTCGGGACAGCTCGTCCTGGATGCGTACCGGGCGCACGTCGATGATCTGGGCGTCGGAGTGGCGGTCGTTGGTGATGATTCCCGATTGGGAGCCGGTGAAGGAGATGGCTTCCAGGCCCCGCTTCTGAATGGCCATGGCCAGCAGCGCCATGGCGATGCGCTCCCCGGTCGAGACCAGCATGTCCAACTCGCGCCGCGGCGGCGTCCGGGTCACCTGCCGGGCCAGGGCCAGCAGGTCGTCGGTGGTTCGCCCCATGGCCGACACCACCGTGCAGATCCGTTCGCCCCCGGCGGCGCTGCGGACAATCCGGTCGGCCACACCCTCCAGCCTGGCGAGGTCCGCCACCGAGCTCCCGCCGTATTTCTGCACCACGATGTCCATGGAGCAACCTCCTCCCGCGCCTTATATCACAGGGGATGGGACGGCAGCCACTGGCCCGGATTTCTCGCCAAGGGTTGCACTCTCGAGAAGAGAGCAGGGATTGAGTCTCGGGGATGGCGTCATTTTGGGAAGATCGTGCGTTACGGGAGAATGCGACCAATTCGCCGCCTGCGCGGCTGAGGCAATGCAGGGGTTTAGAGTTGTTTCCCATTAGAGGCATTGCGTTCAGTGACGATGCTTCTAAATCGCCGCCTACGCGGCTGCCGTGGGGAGATGGATTCGACGTCCATGGGCTGACGCCCACGGCTAAGCGCTG
>JAJECY010000138.1 GCA_022821775.1 Acidobacteriota bacterium
GGCGAGTGCGTTTGCTATAGCGCTCAAATCCGGCTTCGGCAAAGCTGCTCTGACGCATCGATCCTTACCTCCTGTTGATTGGGTCACGGACCGTTTTATGATCTCATGAGAGGAAGGAATAAATCAGAGTTTCCTTAATTCGCTTCATGAAATGTTCTCCTTTTCCGTTCGCTGCCAGCTTGGAGGCCACGAAACGGTGTTATCCATCGGTTGCTTCTTCCAGCAGTTCAATGTCGTGCCATTCGATCAGCAAGGTGCTGTTTCGCCCCTTGCCTGTCCGGAGCACGTGACGGGAATGAGGGAGATAGTTGCCGCCGACCTGCTGGAAACGGGTGATGTAGGTCCAGGCCTCGCGAACCGAGCCGGAATCGTTGTCGAACACGACCGCGAAGACATGCCGCGGCAGGTAACGACCGGAAGCCGTTTTCTTGGTTTCGAGAACCGTCAGCACCCGACGGAAGTCGCTCAGCTTTCGGTCGACCTCCAGGATCTGCCGGTCCTTGATTCGGTAGGCGGATTGGTACTTGTCGTCCAGCAGGACTTCCCTCCCAAGCGAATGGGCGTCCGGTGCGCCGTAGCGAGCCTCCGTAGTCACGGCAGTTGCCGAGGGGACGCGATGCATGAGCATGTTCCGCACCGCGGCCTGGACGACCGAAGGAGCCTTGCCGCCGTTCAGCGCGATCTCCAGAGTGCCGGGCACCCGAAACAGGCAGGTGCCGTGATGGACCTTGCCGTCCATGCGCACGGCCAGCTTGCTGCGAAATCCCTGAAAGTCCTTGGTGAAGACCTCCCTGTTTTTGCGAGCCTGTTGCAGCAGATCTGCTGCCGAGACGGCGTCGAGCTGTCCGTTCTGCCCGGATGCCATGGGAGGCAGGGCTCCTGTCGCGGCCACCACGGCCAATGAAGCCAGCGCCCATCCAAGTAGCGATTGGGCGCCCTTGCGGCAGGTACTCCCCGATACTGTCCTCCACCGTTGAATCGGATGAGTGAATGGAAGCATGGTTTCCGTCCTCCTGTGTCCTCCTGGCCTTTGCCGGCCGAAAGCGCCGCTCACGACCGAAAGGCAGGTATCAACACTGCAGTCACTGCAGTATTTGCACGACCACTACTCTTTAACGGCTCGGGTGCCTTCGACCTGGGCAAATTGTTCGCGCCTGGATGCCCGGGCGAGCAGGGGATATCGACTTCCTTGCCGAATGACTGGGGAAAGATAACTCAGGCCGATCTAAATGTAAATGAAAATGATTTTCATTTTAATAATTAGTTTTCAGACGGGAATGGAAGGCGCATCGGTGGCGTCGAGGTGAAGGAGGATAGGTTCGGGAAAGTGAGGGGGGCTTGCGAGAGGCTTGCAGGTTCCCGGCGTGGATCCCGGGACAGGGGTTGAGGAATCGGCGGCGGGTCGATCTGAACGGAATTCCTTGCCGGGAGGCGTGGCAGCGGCGCCCGGGGACAATCGTTACATCGACTGGAGTTGGTTCCAGATCCAGTCCGCCAGGACCCGGTGTCCCCGGGCAGTCAGGTGAATGCCATCGGGCCAGAGCAGTCCCTCGGGGAGCCGGCCGCCCTGGTAGAAGGGCTTCAGGCAATCCACAAAGTCCACCCCGGCACGGGCGGCTTCCCGGGAAGCGCGGAGGCTGAAGGAGTGAACGGCTGCCTCTCTGGCCGGAAAGGGCGTGGGCCCCAGCAGCACCACTGCCGATCCCAGTCGCTTGAGCCGGTTCATCATGGTCCCGAGGTGGTGCGCATAGTCGTCCGCGGAACCCGACAGATGGACGTCGTTGAGACCGAACATGACGAAGCTCAGGTCTGGAGAGGAAGCGCCCCGCTCGCACCAGTGAATACGGCCGGCGCCGCCCGCGGCGGTGGCCCCGCCCACGGCGTGGTTGTAGATCCGGAACCGGTCGTGCCCGGCCATCTGCTTCATTTTGCCCAGAAGGAGATCGGGATAACCCTCCTGCCTGGAGACAAAGCCGCACCCCTGGGTGATGGAGTCCCCCAGAAAATCGATGCGCAGGATGCGGCCCTGCCGAATGCCCTCCAGAATCGATTCCCGCCGTGAAGCCTTGTCCTTGCTCATTGCTTACCCTCTCCTGGAAACCGGCCGGCGACGACTTCCCCCCATTCCCTGCGGGCTAGTAGCCGGCGGCGGCGCTCGCCTTGTAGGGCTCCACTCCGCTCCGCAGCAGGCCGGATTCGCGATCGATCAGAATTCCGTTGGGACGGGCGAAATAGGAACTGAGAAAGTGCTCTTCCCTCACCGAGACCTGGTGGCCGAAGGAGCGCACCGCCTCAATGGTCTCGGCCGGAAGGCGGGCGTCCAGGTGAAGCGGACTGCCCTCGCAGTGAATCCTCGGGGCGCTGACAGCCGCCTGCATCCCCAGCCCGAAATCCACCACGTTGTGAATGACCTGCTGCACCGCCGTCAGCACCTTGCGTCCGCCCGGGGAGCCCACCGCCAGGTAGGGCCCGCTCCGGTCGAAGATCAGGGCCGGCGTGCCGGCGTGAAGCGCCCGCTTGCCGGGGGCCATCGAGTTGACCTTCCCAGGCTCGGGGTCGAACCACATCATTCCGTTGTTCAGGGTGATCCCGGTGCCGGGCACCACTACCCCCGAACCGAACAACTGCCCCAGCGAGGCCGTCAGCGAGACCAGGTTGCGCTGCTTGTCCACCACGGTCAGATGGGTGGTGTGCTGCTCGGCGGCGTCGCTGCCGCTGGGCTGACGCATGGCCGCCGGCCGCCCCCCCGTTTGAAACGGCCAGGGGTCTCCCGCCGGCCGGCTGACCGGAGGGCCTGCCGGCCGGATGTGGCTGCGCCGACGGGCGGCGTAAGCCGCCGATTGCAAGCCCTCCAGGGGGATGGGATCGAAGTCGGGATCACCGAGATGGGTGAAGCGGTCGGCAAAGGCCATCCGTTGGGCTTCGGCCAGCAGGTGCAGGGTGGGAGCCGTGTTGTGGCCGGAAGCGGCCAGGTCGTATGCCCCCAGGATGTTGAACATCTGGGCCACGGTGGGGCCGCCGGTGTTGGTGGAAACCAGCGCGATCCGCCGGCCGCGGTAATCCACCCACAGGGGATCGCGCAGCCTGACGCGATAGTCGGCCAAGTCCTCTGGTGTCAGGAAACCGCCATGCTCGGCCAGGAAGCCGGCAATGGTCCGCCCGATCTCTCCCCGGTAGAAGCCGTCCGGACCCTCCTCGGCAATCACTCGCAGGGTTCGGGCCAGGTCCTTCTGGACCAGCCACTCCTCCTTGCCGATGTCGTCGGCGTTGGCCGTCCTGAGCGGGGTGCCGTCGGAATGAAAGAAAGCCGCCATGGTGTGCCGGAAGGGCCGCAGCCGCCTCAGCCCGGCCGCGCAGTTGGCGAAGACGTACCAATCCACCGGGAACCCCTCCTCGGCCAGGCGAATGGCCGGCGCCATGACCTCGGCCAGGGAGAGCGTGCCCATGGTTTCCAGCAGCCGGGCGTAGGTGGCGACTGCCCCCGGCACGGCCACCGAGCGGTACCCCGTTTCGGCGGCTTCATCCCGGGTGGCGCGCCAGCCGTAGATGCCCCCGCCCTTGAGGCCGGGGTCCAGCAGCTCGAAAAGGTCCTCGCGGGCGGCCCGGGGAAGGACACCGGCTCCATCCAGCGTGAGCGTCCGACCGCTGGCGGCGTCGTGGGCCACCAGGCAGGCGACTCCGCCCACCCCGCTCATAAAGGGTTCCACCACTCCCACGGCAAAGGCGGCCGCCACCGCGGCGTCTGCGGCGTTGCCGCCGCGCTGGAGGATCTCCACTCCGGCATCGGCGGCCAGCGGGTGCATGGCGGTCACCAGGCCGCCGGCAACTGCCACCTCGCTCTTGTCGATGAGTAGTCGGCTGCGCTGGATCGGCACGGCGTCTCTCCCTTGCAATACTGGCCCGGAAAGGCGAAATCTTAGAACATAGCGATAGCGGGCGGCAAGCGGCAGGCCGGGGCGGGTTGCACAATAGAGTTGCGAGTTGAGCCGCGCAGTGCCAGCCTCCCCCACCGCATCGGCCTTCGCCTGTAGGTTGGCTGGTGCGAGCCCGCGGCGGCTCACCGGCGCATCCTTCCAAACGCCGCATCCCAAAAGAATTTGCTTTGCCTCCAATCGGGATATGCCGAACAATAGGCCCGGAGAGAGGCGGCGCGCCCGGGTTCAGGCCGGTTGAGCCTGAAGGGATTTGCCCTCCCGACTACCTGGAGACACCCGATGACCGATTCCCAAGAGCCCGCCAAGGAAGGCTGGCAAGGGCGCTATTTCGAAGACTTCCAGGTCGGGGACATCTACCGCTATCCCCATGGCCGGACGGTCACCCAGTTGGACAACTCCCTATTCAGCCATATCACGCTGAATACCAACCCCTTGCACTTCGACAGCCAGTACACCAGCAAGACTCGCTGGGGACGGATTCTGGTCAACAGCACCTTCACTCTGGCGCTGGTCACCGGCATGAGCACCACCGACGTCAGCCAGAACGCCATGGCCAATCTCGGCTGGGAGAAGGTGCGGCTGCCGAACCCGGTTTTTATCGGCGACACAATTTATTGCCAATCGGAAGTCCTGGCCAAGAGGGTTTCCAAGTCCATCCCCGAGGCCGGGATCGTCACCGTCCGCTCCCTGGGCGTCAATCAGGACGGCAAGGTAGTGATCGATCTGACCCGGCAGGTCATGGTGTACCGGCGCGGCCATGCCCCGCAGCCCGGAGAGTTCCCTTCGATCCAGTGAACCAGCGAGCACGCGGCATGCAGTTGATGCGATCATGGCTGTTCGTTCCCGGCAACCGGCCCCGGATGATCCAAAAGGCGCCCACCCTGGGGGCCGACGTGATCGTCTACGACCTGGAGGACGCTCTGCCCTCGGCCGAGAAAGCCGCGGGACGGGGCCTGGTGGCCGAGGCGATCGAGGCTCCGCGGGGCCGCTCACTGCGGTACGTGCGGGTAGAAGCCGATCCCGAAGCCGGCCTGGAGGATGCCCGGGCGGTTTTTCGCCCCGGCCTGGACGGGTTGGTGCTGCCCAAGGTGTCCGAGGTCTCCCGCCTGCAGCAGACGGATGCCGCACTCGAAGCCCTGGAGGCCGGGGCGGGAATGGAGCCGGGAAGCGTGCGCATCCTGGCCATGATCGAGAGCGCGCGCGGATTGCTGGCGGCCCCCGCCATTGCGGCTGCCTGCCCCAGAATGGTGGGCCTGTTCTTCGGGGCGGAGGACTTTACGCTGGACCTGGGAGTCTTCGCATCGGATGAGGAGGGCCCCGACGAGATGCTCTACGCCCGTTCGGCCGTGGCCGTGGCGGCGGCCAGCCGCGGGCTGGTGGCCGTGGACCGCATCGTGCCGGAGTTCCAAACTCTGGAGCCCCTGTCCGCCGATGCCAAGCGGGCCCGCCGGTTGGGCTTCGGCGGCAAGGGGGTCATCCACCCCCGGCAGATCGCCTGCGTCCACCAGGCCTTCGCTCCCTCGGAAAAGCAGATCCAACAGGCGCGTGCGGTGATCGACCGCTTCGAGCAGGCTCAACGCGAAGGCCTGGGCACACTGCAGGTGGATGGCAAGATGGTCGATTGGCCCATCGTGGAAAAGGCCAAGGGCTTGCTCCGGATGGCAGAGGCTTCCGAGTCCGAAGAACCGGAATGACCTCGGCCGGTCCAGCCATTTGTGCGGCAACATCTCCAGCCTCATGAAAAGTCCCCCACCCCTGCAGGGCATCCGCATCCTGGCCGTGGAGCAGTTCGGCGCCGGTCCCTGGTCCAGCATGCTGCTGGCCGACCTGGGAGCCGAGGTCATCAAGGTCGAAAACCCCCTCAGTCGAGGTGACATCGGCCGCCATGTGGCTTCCGAGATCGAAGGCGACGACAGCGTCTACTTCCAGAGCTTCAACCGGAACAAGAAGAGCATCACCCTCAATCTGAACCATCCCGAGGCGTCCACCGTGCTCCATCCGTTGGTCTGTCGCTCCGACTGCGTCTTCAACAACCTGCGCGGCGACCTGCCCGCCCGCATGGGGCTGGACTACCCCAGCCTCGCTCCGGTAAAGCGCTCCATCGTCTGCGCCTCCCTATCAGCCTTCGGGCGCAGCGGAGCGCGGGCCGCCGACCCCGGGTACGACTACCTGATGCAGGGCTACGCCGGGTGGATGAGCCTGACCGGCGACCCCCAGGGTCCGCCGCAAAAGGCGGGGCTGTCGCTGGTGGATCTGGGGGCGGGGGCGCTGGCGGCCCTGGGCCTGGTGAGCGCCGTGATGCGCGCGCGCAGCACGGGAGTCGGCTGCGACGTGGATGTCAGCCTGTTCGACACGGCCCTATCCCAACTGGGCTATGTGGGGGCCTGGCACCTGACCAACGGCTTCCAGCCTCGGCGCACCCCCGATTCCTCCCATCCGACCCAGGTGCCCAGCCAGTTGCTGCCTACCCGGGACGGCTGGCTGGTGGTCATGTGCGCCAAGGAGAAGTTCTATCGCAACCTGGTCCGGATCCTGGGCGCTCCCGAACTGGCCGAAGATCCCCGCTTCGACTCCTTTGCGCAGAGATTGAAGCACCGCGAGGAGCTGGCGCCCCTGCTGAAAGAGCGCACCCGCACCCGCACCACGGCCGAGTGGCTGCGGCTGCTGAAAGGCCAGGTACCCTGCGCGCCGGTCAATTCGGTGGAGGAAGCTCTGCAAGACCCGCAAGTGCGGGAAGGCTGCATGATCGTCGAGACCGACCACCCGGAACTGGGAGTGGTGCGCCAGGTCGCCGGTTCCATCAAGGTCAGCGACCACGCCCCGGTCCACCGCCGCGGCCCCGGCCTGGGAGAGCACACCGACCAGATCCTTGAGGATTATCTCGAGATGACGCCCGCCCGGATCCGCCGGCTCCGGGACAATGGCGTCATCTGACAGCAACGGCTAGAATGTCCATGCTCGACGCGCCCTTTTTCAGGAAATACCTGCTGCCCGGCTTCGTCTTTCAGTCCATTGTCATCGGCGGCGGCTACGGCACCGGCCGGGAACTCGTGGAGTATTTCCTCCAGTTCGGTCCCCTGGGCGGGCTGCTGGGGATGGGACTGTCGACGGCCATCTGGTCCGCCGTCTGCCTGGTCACCTTCGAACTGGCCCGGCAATCCGGTTCCTACGACTACCGGGCTTTCACCCGGCAGTTGCTTCACCGCTGGTGGTTCCTCTACGAGATCTGCTACCTGGTCATGATGCTGCTGGGGCTGGCAGTCATTGCCGCCGCCAGCGGCAGCATCGTGGAGGCCGTCTTCTCCCTCCCCTACCATGCCGGGGTCATCGGCATAATGGCCTGCGTGGGATTCCTGGTCTTCAAGGGAACGGCGGTGATCGAGAAGTCGTTCGCGGTCTGGTCTTTCGTCCTCTACGCCATCTACCTGGTCTTCCTGGTCTGGAGCCTCTCCCAGTTCTTTGGAGACAAGGCCTGGCCCTCGCTGGAAATCAAGCCGGGATGGGCATTGGCGGGCATCAAGTATGCCGGGTACAACATGGTGGTAATTCCGGCCCTCCTCTTCTGCATCCGCCATATCGGTAGGTCTCGGGAAGCCGTCGGGGCCGGGATCCTGGTGGGACCCATCGGCATGATCCCGGCCCTGTTCTTCTTTCTGGCCATGGTCACCCGGTATCCGGCGGTGGTGGAACAGACCGTTCCCGCCAACTTTCTGCTGGAGGCCCTGGGATCGACCGCCTTCCAGGTTGTTTTTCAGGTGGTTCTGCTGGGAACGCTGATCGAGTCCGGAACCGGGATGATTCACGCCTTCAACGAGAGGGTAGCCGGCGTTCTGGCCGAACGCCGAGCGGTCATGCCGGCCTACATTCGCCCGGCGGTGGCCATCCTGCTGCTGGTGGCAGCTGCCCTGATCGCCCAACTGGGATTGATCAACCTGGTGGCCAAGGGCTACGGCACCGCCACCTGGGGCGTGATTCTCTGCTACGTCCTGCCGGTGCTGACGGTGGGCGTGTGGAAGATTTGGCCGCGGCGGGACGGGGGCTGAGGTGGTGATTCTCGCGTGCGCGCCACCGACACTCACTTACGGAGCGCAGAGTTGGCCCCGCTCCGGATCGACGGCGGGCGGTGCCAACGGGACGCCGCGTTGGCCCCCCTCCGGCTCGAAGACGGGCTTCGCCCTCTCGCCGACTCCCCCTCAAGGGGGGAGTGATACTTGAGCCCCGCATAAGA
>JAJECY010000206.1 GCA_022821775.1 Acidobacteriota bacterium
GTTCCGGTTGTTGATGCCGACCCTCCAACACCAGCTCCCCCCGGAGTGGCTCCTCTACACCGGGATGCTGGCGCTGGTCAGCGCCAGCCTGGGAGCTCTCTATCCGGCCCTGCGCGCGGCCAGGCAGGATCCTATCGAAGCCCTGGCATACGAATAATGGCCTGTCTCGGAAATAGGGTTCAAAGCACTTTCCATTCCGACATTTTCCCCCGCCGGCTTTAGAACTGGCAGTCGCTAAGCTATAATGCCGTTGCACTTAGAGGCCTTTTCCGATGAAAACCATCCTGCAAACCATAGAACTCACCAAGATATTCAAGACCGGCAAGATTGAGGTTGCCGCAGTCCGCGACGTTTCACTCACGGTCCCGGAGGGAGAATTTATCGCCATCATGGGGCCGTCCGGGTGCGGCAAGTCCACCCTGCTGCATCTATTGGGAGGCTTGGCCACACCCACATCCGGCAGAATCCTGGTGGACGGCGAGGAAGTCTCCTCGGGCAAGGACTCCGTTCGCACAGACATCCGGCGCCGCAAGATCGGTTTCGTGTTTCAGCGGTTCAATCTGCTGCCTACCCTGAGTGTCCGGGGAAACCTGGAAATCGCTCAGGAGATTCATCGAAACGGCAGCCGAAACCGGGAACACGTGGAGGAGATTCTGAACCTGCTGGGCCTGGAACAGAAAACCCATCACAAGCCCTCCGAACTCTCTGGGGGGGAGCAGCAGCGTTTGGCCATTGCCCGGGCCGTCATCAACAGACCCGCGATCCTTCTGGCCGATGAGCCGACCGGAAACCTGGACACCAGAAACTCGCTGGTGGTGCTGAAGATGATGCAGGAACTGAACCGTGCCTTCAATCAAACCATCCTCATGATCACTCACAATCCGGAAGCCGCCACCGTCGCCAACCGTTTGATCGAGATGCGGGACGGAAGGATCGTGTCCCAGCAAAAGGAAGGTGAGTGGAATCTTGCGGAAGACCGCATGTCTCTCTAGCCCGAATTTCTCGCCAGGTCGCACCCGAAATGGTAAGAGATACTATTTTTTCAACACGTTAAAGGTCGCTGGAAGACAGCAAGGCGGAGATTGATGGGACGATTCCTCGAAGGACTGGGGTCGGTGGTGTTATGGTCCTATGAGCGCGGCACCTTCCCTTACGATGTCATGTGCGCCGCCATTCTGCTCTTCGTTTTCCTCACGCCCGGAAGCGTATTTCACGACCAGCCCGCCCCGGCCACGTCTCCTGCAGAGAGCTCCGCCGGGCAGGACGTTACCTACACCCGGGACGAGCAGGGCCAATGGGTATTCTTCATCAGTGCCCGTCTGATCCCTCCCGGCCAGGATGAGACCCATCTCACCCACACCGCCCGGACCCGGATCGAGAAGATTTTGAATAAACCGTTTGTCGTCGCCGACATCAAACCTGTTGTCAGCGCCGGCGGAGAGACGGTCGGCTATTCCGTATGGCTGAGCACCACCGGGCCCGACCCCGATTAGGGCCGCTCAGCCTGGAGATCCCGGGACCCGCTACCCTTCAATGACCCACCACCGTGTTTCACCCTCAGTTGGTCTCGCCCGGAGGAATCGCCGGGACAAGGAGCACCATGAGGGATGAAGTCCGATACCGGATTCGCATGGCTGGGGCGCTTGCAATCCTGCTGGCGGTCGGTTCCGGAGGTTCGATAGAGGGACTGGGACAAGGCAGCCTGCCGTCCGAAGCCGGACGAGTCCTGCAACGCATGGATGCCGCGGCAAAGACCCTGAGAACCCTGACTGCCGATCTCAAACAGACCAAGGTGACCATCGTGGTCGACGACGTGTCCGAAAAAACCGGCAAGCTCTTTTACAAGAAGAGCCCCAAGAAAAGTGCCTTCAAGGTGAACTACGAGGGACCTGATTCCAGGATCCTGCTCCTGGAACGAGGAAAAGTAAGCATTCTGGAGCCCCGCATCAAACGCTACCAGGAAATTGACACCGGCAACGGTTCGGCAACCGCCCAGCTCCCCCTGTTCTGGATCGGGCAGTCCGGCCGCACCATCCGCAGGGACTACGACGTGCGCCACATCAAGACGGAAGAGGTGGACGGACGGCCGACCTCGCTGTTGGAGCTCAACCCCAAGTCCGATTCCGTCAAGAACCTGTTTACGCAGATCCGCCTGTGGGTGGACCACGATCGCTGGATTCCCATCCAGACCCGTCTCTTCGAGGTCAGCGGAGACCATCTCACCATCCTGCTGTCCAACGTCAAGATCAACCCCCGGCTTTACGATCGGATCTTCAAGCTTCAGGTACCCTCCGACTTCGAAAGGGTCAAGCAGAAACTGCCCCCATCTCCGTGATCTGAGCTGCCAAAAGAGGATTTGTACTTTCGGGAGGAGTTGCCTGAAACAACAGAAAAAAAGAGTTATCCACGAAGACACACGAAGGAAGACCAAGGGCCACTAAGAAAGACTATGTTCTTGACCCACTCAAACGACCCCCTGTTTCACCCTCGAATGATCCGCCCCGTCGTCGCGGACGGGGGCACCCCTCGCCTGGGCCGGCAGGGGTGGCCTGGAGGAAGGGTCAGGTCTTCAGCAATCCGCCCAGCACGTAGGGCAGAATGCCTTGGTGCCGGTAGTATTCGACTTCCACAGGCGTATCGATGCGCACCGTTACCGGAACCGTTTCGGTCCTGCCGTCGGATCGGTGTACCACCAGGCGGACCGGTTGTCGTGGTCGGATCTCGGGCTCGATTCCCGCCAGGTCGTAGACTTCGCTGCCATCCAACTGGAGTGAATCGGCGCCGGTTCCCTCCTGGAATTGACAAGGCAGCACTCCCATCCCCACCAGGTTGCTGCGATGGATGCGCTCGAAGCTCCTTGCGACCACGGCCCGGACCCCCAACAGCCGGGTCCCCTTGGCCGCCCAGTCGCGAGAACTGCCGGTTCCATACTCCTCACCGGCCAGAACGATGAGGGGAGTTCCCTGCTCCCGGTAGCGCAGGGCCGCCTCGTAGATGGTCATCCGTGTCCCCTCCGGCTGGTGGCGGGTAAAGCCCCCCTCGACTCCCGGCACCATGAGGTTCTTGATGCGCACGTTGGCGAAGGTGCCGCGGGTCATGACATGATCGTTGCCCCGGCGCGACCCATAGCTGTTGAAGTCTCCGGCCTCGACCCCACGCTCCAGCAAATAGGAGCCGGCCGGAGAGGCCTGGGCGATGGCCCCCGCCGGACTGATGTGGTCGGTCGTCACCGAGTCCCCCAGAATGGCCAGGGGACGGGCGCCCTTGATGTCCCTCACCTCCCCGGCTCCGGCGGAGAAGTTCTCGAAGAAGGGCGGTTCCTGGATGTAGGTCGAATCGGGGTCCCACTGGAACAGGTCGCCCCGGCTGGCCGGAATCTCCTGCCACCCGCCGTTCAGGCCGGCGGTGTCCTGGTACATCCGGCGAAAGGTCTCGGGATCGAAGGCAGCCGCCATCCGATCGCTGACTTCCTGCAAGCTGGGCCAGATATCCTTGAGGTAGACCTCCTTCCCGTTGCGGCCCCGTCCGAGAGGCTCGGAGGTCAGATCGATATCGATGCGCCCCGCAAGCGCAAAGGCGACCACCAGGGGTGGGCTCATCAGGAAATTCGCCTTGATGTTGGGGTGGACCCTGGCTTCGAAGTTACGGTTGCCGCTCAAGACGCTCGCTGCAACCAGGTCGTTGCCGGTCACGACCTCTTCGATTGCAGGATCCAGGGGGCCGGAATTACCGATGCAGGTGGTGCACCCATAGCCGACCAGGTTGAAGCCGAGTCGATCCAGGTAGGGCTGCAACCCTGTTTTCTCCAGATAGCTGGAGACCACCCGAGACCCTGGGGCCAGGGACCTCTTTACGGTTGGGTGAATGCACAAGCCTTTCTCAACGGCCTTTTTGGCCAGCAGCCCGGCTGCCAGCATCACCCCTGGATTGGAGGTATTGGTGCAGGAGGTGATGGCGGCGATCAGCACGTCCCCATGTCCGACAACCGAGGCGCCGGATGGAGTTTGCAGCGGGTAACGCTTGTTCAATGAGGAGGCCTTCTGCTCAAAGCCACCCTCCCCGAGCGGCGTGCCCAGCAACTCCCGGAACCTGGGCTTGAGCTGGTCGAGCTCGAGGCGGTCCTGAGGGCGCTTGGGACCGGCCACCGAGGATTGGATCTCATCCAGGTCGACCTCCAGCACCCGGCTGTAGTCGCAGTCTCCCTGGCGCGGAATGCCGAAGAGGCCCTGGGCCTTGTAGTAGTTGCGAAACGCCTCCACCTGTTGGCCGGTTCTGCCCGTGGCCCGCAGATAGTTGCAGGTCTCCTCATCCACCGGGAAAAAACCGACGGTCGCCCCATACTCCGGAGCCATGTTGGCGATGGTGGCGCGGTCGGTGACCGGAAGAGAAGCCGCTCCTTCCCCGAAATACTCCACAAACTTTCCCACCACGTTTGCTTTCCGCAGCATCTCGGTGCACTTCAGAACCAGGTCGGTGGCCGTCACCCCCTCCCGGAGGCGCCCGGTCAGGTGAACTCCGACCACGTCGGGAGTCAGGAAGTAGACGGGTTGACCCAGCATCCCGGCTTCGGCCTCGATGCCGCCGACCCCCCAGCCCAGGATCCCCAATCCATTGATCATGGTGGTGTGGGAATCGGTGCCCACCAGGGTATCCGGGTAATAGACCCCTTCCTTTTCCACGACCCCCTGCGCCAGGTATTCCAGGTTGACCTGGTGAACGATTCCTACCCCGGGCGGAATGACTCTGAACTGGTCGAAGGCCTGCATTCCCCACTTCAGAAACTGATAGCGGGCCCGGTTGCGCCGGAACTCCATCTCCATGTTCAGTCGCAGGGCCTGGGGGCTCCCGGAGTAATCCACCTGAATGGAATGGTCCACCACCAGGTCCACCGGGACCAGGGGTTCAACCCGTTTGGGCTCCCCGCCCATGCGGGCCACCGCGGATCTCATGGCGGCAAGATCGACCAGCAGCGGGACGCCGGTGAAGTCCTGCAGCACGATGCGGGCCACTACGAACGGAACTTCCTCCGTGCGTGGCCCGGTGGCTTTCCAGCCGGCCAGGTCTTCAATGTCCTGCTTGGTGATCCGGTTGCTGTCGAAATTGCGGAGCAGGGATTCCAGTACGATTCGTAGGCTGAACGGAAGCCTGGAGATGGCGCCCAGTCCCTGCCGCTCCAATTGGGGCAGCGAATAGAATCGCCCCGTACGGCCGTTTCCCAGTTCGAATTCCTTTAAGGAGTTATAGAGATTGTGGCTCACGGTACCTTGTCTGAAACAAATTACGTAACCTGTTGAAAATAATAGATGTTGATTCTGAAGCCGTTTTTGTTTCACCCTCGAATGATCCGCCCGTCGGGGGGGCGGGGGCGCGGCTTGTCTGAAACAAATTACGTAACCTGTTGAAAATAATAGATGTTGATTCTGAAGCCGTTTTTGTTTCACCCTCGAATGATCCGCCCGTCGGGGGGGCGGGGGCGCGGCTTGCCTGAAACAACAGAAAAAAAGAGTTATCCACGAAGACAGACGAAGGACGACGAAGGGCCACTAAGAAAGACAATGTTCTTGACCCGCTCAGAGGGAACGCTCCTTCGGTTCGGGCGAGGGAAAACGCAGCGATTCGGCTTCCCGTGCAACAGCGTCTCGTCCTGTTGATCCTGTGCATCCTGTGCATCGATGTTTCTTTTTTGTTGTTTAACATGGATGAACAGGATTTACAGGATAGTCGCCTTCAAATGCTTCGCCCCAATTGCGGGCATCCTGCGTCTCGTTTCGCGCGACTCAGCTTCCTCTGCAGCAGCATTTCGTCCTCTATATCCTATTCATCCTGTCTATCCATGTTCCCTAATGCAACCAACCGACTTAACGGAATCCGGGCCTATTCCCGACAGGCCATGAAGGTCTCCTGTTTCTCCCTCGAATGATCCGACCCGTCGTGGAGGGGGCGGGGGCGCAGCTCATCCGAACAGATTGTCCCGGCCCGCCGCTGCAGCCGGGAGAATATGCGCTGGTCCGCCGGCCTGTCAAGAGGCGCAGGGGCTGCCTGCGCCTCCGTCTCAGTCCAGGCTCTCGACTTCAACCTGATCGATGGGTTGATAGTCCGGATTCAAGCGGTAGTCCCCAAAAAGGCTGGTTTCCCTGCGGTGGGTGCCTTTGAAGAAAAGGCTTCGCCGGTAGGTCACGGTGGTGAAGGTGGGAAGCCAGAGGCCGTTGCCGATATCGGCCTGCTCCAGGGTGATGGTGGCTCCTTTCTCGAGACTGCCGAACAGGCCGCCCACGAATCGGACATCCTCCCCCAGCCTCCCCGTCAACCGAATCGGCTGGTGGGACTCCCGGGTGATCCAGAGCTTCCCGTGGAGGCTCCTCAGAAAGACGGAACGGGAGGAGGGCGGGTCGAAACCCGCTCTCGGCTCGAAGTCCAGCAGCAGGGTCTCCCACCCGTTCACCTGCTCCCTGCCCGTTAAAGTGAAGCGAAAAGCCGCCAACAGGTTTCGGAAGATTTCGGTCTGCATCTGCCCGTCCCGTTCTCCTCGGGTCCTGGCGATTCTTGCTTTCCGCTTTCGGGGAGAGAGGCGCTCGGCTTCGGAGATGGACCGCTGGATGGCCTTG
>JAJECY010000279.1 GCA_022821775.1 Acidobacteriota bacterium
TCCTTCGTGTGCCTTCGTGGATAACTCTTTTTTTCTGCTGTTTCGAATAAGAATGGGGGGCGATTCTTGCAAGGGCGTCTTTGCATCCAAAACCGAGCGGGTTGTGTTACATTTCCCGGTTCGGGAAGCGGGCGGTTCTCATTCCACAGGCGGGGTCAAAAACAAAGAGGTAAGCGGTGTCAGATCGAGTCGAAAAACTTGTAATTGTGGGGTCGGGTCCGGCGGGGCATACGGCCGCCATCTATTCCGCGCGGGCCGATCTTTCTCCCCTGATGTTCGAGGGGTTCATGGCAGGCGGCGTGGCGGCTGGAGGTCAGTTGACCACCACCAACGATGTCGAAAACTATCCGGGCTTCCCCGAGGGTATCAACGGTCCGGAGATGATGGACCTGTTCCGTCAACAGTCGCTGCGTTTCGGCGCCCGCATTCTGACGGAGACGGTGGATAGGGTGGATCTGAGCCGGCGTCCCTTTCGGGTGACGACCTCCAGTGGGGAGACCTTGGCCGAGACCCTGATCGTGGCCACGGGCGCCACGGCGCGGCGGCTGGGCATCCCCGGGGAGGAGCTTTTCTGGCAGCAGGGCATTTCCGCCTGCGCCGTTTGTGATGGCGCCCTGCCCATCTTTCGCAACAAGGTATTGATGGTCATCGGTGGCGGCGATACCGCGGTCGAGGAGGCCACCCATCTGACCAAGTTCGGGACCGAAGTCATCGTGGTTCACCGAAGAGACACCTTGAGAGCCTCCAAGATCATGCAGCAGCGTCTCCTGTCCCACCCAAAGATACGGATGCGCTGGGACTCGGTGGCAGAGGAGGCCCTGGGGGACGACGCGCTCAAGAGCGTTCGCATTCGCAACGTCAAGTCGAACGAAACCGATGTGGTAGAGGCCGAGGGGCTCTTTTACGCCATCGGCCACCTGCCCAACACGGGCTTTCTGGACGGACAGCTCGAGCTGGACGATGCCGGCTACATTGTGACCACCCCGGGGACCACCCGCACCTCGGTCGAGGGTGTTTTTGCCGCCGGCGACGTCCAGGACAAGGTTTGGCGCCAGGCCGTAACCGCCGCCGGCACGGGATGCATGGCCGCGCTGGAGGCAGAGCGTTTCCTGGTGGAACAGTCCTGAATCCGGAGCCGGTGCATCCATCCCCTCACCCTGCCCGTGCCGGTTGACGATTAATGAAACAGGGGCGGACAGGATGCGCAGGATCGATTACAGCCCGCAGGTCTTGCCGGGTCGCGGGCTGACAGGTGCAGGCAATCGGATCAACAATTATCTTGCGGCTCCCATCGAAAGACTCGACTGCACAGACTGTTTTGAGCGTGCCCGCGCGTACACTGTTCGCTGCAGATCACACAGGTTCCCGTCAATAGTTTCTCCCCCCTCGGGCCGCATTTCTCACCGGCCTCAGGAAATGACAGCCGTGGCGTTGATTTCAATCAGAAAGTCGGGGTGAACCAGGCCCGCCACCTGCACCAGGGTGCTGGCCGGATAGTCGCCACTCCAGAACTCGGCCCTCACCTCGTGAACGGCCTGAAGGTCTTCCATGTTCACCAGAAAGACGTTGATACAGGCAATGTCCTCCCAGGCGCCGCCGACGGCCTCCAGGGCGGCCTGGATATTACGGAGCACCTGCCGGGTCTGCAGCCGGATGTCCCCCTTGCCGACCGGATTCCCTTTGGCATCGACGGCTACCTGGCCGGAGATGAAGCAGGTGCGGCCCTGGTCCGCCAGGGCAACGTTGGAAAAGATGCCGAAGGGACGGCAGAGGGTCGGGGGATTGAAAACGGTCTTGCCCATGCTTGCTTCCTCCTGTGATAGGGATTCATAGGGGATACGGTTGGTGAAGTCATGACTGCTCAGTCTATCCCAAACACGTCCCGGAACTCCGGTACGGGTTCGGTTTGTTCCATCGAATACCGTCAACTCCGGGGAGAGGCCGCCGCTCGATCGGTCAGCGACCGTTCCTGAAGGAATCCACATGTTCCCCTACTTCGAAGCGCCGGCCATCCAACTGGGTCCCGTCACCCTGCACGCCTTCGGGATGCTGGTTGCGGCCGCGATCCTGTTGGGCCGCTGGATGCTGGTGCGGCGGGCGGAGCGAAGAGGACTGGACGGGGAGACGGCCTCCCGGCTTGTCCTCTGGATGGTCGCCTGCGGCCTGGCGGGAGCCCATCTTGTCGCCGTAACTCTCACTGACCCGAGGGACGTGGTCCGGGATCCGCTGGTATTGATTCGCCTGTGGGAGGGGCTGTCGTCGGTGGGTGGAATTGTGGCGGGAATTCTGGCCGGTCTCTGGTGGATGCGGCATTCCGGCTTGAAGCCCTCCGAGATCTGGGCTTACCTGGATCTGGTAGCCTTCGTTTTCCCCTTTGCCTGGATCCTGGGGCGGGCCGGCTGTGCCGTGGCACACGACCATCCGGGAATTCCCACCCAGGGGTGGTGGGCCGTGCAGTATCCGGATGGCCCGCGCTTCGACCTGGGGCTCCTGGAATTCTTCTACGCCCTGATTCTGGCCGGCTTGTTCCGGTGGCTGGATCGACGTCCCAGGAGAGACGGCTTTTATCTGGGGCTCTTTTTCGTACTCTATGGCCCGGTTCGCATCTTCCTGGACGAGCTTCGCATCGGTGACGCCCGATACCTGGGCTTCACTCCGGCGCAGTACGGGTGCGTGGTGGCAGTGGTGCTGGGCGGCGTGGTTCTATGGAAGCTGAGAGGAGGCTACAGGAGAAAAAACTCCGCCTCTTCCAGGCGGAAGAAGGCGGTGGGATGACCGGCGGGGAAGTAATCTCAGGAGGACCCGCGGAAAAGAGTGGCTTTACTCCACCCGGGATTCGTCCATCTCGCGGAAATAGTCCGGGCGCTTCAGAACCTCTCGAGGCTTGCTGCCGTCGGGTGGACCCACGACGCCGTCGTCTTCCATGATGTCGAGCAAGCGGGCCGCCCGTCCGTAGCCGATGCGTAGTCGGCGCTGCAGGGTGGAGGTGGAGGCTTTGCCCATTTCCACCACGATGCGGACTGCCTCGTCGTAGAGCTCATCCGTTTCACGCTCCGGTTCTTCCGTGCCCGCTTTCTCGGAGCGTTCTTCCACCACGCTTTGATCGTAGACCGGCTGCGACTGGGTCTTGAGGTGCTCCACCACGCGGTTGATCTCCTCGGTGGTTACCAGGGCGCCGTGGACCCGGGTCATTCTCGAGGTTCCGGGTGGAATAAAGAGCATGTCTCCCTTGCCCAGGAGCTGTTGAGCGCCCATCTGGTCAAGAATGGTGCGCGAGTCCACCTTCTGGGCGACGCGAAAGGAAATGCGGGAGGGGAAATTGGCCTTGATGATTCCCGTGAGCACGTCCACCGAAGGGCGTTGGGTGGCCACGATCAGGTGGATCCCCACCGCCCGGGCCATCTGGGCCAGGCGCATGATGGAATCCTCCACGTCCTTTGAGGCCACCATCATCAGGTCGGCCAGTTCATCGATCACGATGACGATGTAGGGCAGGGGCGTGAGAGGAGCGTTCTGCTCTTGCGAGAACAGCTCCATATTGCGGGGCTTCCGCACAAAGGCGTTGAACTGCTCGATGCCGCGAACACCCACCGAGGCCAGCAGCTTGTACCGGTTCTCCATTTCTCTGGTCGCCCACTTCAAGGCATTGGAAGCCCGCTTGGGTTCCACCACCACCGGAGTCAGCAGGTGGGGAATATCCTCGTAGACACCCAGCTCCAGGCGCTTGGGATCCACCATGATGAACTTCACTTCTTCCGGAGCCGACTTGTAGAGGATGGAGAGGATCATGGCATTGATCCCCACGCTCTTGCCGGCGCCGGTCTGTCCGGCGATGAGCAGATGAGGCATCTTGACCAGATCGGCAACCACGATTTTCCCGACGATGTCCTTGCCCAGGGCGATGGTCAGCCTGGAGGGGGACTTCTGGAATTCGGAGGACCGGACCACCTCGCTGAGCAGAATCTGCTCCCGATCGGCGTTGGGGACTTCGACTCCGACTGTCGATTTTCCCGGCAATCGGTTGATGCGCACCGACTCTGCCTTGAGGGCCAGGCACAGATCGTCCACCAGGTTGGTGATGCGGCTGTACTTGACTCCGGCTTCCGGCTTGAATTCGTAGGTGGTGACGACCGGGCCGGGATGAATATGCAGAACCTGCCCGTGAACGCCGAACTCCCTGCACTTCTCGGTCAATTGGCCGGCACGCTCCAGCAGTTCTTCCTCTCCGACGTCCGCCCTGTGGCCGGGGGCCTGGAGCAGGTCGATGGAGGGTGTCGGGAAGTCGGCCTGTGATCTCCGAGCCGACCGCCTCGCTGTGGTCTTCTTCTTGTCGGCCTCGGGGGCAGCCTCGCCGGAGTCCTCTTCGCCGGTGAACAAGGTTGGCTGGGAAGGCTCCTCCGCCGCAGTTTCCCACTGCTTGATCTCGGAGACCTTTTGAGTGGTGACGGCCTTCTTTTCCTCGCCCCGCTTCAGTCTGGCCTCCAGCCTCTTTTTCTGTCGCTTTTTGTCCGATGCCTTGCGCCATTTCCGCCACCGGGTCTGCCAAACGCCCAGGAATCGCAGCCGTCGTCCCATCCAGTCCAGACTAACTCCGAAGGAGAAGCGGGTGGCGACAAAGAGGGAGGCCATGAAGATCATGAAGCCCACGATGCAGGCGCCGGCCCAATTGAAACGTCCCTGGAACCATTCCGCCAGCAGGTCTCCGACCACTCCTCCGGCCTTGGCGGTGCCGCCGGTGCCGACAATCGCTCCGTCCTGGATCGACCACCCCACCACCGCAGGTTGGGGAAACAGCAGTGCCAGAAGAAGGCACCCCGAGCCGCCCAGGCAAAGCAGGCCGAAAATCTTGGTGGCCGGTGTGCTGATGGATCGAGAGCGCAACCACTTCCAGCCGAAAATCAAGAAAATGACCGGGAAAAGGAAAGAGGCGTATCCAAAGACGGTCAACAGCAGATCGGCCAGGACGGATCCATATTGGCCGATGAAGTTGTGAACCGTATCCTGGCCCATCAAGTGCCGGGATACGTTGAACGAAGGATCCATCGGGTGGTAGGAGAGCAGGCTTAATGTGATCAGGAGGGCCAGACTGAGCAGCATCAGCCCTACGGCCTCGTTGAGACGCGGATGTGCGGTGGGCGCCAGAAAGCTCATGCCTACAGTCCACCCCTTTGGAGGATGATGAGAATCACGATACCCAAAAGGATACGGTAATGGACAAAAACATAAAGCGTTTTTTTCTGAAGGAAACGGATGAAGACCTTGATGGTGACGTGACCGACGATCAGGGCTGTGAGAAAGCCGGCCGCCAGACTGATGGCCTCGCCCTCGGGGATTCCCAACTGATTGATTTCAAGGAGCTTCTTTATGCTGGCTGCCGCAAGGATGGGGACCGCCAGCAGGAAGGAGAACCGGGCGGCCGCCTCCCGCGTCATCCCCCGAAACAGTCCGGCCGTTATGGTGATGCCGGAGCGCGAAGTCCCCGGAATCAGGGCCACGGCCTGGGCCGTCCCGACCCATAAGGCATCCGTCAGAGAAGTCTTTTCCAGGCCCTTCTTCAGAGTGGCTCGACGTTCCGCTAGCCAGAGCATGAGAGCGAAGAAGATCAGTGTTACCGGAATGATTTCGGCAGTCCGAAGCTGGGTGGCGACCCATTCCTCCGCCAACATCCCGGCAATGGCGGCGGGAAGGGTTCCCAGGAACAGGAACAGCAGCATGGGGCGCCCTTCGGGCCGCTCGAGGGAACGGGCACTGGAAGGCTGGAAGCTCTCCCGGAGGATTCCGCCGATGTCTCTCCAAAAGCAGGTGAGAATAGCCAGCAGGGTGGCGGCGTGCAGAACCACGTCGAAGGTGAGACCCTGATCCGGCCAATCCGTTATCCAGGGAACCAGAATCAAGTGGGCGGAGCTGCTGATGGGCAGAAACTCCGTCAGGCCCTGCACGGCGCCAAGAACAATCGCCTGCTTCAAGGTCATGGAGTTCCCTGGGGGCGCCCTCAATCAAGGCTGCCGGCCGCCTCGTCAAATCTCCAGGATAACCGGCAGCACCAGCGGCCGCTTGGCCGTCTGCTTGAACAGGAAGCGGCGCAGGTCGGTGCGGATCTTCTCCTTGATGAGGGACCAGTCGGTCCTCTCTTCAACGCTGGAATCCTCCAGGGTTTCCAGCACGCGGTCGCGGGCCTCCTCCAGGAGAGTGTCGTCTTCGTCCACGAAGACGAATCCCCGGGTGATGATCTCGGGCTGAGATTCCATTTGCCCGCTGGCCTTGTTGATGGCCAGAATGGGAAGCACAATGCCGTCTTCGGAGAGATGGCGGCGGTCCCTCACCACCACTTCCTCCAGTTCGTCCAGGCTGCCCTCATCGATAAAGATACGACCCACCGGAGCCTTGCCGTTGACCTCGGCCCCCTGCAGGCTCAGTTGAATGCGATCGCCGGTCTCGGCAACCAGCACCGTGCCTGCCACCGCGTGCAGGTTCCTGGCCAGCTCGGCGTGGCGATAGAGCTGGCGGTATTCTCCGTGGATGGGCACGAAATGCCTGGGGCGTACCAGGTTCAGCAGGAGCTTGAGCTCCTCCGAGCTGGCGTGGCCGGAAACATGAATGGGGGGTTGGGATCCGTCGTCGTAGTGGACGGCCGCACCCCTCTTGTAGAGGTGGTTGACCATGCGGGAAATGGTCTTTTCGTTGCCGGGAATGATGCGAGCCGACATCACCACGGTGTCTTCCGCCCCGATTTTGATGTTCTTGAAGTTGTCCACGGCCATCTGCGGCAAGGCGGCCAACGGTTGCCCTTGGCAGCCCGTCAGAATCAGGACCACCCGTTCCGGCGGCATCTTTCTGACATCCTGGATCTTGACCAGCAGTCCGTCCGGAATGTCGAGATAGCCGAGCTGGTGGGCGATCCTGGTCGTCGACAGCATGCTCCGCCCGGCGATGGCCACCTTGCGCCCGTAGCGCTGGGCCAGGTTGAACACGGTTTGAATGCGGTGGATGGAGGAAGTGAAGCAGGAAACGATCACCTTGCCTGGAGCGTGGTGAAAGATCTCGTCCAGCTTCTCGATTACGGCGGTTTCCGAGGGAGTGATCCCGGGACGGTCCACGTTGGTGCTGTCGGAGAACAGGGCCAGCACGCCCCGCCGCCCGTACTCCGCAATCCGCGGAAGGTCGGTGACCCGGCCGTCCAGCGGCGAGGAATCGATCTTGAAATCCCCCGTGTGGAGGATCACTCCCGCCGGGGTGGTAATCGCCAGCATGACGGCATCCACCACGCTGTGGGTGACATGGATGAACTCCACCTGGAAGTCGCCCATCTGCCGGGTCTGCCCGGCCTCGACGGTGACCAGCTCGGCCTGCTCCAGCAACTGGTGTTCGGCCAGCTTGGCGGAAACCAGGCCCAGGGTGTAGCGGGTGCCGTAAACGGGAACGTGGCTCAGGGCGGGGAACACGAAGGGCAGCGCCCCGATGTGATCCTCGTGGCCGTGGGTCAGCACGATGGCCTGAACCTGGGAGGCGTTGTCGATCAGGAAGGAGACGTCGGGGACGATGACGTCGATCCCCAGGAGCTCTTCGTCGGGAAACATCAAGCCGGAATCCACCACGATCATCTGATCGCCGTAGCGGAACACCATCATGTTCATCCCGAACTCTCCCAGGCCGCCGAGCGGGATGGCTTCAATAAACTCCTCAGATTTCAAGCGTTAACCTCCTGTGTCGTCGCCATACCCGAACCCGCGTAAGAGGGTTGTATTTCGCTACCGATGCGGGCTGTTGGATTGCCCGGTCTGAGCGCTAGGGGAAGACGGACATGTCCGTTTCCTGGGTGGTCATGAACTCCAGCAGCACCGGCACGCCGTCCCGGGTCTTGCGGATTCCCCTCTTTAGAGCCGGAACAATGGCCTCGGCCTCTTCCACCCGCTCGGAATAGCAGCCCAGAGATCGGGCCATGTCGGCATAGTTTCCGGAAATGTCGGTGATGCGGTGCCTCACGCTGGCCGTGGGATAGAACTGCAGTTCGGCAGCCATGCAGAAATTGTTGAGCAGGATGGAGAGGATGGGGATCTTTTCCCGAACCGCCGTCTCCAGGTCGGTTCCGGTAAACCCGATGGCGGCGTCTCCCCAGAGGTTGATGCAAAGTTTGTCCGGCCGGGCCAGCTTGGCTCCCATGGCCAGGCCCAACCCGTAGCCCAGTTGGGTCGACTTGCCCCAGCCGATGTAGGACAGGGGGCTGACGCATTCCCAGAAAGGAGAGAGCTGGTCCCGGGGACTGCCGGAGTCGTGGGTGATGATGGTGTCGGCTACGTCCACTGTCCGCATCAGGTCCCGGATCACACGATAGGGGGAGAGGGGCTGATGGGAGGCGGCCAATTTCGGGCTCCAGGCAGCCATCCATTCCTTCCTGATGGCTTGAATCCGGCGGGCGATTCCCCCGGCCCGCCCTCGGCCCACCGGATTCAGTCGAGGCTTGATTTCATCGATCAGGGCTTCCAGCACCAGGCGGGCGTCACCGACCAGGCCGTGCTCCACGGCAACGTCCTTGTTGATGTCGGCAGGGTCCAGGGTCGCGTGCAGGATCCTGGCTTGGCCCGGCATCGACAACCCGAAGGGCGTAGTGGTGAAGCTGCATCCCACCCCGAAAACGAGATCGGCCCGGTTGAGGAACTCGTGCACCATCCGGGTGGTGGAGCGGCCCCCCGAACCCAGGGAGAGCGGGTGGTTTTCGGGAAAGGCGCTCTTGCCGCCCAGGCTGGTCGTCACCGGAGCCTCCAGCAGCTCCGCCAATTCCCGCAACGGCTCCCATGCCTTGGCGTAGTGGATACCCTGACCGGCGTAGATGACCGGTCGTTCGGCCTGGAGCAGAATCTCGGCCGCCCGCGTTACCGACGGCCCGTCGGGACCGTAGCGGACTCTTGGCGCCGGCTGGTAGGAGAACGACTCCGGGACTTCCTCCGACAGCAGGTCGGAGGGGAACTCCACCAGGACCGGACGAGGGCGTCCGTTCCTGACCTGGGTGAAGGCCCGGCGCAGCGTTGCCGACAGGTGAGCCGGGAGCGTGACCTGCTCGCAGGACTTGGTCACCTGGCGGTAGTTGAGGGAGGAGTTGAAGTTGGGCTGCACCTGGGCCCATTCCCGGGGATGGCCCATGGGCAGGACCAGGATGGGGGCCGATTCGGAGTAGGCCTGGGCCACGCCGCCAAAGGCGTTCTCGGCGCCGGGTCCGTTCTGCATGCAGAAGACGCCGACCCGCTCACCGCTGTGCATCCGGCTGAAGGCATCGGCCATGTGCAGGCCGGTTCTCTCCTGGCGCACGATGACGGGCCGAATGCCGGCCTTGGACGCCGATTCGATGAGGAAGTTCAGGGGGTAGGCGAAAAGGACATCCACTCCCTCCAACTTCAGAATGCGGGCCACTGCATCGGCAACAGTCATGGAAACACAGTCTAGCACAGGTCCCGGGCAATGCCCGTCTACCCTAGCCTGTCCCCTTGAGGAGCTACAGCCATGGGAGGAGGCGCCCCACCCGGGAGCGCGGGCGTCTCGCCCGCACGCTATTCCGTTGCGTGCCCCTCCGTTCCCCTGCAAGGTGGTACGCGGCCACCCCGCCGGCGGGAACGCCATGGGATCGGCCGAAGCAGAGTCCTGGTGCCCTTGCCGGTCGGCCCGGCTGGAGCAGATGTCCGAGGCAGCGCCACGACTGGTGCGGGCGGGGGGCCGGCTCACCCGCAATTTCCCCGGCAGCAATCCCTGGTTGCCATTAGAATGGAAGCGGGAATACGCTGGCGATCGCCCACCTTCCCTGCCTCAACGAGCCGACAGGCAACCCTCCCGAAGGGCCATTGCGGAGTGGCCCCCTCGGAAATATCTTGAGCAAGACCCCCGATCAAAAAGTCGCCCTGGTCATCGCCACCCTGGCTGCCTTCTTCATCCCCTTCATGGGGTCCTCGGTGAATATCGCCATACCCACCATCGGCGAGCATTTCGGCATGGACGCGGTCTCGCTGAGCTGGGTGGCCACCTCGTTTCTGCTGGCGGCCGCCATGTTTCTGCTGCCCTTCGGGAGACTGGCCGACATCCATGGCCGCAAACGCGTCTTTGCCTGGGGGATCGCCATCTACACGCTGGCTTCCTTCCTTTCGGCCGTTGCCCCCTCGGGATTGACCCTGATCCTGTTTCGAGGGCTCCAGGGGCTGGGGGGCGCCATGATCTTCAGCACCGGGATCGCCATCCTGACCTCCGTTTACCCGCAGGAGGAGCGGGGCAAGGTGTTGGGATTCAGCGTGGGGGCGGTTTACCTGGGGCTGAGCTTCGGTCCCTCCATCGGCGGGTTTCTGACCGAGCAGTTCGGCTGGCGGTCGGTGTTCCTGGTCCACGTCCCCATCGGCCTGCTGATCGTTTCCCTGATTGCCGCCAAGCTCAAGGGGGAATGGGCCGACGCCCGGGGGGAGAGCTTCGACTGGGTGGGCACTCTGATCTACACGGTTTCCCTGATGGGGGTGGTCTACGGGCTGTCCCTGCTGCCGCAAGCACTGGGAGGCTGGCTGGCGTTATCCGGAGCCGCCGGACTGATCCTGTTTGTTGGATGGGAGCTCAGGGCCGACAGCCCCTTGATGAACATCAAGCTGTTCCGGACCAGCACCGTCTTTGCCTATTCCAACCTGGCCGCCCTGATCCACTACAGCGCCACCTTTTCGGTGGGATTCCTTCTGAGCCTCTACCTGCAGTACATACAGGGCTACGGGGCCCAGAACGCCGGCATCATCCTGATTGCCCAACCGATTGTGATGGCCGTCTTCTCTCCCTACGCCGGAAGGCTTTCGGACCGCATCGAGCCCAGAATGGTGGCCTCCATCGGAATGGCCTTGACGGCCGTGGGACTGTTCCTGCTGGTCCTGATCGACAACCGGACCAGCGTGGGGATGGTCATCGCCAATCTGGTTCTTCTTGGAATCGGGTTCGCCCTGTTCTCCTCGCCCAACACCAATGCCGTCATGAGCTCGGTGGACAAGAAGTATTTCGGAGTGGCTTCCGGCACCCTGGGGACCATGCGGTTGACCGGCCAGATGCTCAGCATGGGCATCGCCACCCTGATCTTCGCCGTATACATCGGCAGGGTTCAGATCACCCCCGAGCAGTATCCGCTCTTCCTCAAAAGCACCCAGGTCGCCTTCCTGGTCTCCGGCCTCCTCTGCCTGGCCGGCATCCTGGCCTCGCTGGCCCGAGGGCGGCTGCGGGCTGCTGCCTGAGCCTTCAACGGAAATTGTGTCATGAAGTTTGGCGGGGCTTTCCACCGACCCATTGGGCGCGAAATGAGGGATCGGGAATTCACAGCTTGACATGTGATGGACATGCAAGTAGGTTTACCACATGTCAAAAATGATTCAGTTGCGGAATGTTCCCGATGACCTTCACCGGGTGCTCAAGTCCCGGGCTGCATTGGCCGGCAAGTCTCTGTCGGATTATCTGCTTGCGGAGATTCAGCGCCATGCCGAACGCCCGACCATAGAGGAACTACGCCGTCGGCTCCTGGCTCGAACCCGGGTTCGTCCGACTGTGTCGCCGGCCCGGATGATCCGGGAAGAACGGGACAGGCGGTGATTGTTGCAGACGCTTCGGCTGTTCTCGAGCTGCTCTTGGGAACAACTGCCGCGGTCGATATTCAGAGGCGACTTTTTGAGAGCGGAGAGTCTCTGCATGCACCTCATCTGATTGATCTTGAAATAGCTCAGGTTCTGCGGCGGTACGTACTATTTGGGGAACTGACACCGCAACGAGGGAAACAAGCACTGACCGACTTGACGGATCTGCCGATTATTCGCTACCCGCATGACTTGTTCCTCTCGCGTATTTGGGCACTGCGTCACAACGTAACTGCCTATGATGCAGCCTACCTGGCCCTCGCAGAATCACTTCCGGCGCCATTGATCACTTGTGACGCCCGATTGGCCGCTACACTCGGTCATCGGGCGACCATTGAGCTTGTCCGGACCGGTCGCGCTTAACCATTCACAACTCAACCTCACCAACAGGGCTCCGAATTCCCTCTGCCTCGAAATTCATGCGGCTCAAAGGGGATTGGGACAGAAGTTCGTGTAAGCTGGGCGATCTCTCCCGCGCCCGGAGGGTTTCAAATGCGTCCGCCGCAATGATGACGACCGCATCTTTCCCTTGAACCGTGATGCGCTGCGGCTGCCCAGCCACGGCAAGTCGGACGATTTCACCTAACCGTGCCTTGGCCTCTCCCAACGTCCAGCCCGCTGTCGGACCGATCTGTCCAGCTTGACGCAATTTGTTCAAGGATTTTCTCCTTACGACCAGGTTGGTCAAATTCCTGGACAGTATATTTCAAGTTCCATGGATTGGGTGAGCCGAAGGCGTCAGCCGACACCTCCTCGGCCGATGACAATCGCTGCCTGGCCGCCCGGGTCTGGTGAGAGACACGCTTCCTGACCTCCGAGCCTTGCTCCGAGACAATGAAAGAGAGGGGCAACGCCCCATGGGAAAGGGCAGCGATCCAGGTCGCTCGGTAATGTTTGGACCGGAAGCCAAATGTTGGCTCCAATGACAAAGCCAATCCTGTGAACTTGACACAGATGTTAATTATAATTAACTTTTTCAGAACGCGAGACATTGAACGAGCACGGACATTCACCAGGCTCCTGGACAAGGAGAAGACATGATGGCAGGTGCAACGACCAGACCATTTGATGTCGCCGACCACCTTGACAATCCCGAGGAGGTCGCCGCCTATCTGGACGCCGTTCTGGAAGAGGGGGATGACAAACTCTTACTGGTCGCGCTCCGCAACGTCGTCAAATCGAGGGGTTTTGCCAAGGTCGCACAAGGGGCCGGTTTACGACGTGAGACCCTGTACCAATCCTTCTCCGAAGACGGCAATCCCCGGCTCTCTACGTTGAACAGTGTTCTCGGACAACTGGACCTGCGGCTCAGTGTTACGCCACGGGCTAAAATCGCCTGAGCAGCGGACGTTGTTGTCAGAAGGGGCCCACGTTCCAGATCAACCCAAACGGTGGCGTCCGAGACCAGTGCTTGCACGGGGTTCAGTCTCAATCCACCTCGTGTGGGGTAGTGGGCGGTTTCTCCATCCGCCGGTTCAGTTCTCACACCGACACACCAAGCAATTCGGCTGCCTTGGATTCGGAAATCGCTTCCTCGCAAGAGCGCGGAACATCAGGCGTACGAACCGCTTTGGCTCCTCGCCTTCTCTGTCGTACGGCTCCTCGTACGGCGGGCTCGCCACCCGAAACAATCGAAGTTGTTGAATAGCCGCCGGAACAGGGTTTCGCTGAAAATGCCAGGCTCTTTGCAGCCAATCGGTGCCGACCCGGCCATGACGCGGCGTTCGCTATGTCGATCAAGTCGGATTTATTTGACATTGTCAATATATATATTTATAACGTTGACATAAGAGGATTCAATGAGCGATGGACCACACAAAAGTCTGCCAATGTCCCGCGCGTGGAAGAATTTCGCAGAGCGCGCCCATAATCAATCGTTCAGTCGTGAAGTTGAAAGGAGAGGTAAACATGTCCCGCCCGGAAATGAATGTCGTTGATGTCGGCCGGCGTTTGAGAATCGCGCGTGAGACAGCCGGCATGACCCAGGCGCATGCGGCCGCCAACATCAACGTAGCGCGCACGACGCTGGTTGCCATTGAGAAGGGTCAGCGCACGGCTCGCGTCGCTGAACTTCTGCCCTTGGCCCGGCAATACGGCACGTCGGTCAACGCGCTGCTGCGACGAGAATCCGTATACATCGATCTGGTGCCTCGGTTTCGAAAGCTCCCCGGATGCAAAGACCAGGCATCCGGCGAGGCAGCCCGGTTGCTGGCAGACCTCGTTCGAGCCGAAGTGGAACTCGAGAACCTTCTCGGGATCATGCATCCCCGAAACTATCCTCCGGAGCGGGTGTTGCTGCCCGGGGACATGCGCGCCCAGGCCGAAAATGACGCGACCGAACTCCGGCAGAGACTCGGGCTGGGATTGGCGCCGGTCCGAGACCTGATGAGTCTGCTGGAGCTCGACCTCGGGATTCGCCTGTACGTGCGGCGTCTCGCTCCTCAGGTTTCCGGGTTGTTCGCCTTTGAGGAGCAGGTTGGCGCTTGCATGTTGCTGAATGCTGGCCATCCGCGAGAACGTAGGGCGCAGACCGCGGCCCATGAGCTCGGACACCTTGTTTCGAACCGGCGGTCCCCGGACGTTCAGTACCGCGACGGAGGTGAGAGCTCCCGTGAGGAGCGTTACGCAAACGCTTTCGGCCGCGCCTTTCTGACCCCGGCGAGGACGGTCATGCAGAGATTCGGAGAGGTGACGCAAGGTGCTTCCCAACTGACGCGGCGGCACGTCATTGTGCTGGCTTACACCTTCGGCGTCTCGCGTGAAGCCCTGGTTCGGCGGCTTGAAGAACTCAACCTCACCAAGCCTGGTACGTGGGATTGGTTTCAGGGGAACGGCGGCATCACCAACCAACAGGCTCGACAGGTCCTTGGCGATCTAGTGGACATGGATCGAGACTCGACGGATACAAAGCGGCCCACGACGCTGCGCTTGAGTCTGCTGGCTGCTGAAGCCTGGCGGCAGGAACTGCTCAGCGAGGGACAGCTTGCCCGCCTTCTCCACCTTGACCGTGTTCAGTTGCGCGAGATTCTGGATGGAGTGGAGAGGGAAGGAGTTGAGGCGGATGGTGCGCCAAAGCTGCCTGCGTGATCGGACCGTTCCCGTCATCGCAGACACCAGCGTGGTGATCAATCTGAATGCCACCCAATGTGCCGAAACGATTCTGGACGCGTTGCCGAATCCATTTCTCGTTGTGCTGGAAGTCGCGCTGGAGCTTCAAAGCGGCCTGCAAACCGGCCGAAACGACGCTGCCGCGCTGGACGGGTGGCATGCTTCGGGGCGAGTGCGAATCGTGCCGCTTGGAGACACTGGGACACGGCATTTCTTCAACCTCGTGTCCGGCCCCGCGGCTCAAACCCTCGATGACGGGGAGGCCGCAACGATCGCGCTTGCGTTGGAAATAGAACCTCCTGCCATCCCCCTCATGGACGAGCGCAAGGCAAACCGCATCTGCGCCCACCGTTTCGCTGACCTTGTCACGGGAAGCACCGTTGATCTCCTGGCTCAGGACGATATTCAAGCAACTCTTGGGCGCGCCCAGCTCGCCAGCGCGGTTTTCAATGCGCTGTATTTCGGCCGCATGCGGGTTCTACCGCACCACCTGGACTGGGTCGTCAGCTTGATAGGTCCGGACCGTGCGAAACAGTGCGAGTCGTTGCCGAGGTCCGTTCGTTCGGGTTAACTCACTGCGAGAATCGCTGCCAATCTGCATAGATGGACTCGATGGTCAAAGGTGTCGGCGTAGTCGAGGGCCTGTTGCATCCCGTCGCCGACGGCATGGTTGTTGTCCTTGGCTTCGATCAGAGCGATGGGCAGGTTGGGCTTGTAGTAGAGAACGTAGTCGGCCCGCTTGCCCTTGCCCCGGCTGACCAGCTTGCCGCGCACCAGGATGCGTCCCTTGGTGAAGTGGACTTCCTCGCGGATCTGCGCCATCTGGTCCCAGCCGGCCTTGCGCAGGGCCGGGGTGATGAACTTTGTACAGATGTCGCGCTCGCTCAGGCTCTTCTTGTCCATGGTGGCTGACTCGGCCGGCTTCCTGGCCTGGCTGTCCCGGGAGAGGCTGCGAGCTTCCGTTTAAGTTTGTGCCTCGGGTGATTTTCGACTTGCAGACAGATCGTGGGCCACGCCGAGTGTCGGCTTGTACTACTGAGGGGATCCCTGAGATTCATGTGTCGGAGGCCGATCTTGGGTGACGGCGAGCGAAGGGGGCGTCCGTGGCCCTTTGCAACAGAAGGAACTGCCTCGCCGCACAGTAAGTGAGGGGATGCCGCGCCTCAGTGGAGTCGAGTATACTACTCGTGGGATGGGAAGCTGAAGCCCGGATAGGCCAAAATGCTTGGCTGCGTCATCGGGCTCTTGAGACGTTTTTGAGAAGGGCCTTTGATGGGGAAGCGTGTGCTAGAACAAATCGTCGAACTATGGGAGAGGGTCAGCAGCCATGTTTGGCGGTTGGTCTATCTGGTGAGTGTGCTGGCATTTTTTCTGCCATTCGCAAGCATCAAGGGCTGCAAGGAAAAGGAGTCCAAAGAATATGGCGGCTTGGATCTGGTGAGCGAACACACAGTTCTTGTTCTGCCCATCATTGCGGGGTTGTTGTTCTTCGTTTTATCCTTCCGCAGGCAGCGAGGGAGTTTGCTTTTTCAGGGATTCCTGCTCAGTGGGGAAGCGGTTCTGGCTTGGTTGGCAGGAATTATATTGCAGGTTTGGCTACCCATATTTCCCTATCTCTTTAGTTCCTTTGTCCCGAAAATTGGACTTTACCTGAGTGCTGCCTGCTGGGATTTGGTGTTCATCGCCAGCCTTATCGCTACGTTAGCGTATTTGTTCAAGATGCGTCGCTTGCAAGTTGTTCCCAGAATAGCCTATCCCAAGCACGTTTCTCTTCTGTTGCTGGTGAACTATCTGTGCTCAGGGATTTTGGTCCTTTGGTTATTCCTCGTGTGTTATTACGTGGCTATAGATTCCTCTAGTAACTATTCTGGTGTGGTGCAGTTGATATGGATAACTTTTGCAGTAAGTTTCCTTCCACTCCTTTATTTCCTTAATGAGGGCCTCAAAAGAGGTGAGATATGGGCGGGCAAGGGGTCAATTTTCATAGCCGGGATCTTTCTCCTAGTAGGGGGGAGTTGGAGCTATTACTCCATCCAGGAGGATGAGCTAGGACTTTTATGGATTTTTGTTCCCCTTTCCCTGAGCGCTGCCGTTGCCCTGGTGAAATCGTTACAGCTCTCGTTGGCAATGGCCTTGCAGCAGCGACTGCAGAGGTCGCCGGTCGCCTCGGGCCATGAGGGGAATTGATATGCAATCCCCTGTTCCTTGAAGATAGTGGGGATAATTCACGGGCTCTTCCTCAGTACTCCAGGCTCGGCTGCGCCCCGCCGTTCCTGCTTGCCAGGATGTCGTAGCAGTTGAGTACGCCCTGGTTGCGGATGTAGAGTCTGCCGCCGCTCACCACGGGGTGGGCCCAACTGGGCCATCCCTGGTCGGCCACTTCGAAGCGGCCTTTCTCCCGGTACGCTTCGGTCGTGGCCTCGGCCAACCCCACCATGTTCTTTTCGCTGAACAGGTAGAGCCGGCCGTCGGCGTAGGTCAGCGATCCCTTGCCCACGCTGCGGTCCTTCCACATTACCTTGCCGGTTCCGAATTCCATGCAGGTGAGGATGGCGTTGGAGAACCCGTAGAGGTAGCCGTCGACCAGCACCACTCCGCCGTGGTGGTTCATCATTTCGCGGTTGAAGTAGACCTCCTTGGCCTCCATGGACCCGTTGTCGGCCTTCAACTCCAGCAGGGCGCAGCCGGTGCCGTAGGCGGAGCTGTAGAAAGCCTTGTCCTGGTACAGGACCGGCGTGGTGACGTTGGCGGTCCGGTTGGCCACTGGCTCATAGCGCCACAAAAGTTGCCCGTCATCGGCCCGCAGCCCCACGGCCGCGGCGGCGGTAAAGGCCAGCAGGGTGCGGATGCCCTGAACTTCAGCCACCACGCCGGAGGAGTAGCCGGCCCGGTCGCTGAGCTCCTTGCTGGTCCAGATGGTTTCTCCGGTATCCTTGTTCAGAGCCACCAGGCTGGCCTGGTCGCCGCCGGGCATCACGATCAGCCGGTTGCCGTCCACCAGGGGCGACTCGCTGATGAGCCACTTGGGATTCTCGCCCTTGAAGTCCTGCAGGATGTTGCGGCTCCACAGGGTCTTGCCGTCGGCGGCCTGCAGGCAGGCCAGGTCGCCGTTCTCGGTCAGCACGTAAATGCGATCCTCGTGGATGGTGGGGGTGCCACGGGGACCCGGTCCGCGGCCATGGTCCAATCGATCCCCCAGGGGCACGGTCCAGAGGGTCCGGCCGCTGCTCTCCTCGAGGCACATCAGGGTGCTGTCGTCGTCGCGGGTGCCTTGGACGTAGATCCGGCCTCCCTGGATGGCAACGCTCCCATAGCCTTCTCCCAGGTCGGAAGTGGACCAGACCAGGGAGGGGCCGCCGGCCGGCCACTGCCGGAGCAATCCGGTTTCGGTGGAAAGGCCGGTTCTTTCCGGTCCCCGCCACTGGGGCCACAGGCCCTCGGGAAAGGAATGGTTCGATTGGGGAAGCTGTACCTGGCTGCAGGAAGCCAGAACGATGACGGTGGCAATCAGTGCTGCGGTTGGGAGCCTCTTGTGGCTCATGGCGGTTCTCCTTTCGCTGAAGATGGCCGCATTGTACACCTTTGCGGCCGGGCTTGGGCCCATTCAATTGGGGTTGCCGGGCGTCAATGCCGGGAGACGCCCGCCTGTCCGCCGCCAGGCAGGTGCTCTCAGGAATTCGTCATCCCACCTGCCTGCTGCAGGCAGGTGACATTCCTTTTTTGACCTGGACCCGGTGTCCAGGCTCTCCTGTCTCGGTCCGGCTTATCGTGGTAAACTGACCGGGAGAGCCGTCAACAAAACACTCCCTCACCTGGTCTGATCTCCCTCTCGGCAGGTCCGTCAAAGTGGAAGGAGCATCGGAAATGAAAATCAGCGCGGAGTTGATCGCCATCGGCATTTTGGGCGTTTCCCTGGTCAGCCTTGGATGGAAGGTTTCATCCGATATCCGACAGGAGTTGAAACACGAACTAAAACAGGGAATTCACCATGTCCGGGAGGACGTGGCCCATGTCCGAGGGGATGTAGCCGATCTCCGAGAGCGGATGGCGCGGCTGGAAGGGCTGTTTGAAGGATTCACCAGGGGAGAATTGATTGAGGAAAGGAAGTAGGAGGAGTTCCCTCCTGGCTCGCGACCCGGGCTGGCCCTGGCGTGATCGCTTTCGCTGCACCGGGAAGACCAGCCCCGTCGATCGATGTGCTCCCCGCACTTTCCTCAGGAGTGTATTTCTGCAGCAAGAGGTGTATTTCTCCTGGCCGAGTTTGTCAGAGCGTGAATCGGCCCTCTGCCCCTGCAGGCTCATGGCGAGGCCGGGTTTACAGGGAGGGCCTTATGAAGTTGGGATGGATTGGCTTGGTGGTTGTCGGGTTGGCTTTAGCCGTTGCCTACTTTCCGGAAGAACCATCGGAAACGGATACTGAAATGAGTTGGAACGCTTCGGGACCGGTCGGGGCGGTGGCCGCCGGGGACAGCCGTGCGGTGGCCGCCGGGATCGAAATTCTGCGAGAGGGGGGCAACGCCGCCGATGCGGCGGTGGCCGTCATCCTGGCGCTCAGCGTCACCGATTACGGGCAATATTGCATCGGTGGGGAGGTTCCGTTTCTGATCTACGACGTCCGGCGTGAAGCAGTGGAGGTGCTTTCGGGCCAGGGAGCGGCTCCCAAGCTGGCGACGCTGGAGCATTTCGGCAAGATCGGCGGGATCCCCCAGGGAGGGGACCCCGACAATCTGCAGTCGGCCGCGGTGCCGGCGGTCATCGACTTGTGCGTGACCGCGCTGGAGCGGTACGGCACCCGAACCTTCGCCCAGGCCGCCCGGCCTGTGCTGGAGATCCTGGACGCGGGCGGGGAATCCTGGCACCCGAAACTGGCCGGAACGCTGCGGCGCCTGATCGAGGCCGAAACACGGGCCGAGGGAGGGCGGCTTCAGGGGCTGCAGGCCGTATCCGACCGCTTCTACCGGGGAGACATTGCCGAAGAGCTGGACGCCTGGTACCGGAAGCATGGCGGACTGCTGCGGAAGGAGGACCTGGCCGCCCACCGGACCTGGGTGGAGAAGCCGGTCATCATCGACTACCGGGGCTATACCGTCTGCAAGGCCGGGCCCTGGACCCAGGGGCCCTATCTTTCCCAAACGCTGCGATTGCTGGAGGGGCACGACCTCCGGCAAATGGGACATCTTTCCGCCGACTACATCCACGTGGTCACTGAGGCCATGAAGCTGGCCCTGGCCGACCGTGATCGCTACTATGGCGATCCACGCTTTGTGGAAGTGCCGCTGGACAGCCTCCTGTCGGATGAGTACACCCTTCTGCGCCGTCCGCTGATCGACCTCGCCAAGGCCTCGCTCGAGGTTCGTCCCGGAGATCCTTACGGCATGCGGCCGGTCCAGGTATCCAGCAAGCGGGCTCCGCGCAGTGTCGGCGAGTCCAGCGATACCACCACCTGCGTGGTGGCTGACCGCTGGGGCAACGTGGTGGCGGCCACTCCCAGTGGCTGGGGCAGTCAGGTGGATGAAGGCGGAAGCACCGGCGTCACCCACGGCACCCGGCTGGTCAGCCTGAATACCTGGGAGGACCACCCCAACGTGGTGGCTCCCGGCAAACGGCCCCGTATAACACTGACGCCCACCATCGTTCTCAAGCAGGGCAAGCCGGTCATCGCCATCAGCGTGGCCGGGGGCGATCACCAGGACCAGGTGAGCCTGCAACTGCTGCTGGACGCCATCGAGTTCGGGATGAAGCCGGCCCGGGCCGTCACCGTTCCACGCTTCGCCACCGCTCACCACACCGGGTCCTTCAGCCAGCCTGCTCCCCAGTTGGGAAGCCTGAGCCTCTACGAGGGCACCGACAAGGCAGTCGCCGACGATCTCGAGGGCCGCGGCCACCGCCTGCAGTTCGTGGATCGGGTGGCCAGTCCGGTCATGCTTCAGGTGGACCCTGAGGATGGAACGGTCCTGGTGGCCGGCGATCCCAAGGCGGGCCGCCACGCCGCGGCGGTAGAGAGTGGAGAGTGAAGAGTGGAGAGTGGAGAGTGGAGAGTGGAGAATGATGAGTGACAGGTGGAAAGTTGCCAGGCGCTTCATGCTCGTTTGCGTGGTCCTTGCGCCGCTTGCCTTGTTCAGCGCAAGTCCCTTGCTTGCGGGCTCCGGCGTGGCTGTCACCGTCAACAAGGTCAGGCCCGGAAAGGGAGTGTTGCTCATTACGCTGGTCAACAAGGAGCAGTTTCTGATGCGGCGGAAGTTGAAAAAGCCCTTGATGAAAGCTCTCGTCAAGCCGTTGGGCAAGTCGGTTCAGTATGAGTTCAAGGATGTGGCCCCGGGGGATTACGCGGTACAGGTGCTGCAGGATTTTGACGAAGACGGATATATGACCGACAACTGGCTGGGTCTTCCGAAGGAGCCTTGGGGGATGTCCAACAACCCGCCGGTGGGGTTGGGCGGTCCCAAGTGGGAGCGCGCCAAGTTCACCGTCACCGAGAGTTCCGAGGTGGTGAAGGTCAGCCTCGACTTGAGGTAGTTCCGGGAAGCCGGGACGCCACTCATCCGGTCTTCAGAGAAACCGATCCGGGCGAAACGCGGCGGGGGCCGCGCCGTGAGACTCTTGCAGGACCAGGCTGGCGGCCAGAAGCCCCACCGAGTAGCTGGTGGCCACACCGTGTCCCGCCAGCCCGGCCAGCCAGAAGAACCCCCCCACCGAAGAGTCCCATCCCACCACGAATCGACCGTCGGGAGCCAGGGTTCTGAGTCCGGCCCAGGACCGTCGAATGGGCAGGTCGGACAGCCTGGAGTAATTGCGGGTCACTTTGTCGGCCAGCATCTGCAGGGCTGCCGGATCGTCTGCCGCCGGCCCGGCTTCTTGAGCTACTTCGTCACACGGGCAGAGCAGAAGGCCTCCCGATTCGGGGCGAAAGTAGAGGTCCCGGCTGAGGTCCCAGACAATGGGCCATTGAGGCTCAACCCAGTCCAGAGGCTTGGTCACGAACAGATGGCGGCGGTAGGGAACCAGCGGAACCGCCGAGGCCCCCGCCAATTGACCGACTTGTCGGGCCCAGGCTCCGGCCGCGTTGACCACCACATCGGCCGATAATTCGTCAGATTCCGTTTGGATGGCGCAAATTTTGCCCTGGCGGACCACAACCCGTCGCAGGCCGCTTGAAGTCCTCAACCGGGCACCGGCAGAGGCTGCCGCCTTCAGATAACCTTGCAGCAAGCCGTGGATGTCGACCACTCCATCGGTCGGGCACCACAAACCCCCTTCGGCCGGAGAGCCCTCCAGGATCGGCACGGCCTCGACAATGCGCTCGATGGGCCACCATTCCGCCGGTACGCCTCGTTCGCGGCTGCGGTCGCCGTCCTGCTTCAGCCTGGCCGAGTCCCCGGCCGAGGCGAGCAAAAAGGAGCCGTTCTGCTCGAAGTCGGTTTCGAGCGGCCAATCCCGGGGCAGGTGGCGAAGGAAGGCCGCTCCCCCCCGGGCCAGGGCGGCAATGGACTCGTTGGGCACCACCTGGCGGACCATGGCCGCGTTTCGTCCAGAGGCGTGCATCCCGGGAACCTCTTCCTGTTCCAGGATGGTGACCCGTTCCATGCCCATGCGGGTCAGGTGAAAGGCCGTGGCCGCTCCGGCGAACCCGGCGCCCACCACCACGATGGAGGGTTGCTGGTTGCTCACGGAAAGAACCCGATGTCGAGGTTCGGAAACGGGCGCCGGCGCGCACCCCGGCAAGGAGTGTTCCTTGCGGGCGGCCGTCCGCTATTGAGATAATGCAGTTCCGGCCAAACCGAATGTGAAAGGAACCCTGCCATGAAATTCGCCATGCACAACTGGATGCGCCAGGAACCCATTGAAACCACTATCGAGCGCCTCCACCGCCTCGGTTACGACGGGATCGAGATCAGTGGAGAACCGACCCAATATGATACAAGCCAGGTCGCCCGATTGCTGGAAAAGTACCGGTTGGCTTGCTGGGGCTCACACAGCATCATGATGCCGGGAAGGGACCTGGTTTCCGAGGAGGCATCGGTTCGGGCCGAAACGGTGAAATACATGCAGGCCTGCGTGCGCATGGTTCATGAGCTTGGCGGGTCGATTTTCGTGATTTTCCCCAGCGAGTGCAACCGGCTCGCCCGGGTGGCCGGTCCGGACCAGGAGTGGCGCTGGGGCATCGAAGGGGTCCGCCGGATTGCCGAATATGCGGCCGAGCGCGGTATTCGCGTCGGCGTCGAGGCCCTGAACCGGTTCGAGACCCATTTCATCAACCGCCACGACCAGGCCCTGGCCTTGGCCGACGAGGTGGGACCGGAAGTGGGCGTGGCGCTGGATGCCTTTCACATGAACATCGAGGAAGTCGATCCCCTGCAGGCCATACGCAACGTGGGCTCGCGCCTGATCGACTTCCACGTGGCCGATAACAACCGGCGGCCGCCGGGACAGGGAAGCTACGACTGGGAAGCGGTGATCCGGACCCTGCGCGAGGTGGGGTATGATTCCTACCTCACCCAGGAGTTTGTCAATCCCATCGATCGAACCCCCCTTGGAGTGCGGAAGGAGGCCGGGTCGGGAGAGGTTTCCGCCGACATGCTGAAATTCCTGCAGGACCACGGCTCGGGCGTGCTCAGCGCCGAGGAGTACGACGAATCGGTCCGGCAAGGCATTACCTACCTGAAGACGCTCGTGTGAAGGCGGCCTGTCAGACGTGCAGAACGATCCATTGGCGTTCCACCGTCACCGGAAAGGTCTCCACCCTGGGCTCATTCTCTGCCTCGGATCCCGGACAGGCGGGTTCCACCGTCACCCGATAGACCTTCAGCTTCACCCCCTCCGGCTTGAAGACCGACTTGCCGGTGGTCAGATCGAACTCCCACCCGTGCCAGGGGCAGCGGATGATCCGGCCCTCCAGGCCGTAGCGAAACTCCCCGACCGGGGAGGGAAGCATGGTGCCGGTCACCTGCCCCAGGCAGAGGGGGCCTCTCTGGTGGGGACAGAGGTTCAGCAGCGCATGGTAGCTGCCGCCGACGTTGAAGACGCCGATCGATCGCCCGCCGGCATCCACGATCTTTCGCTCTCCCGGCTGCAATTCCTCGGTGGTGCATACCCTGTACCGCTTAGCCATTCCCTCGCTCCTCGATCTGCGGGGCCTGGCTCTCCAAGCCGTAAAGTTCCTGGGCGTTTCGCCAGAAAATGCGTTCACCCAATTCTCTTGGGACCTTGGGAAAGGCCGCGAAAGGAGAATCGAAGTCCCAGTGGGGGTAGTCGCTGGCGAACATCAGGACACGGTCGGCCCGCATCATCTCGAACAGCTCCAGCAATTGTGAAGTTCTGGGAGGCTCCTCGATGGGCTGGCTGGTGAAGCGCACGTGGTCCAGAATGGTCTCGCTGGGCAGGCGCTTCAGCCAGGGGGTTTGAATCCGCAGGGCCTTGTAGTTCTTGTCGAAGCGCCACATCAAGTGGGGGACCCAGCCGAAGCCGCCTTCGATGCAGACGAATTTGAGCCTGGGAAACTTCTCGAATACCCCTTCAGAGACCAGGCTGACCAGTTGGGCCATATAGCTCTGGCTGATGTTGGTGTGTTTCTCGAAATAGCTGGATGGGTATCCGGCCGAGCTGGGCGGCCCGGAGATCCCCGATCCCTCGTGGCCGGGATGTATCGCCACCGGCAGGTTGCATTCCTGGGCAGCCTGGTAGATGGGGTGGTAGAAGGGGTTCCCGTAGGGGATGCGGGAGGCCGAGGTCATGATGGTCTGCTTGATGCGCGGGTGCCCGCCCAGCCGGCGGATTTCCCGGGCCGCCGCGGCCGGGTTCTGGGGTGCGAGCACCAGGGAGCCGAACAGGCGCGGGTCCTCGCCGAGCCAGGCCTCGATCAGCCAGTCGTTGTAGGCTGCAGCCATCACCGGGGCGTAGTAGTAGTCTGCCGAGGTGCCGATGCCCACGATCTCGGCGCCCGTCAGGATGGCGTAGTCGATGTCGTAGGCGTCCAGCAGTTGCTTGCGCATCGTCCGGTAGCAGGAGCCGGGAGGCCCGCCCCTGGGGGGAAAGGCATCGCGCCGCAGCACCCCGATCGGATTGGCGTAACCGGTGCCGGCCGTATCCGGAATGGGGAATCCGCGCTGCCGCATTCCGGCGGGCAGATAGGGCTTGAGATCGTCCCAGGAACGGGGCTGGTTGTGAACGTCGGTGTCGACCAGGGACAGTCGGCGGCCACGCTTGCCGCCGGGCTCTTTTGTGGGCCTGCCGCCGACTTCCTGGTCCATGGTCTCTCCGGAGGTTCTCAAACGACGGGATAATAACGACGCACGGGACGGCCGCCGGCGCTCATTTCCTGTTCTGTGGCAACTTGTCGTTCCGGTGATTCTCTGTCGATCCGTACCCAGGAGACGCTGTTGCCCGGAACCCGACCCAAGGGGCCGCCATCCCGACAAGGCCCTCCAGGCGGCCTTCGTCCGCACCGCCCGGTAGACACGCCGATGGAAACGGATTGTACCCCTTCGTCCAGTCCAGCGGAACCCGCGGCCGGATTCGACGCCTCCTGGTCCGAAGTGAGGATGCGGTTGCAGGCAGTCAGCTCCGCCGTATTGGAGGAGACCCTTGCCCGTCCACCAGGGTCGTGATATATTACTATGCTATATACCATTAGCCAGGGAGTTCCCCATGTCTAAGACGGCGAAATTGTTTTGGTCCGGACGCTCTCAGGCCGTTCGCCTGCCCAAGGAATTCCGCATGGGAGGCAAGGAAGTCCGCATCCGCAAGCAGGGGGTGTGCGTCGTCCTTGAGCCTGTCGCCACTGATTGGGCCTGGCTCGATGCCATTGAAGGGCAGTTCTCAAAGGATTTCTTGGCCGAAGGGCGTAAACAGCAGGGGCATCAGGTCCGGCCTGCCCTGGACAAAGCCTTCGAGTGATGCGCTATCTGCT
>JAJECY010000015.1 GCA_022821775.1 Acidobacteriota bacterium
CTTTGGATGATTCGCCCCGTCGCGGGGGGCGGGGTCCAGACTTACTTGAAGGACTGCGCCGAGACCGACGAGATGCTTCGCGTATCGATCAAGTAGCTTTTCACTCTCCACTCTTCACTCTCCACTCTTCTCCTAGGCGCGTCGCCGTCCCATACGACGGGGCGGGGCGGAACCTGCCTGAAAATGGGTTTGCAAAAAGGAGCGCAACCCGTCCAAAAACGGCCGCCTGCAGCAGTTGGCCCCGGTTGCCCGGGTCCCGCGGGGTATGGTAGCATCCAGGCTTTTTGCGGCCCGTTCCAGGCCGGCAGCGGTCATGCCCTATTCGGAAAGGATTTCACCATGAAGGTCTATTCGCCTGCGGATATACGCAACGTCGCCGTGACAGGACACGGGTCCTCGGGGAAGACTTCGCTGGTCGCAGGCTGTCTCTACGCGGCCGGCGTTGGCAATCGGCTGGGACGGGTCGACGAAGGGACCACCCTCACCGACTATGATCCGGAGGAGATCGAACGAAAAATCAGCATTTCCACCGGCCTCGCCTTCATGGAAAGAGGCAAAACCAAGATCAACCTTCTGGACACCCCGGGAAAGGGCATTTTTGTTCAAGACGCTCGCAACAGCATGCGGGTGGCGGAGTCGACTCTCATCGTGGTCGACGCCGTGGCCGGGGTTGAGGTTCAAACCGAAAAGGTGTTCCAGTTCGCCGGGGAGTTTGATCTGCCGGTTGCCTTTGTCCTGAACAAGCTCGATCGCGAGAACGCGGATTTCGAACGCGGGATCTCCCTCCTGCAGGAACACTTCGGCCGCACGGTCATTCCGATGCAGATGCCCATCGGCAAGGAAAAGAACTTCAGCGGCGTGATCGATTTGGTCGCGTTGAAGGCGACCGGATATGAGCCGGGCGGCGCTGGGAAGGGAACGCCCATTGAAATTCCCGAGTCTCTCAAGGAAGCCGCCGAAAAGGGGCACGAGACGATTGTGGAAATGGTTGCCGAGGGCGACGACCAATTGATGGAGCAGTTTTTCGATCAGGGCACCATTCCCAACGAGGACCTGGTTCCGGGATTGAAGCGAGCTATTGCGGAGCGACTGATTATGCCCGTCTACTGCTACTCGGGCCTGCTGAACGTGGGAACCGGCGACCTGGTGGACGCCCTGGTCGATTATCTGCCTTCTCCCGACGAATCGACACTGCGACTCGGAGGCGACGGAGAGGGCTCGGGCCAACGCCAGGGTAAAGAGAGTGAGCCGGTCTCGGCTTATGTCTTCAAGACGGTGGCGGACCCCTTCGCAGGAAGACTCTCCTATCTCAAGGTGGTCTCCGGAGTCGTGGACAACGACGCCACCTTGTCCAACTTCAACCGGGATCTCTCGGAGAGACTCTCTCACCTGTCCGTCCCTCAAGGCAAATCCGCCGTGGAAGTCTCCAGACTGTTTCCCGGAGATATCGGCGTGGTGGCGAAGCTCAAGGAAACCGTCACCGGAAACACGCTGGGGGACAAAGACAACTCCATTCTGTACGACAATCTGGACTTCCCGGAACCGCTGATCTCTTTCGCCGTGGCGCCCAAGTCGCGGGGAGACGAGGACAAGATCAGCAACGCGCTCCACAAGATTCTGGAAGAAGACCCCACCTTGCGCTTCGGCCGGGACCAGCAGACCAACGAGATGCTGCTGTCGGGCATGGGACAGCTACACATCGAAATTATCGTGTCACGCCTGAAAAAGCGGTTTTCCGTTGACGTCGGGTTGAAGCCGCCCAAGATCCCCTACCGGGAAACCATTCGGGGAAGAGCGGACGTTCAGGGTAGGCACAAGAAACAGTCGGGCGGCCACGGACAATACGGTGACTGCAAGATCCGCATGGAGCCCCTGGCTCGAGGAGAAGAATTTGAGTTCGTGAATGAAATCTTTGGAGGAGCCATCCCCAGGAACTACATCCCGGCTGTCGAAAAAGGGATCCTGGAATCAGCCTCCCGCGGCTACCTGGCGGGATACCCGGTGGTCGATTTCAAGATAACGCTCTATGACGGGTCCTACCACGACGTGGATTCCTCGGAGCTTGCGTTCAAAATAGCGGGATCGCTGGCTTTCAAGAAAGCCATGGAGCAGGCTTCGGCGGCCCTGCTGGAACCGATCATGAACGTGGAAGTCTATGCGCCGGAGGCCTATGCCGGAGATTTGATGGGAGACCTGAATTCCCGGCGCGGCAGGGTGCAGGGAATGGACTCACGTCCAGGCTCGCAGATCATCAAGGCCCAGGTACCGATGGCCGAGATGCTCTCCTATGCGCCCACCCTCACTTCAATGACCCAGGGCCGGGGGGATTACACCATGGAGTTTTCTCACTACGAGATCGTTCCGGCTCAGATCTCGGACAAGATCATCGAGCGGGCCAAGGCAGCTTCCGAGAAGGATCAGGGTGACGGGTAGGGCGAAACAACGACGATAGAGGTATGCAGGCTACGTCGTTACGTGATTCCTGACCGCTTCTTCAACAAAGGCAGGCCTTTCTTCCTCGACTTCACCGTCTGTTGTCAACTCCGGCTCCTCCGGGACGTCGGACTGCAGTTTCACGTTCCGGTAGTAGTCCATACCCGTCCCCGCGGGAATCAGCCGCCCCATAATGACATTTTCCTTCAGGCCCCGCAGGTAATCCACCTTTCCGCTGATGGAGGCCTCGGTCAGGACCCGGGTGGTCTCCTGGAAGGAAGCCGCCGAGATAAAGGAGTCGGTTGAAAGCGAAGCCTTGGTAATCCCCAACAGCAGGGGGCGTCCCTCGGCAGGCTTGCCGTCAGCCGCGATGGTTCGTTCGTTCTCCTCCTGAAAGCGGAATTTGTCCACCTGCTCCTCCAGCAGAAACTCGGTGTCTCCGACATCCTCGATCTTTACCCAGCGCATCATCTGGCGAACAATCACTTCAATGTGCTTGTCATTGATATTGACGCCCTGCAACCGGTAAACCTCCTGGATTTCATTGACCAGGTAGGACTGCAGTTCCTTTTCTCCGAGCACGGCCAAAATATCGTGGGGGTTCCGGGGACCATCCATGAGGGGCTCTCCGGCTCGAACCGTATCCCCCTCCTGTACGTTGATGTGAACTCCCCGGGGCAAGGAGTACTCCCTCTCCATCCCGTTGTCGCTGGTTACTGAAATCTTGCGAGTTCCCTTTGAGATATCGCCATATTTCACCACGCCATCGATCTCGGTGATGACTGCAGTTTCCTTGGGTTTGCGAGCCTCAAACAATTCCACGACACGGGGCAACCCTCCGGTAATATCCTTGGTCTTGGTCGTTTCTCTGGGAATCTTGGCCAGGACGTCGCCGGGGTGCACCTCTTCGCCGTCGGCCACCATCAGGTGGGCTCGGGAAGGCATGAGATACTTCTTCACCGTCCGGGCCTTGGTTCCGCCCTTGCCGTCGCTATTCTTGATGATGATCTGAGGCTGTCGCTTCTCATCCTGCGACTCGGTCACCATCCAGTGGGACAGGCTGGTGACCTCATCCACTTCATCCTCCATGGTCACACCTTCCAACAGATCCTTGAACTGGATGAACCCGCCCGCTTCGGTGAGAATGGCATAGGTATAGGGGTCCCACTCCACCAGCTCTTCCCCGACCTGCACTGCCTGACCTTCTTCGACCTTGATCTTGGCGCCGTACACGACCGAGTAGCGTTCTTTCTCGCGGCCCTTTTCATCCACAACCGCGATCAGACCATTACGATTCATGACGACCAGATCCCCCTGCTTGTTGCGCACGGTGGCCAGATTGATGAAACGAATCAGTCCGCCGTTGCGGGCTTCCAGGGTGGACTGCTCCGAAACCCGACTGGCGGCCCCCCCGATGTGGAAAGTGCGCATGGTCAACTGAGTGCCCGGCTCCCCGATGGACTGAGCGGCAATAACTCCCACGGATTCACCCAGCTCAACCATGTTGCCCGTGCCCAGGTTGCGGCCGTAACACCTAACGCACACTCCCCGCCGGCATTCGCAGGTGAGCACCGACCGGATCTTGACCCGTTCCACTCCAGCCCCTTGTATTTCACTGGCCAAGCCCTCGGTGATCTCCTGGTTGACGCCGACAATGGTGTTGCCCTCGTAGTCCTTGATGTCCTCCAACGACACCCGACCCACGATTCGATCCCGGAGCGGCTCAATAATTTCACCGCTCTCCACGATGGGTCCAACCCAAATGCCATCCAACGTTCCGCAGTCTTCCTCCGAGATGATCACGTCCTGGGCCACATCGACCAGACGCCGGGTGAGGTACCCCGAGTCGGCCGTCTTCAGGGCGGTGTCGGCCAACCCTTTACGAGCCCCGTGGGTCGAGATGAAGTACTGCAACACGGTCAATCCCTCCCGGAAATTGGCCTTGATGGGGGTTTCGATGATCTCGCCCGAAGGCTTGGCCATCAGGCCGCGCATCCCCGCCAACTGGCGGATCTGCTGTTTGGAACCTCGGGCCCCGGAATCCGCCATGATGTAAATCGGATTGAACTCCTTTCCTTCCTGGTTCTTCCGTTCGATTCCGTGAATCATCTCGTCGGCAACCTTCTCGGTGACGTCGGACCAGATTTCGATCACCTTGTTGTACCGCTCCCCCTTGGTGATAGCCCCTTCCTGATATTGTCCCTCGACGCTGAGAACCTCCGATTCAGCATTGTCCACCAGCCTGGATTTTGCATCCGGAATGAGCAAGTCCTCGACCCCGATGGAAATTCCGGCCTTGGTGGCGTACGAGAAACCAAGGGCCTTGATTTCGTCCAGCACCTGGACGGTCTTCTCCAGGCCCAATCTCAAATAGCAATACTGCACCAGTTGGGACAAACCCTTTTTCTTGAGCAGCCCGTTCACAAACGGAAAAGCCTGGGGAAGATGATCGTTGAGGATGACCCGACCCACGGTCGTATTGATGAAGTCTCGCTTCAGAGTGATGACTTCGGTGTGCAGAACGCTCTGGTCGTCATAAGCGTTGCTGAGGTCGATCACCTCCCCGCTGTAGCGAAAGCGAATGGGAGTGAGGGTCTCCACCTCACCCATCTCCAAGGCCAGCAACACTTCCTCACTGCTGCCGAATGCTCGTCCCTCTCCCCGGGTCCTCGGTTTGGACATGGTCAGGTAATAACAACCCAGAACCACGTCCTGGGAGGGAACGGCGATCGGAATGCCGTTCGAGGGCGACAAGATGTTGTTGGCAGAAAGCATCAAAACCGAAGCTTCGATCTGGGCTTCCGGCGACAGGGGGATGTGAACCGCCATCTGATCCCCATCGAAATCGGCGTTGAAGGCCGTGCACACCAAGGGGTGGATCTGGATGGCCTTTCCCTCGACCAGAATGGGCTCGAAGGCCTGAATCCCCAAACGGTGCAGGGTGGGCGCACGATTGAGCAAAACGGGATGTTCCCGAATGACTTCCTCCAGGATGTCCCACACGATGGGGTCCTGCTGCTCTACCATTTCTTTGGCAGCCTTGATGGTGGTGCAGTGCCCGTCCTGTTCCAGCCGATTGAAGATAAAGGGCTTGAAGAGCTCCAGAGCCATCCGTTTGGGGAGTCCGCACTGATGCAATTTGAGGTCGGGCCCCACCACGATCACCGATCGTCCGGAGTAGTCCACGCGCTTCCCCAGCAGGTTCTGGCGGAAGCGGCCCTGTTTGCCCTTCAACGTGTCCGAGAGGGACTTCAGGGGGCGATTGTTGGCGCCGCGCAGCACGCGCCCCCTCCGGCCGTTGTCAAAGAGGGCATCCACGGCTTCCTGCAGCATTCGCTTTTCATTGCGAACAATCACGTCGGGCGCGTGCAACTCGATCAGCTTCTTCAACCGATTGTTGCGATTGATTACCCGCCGGTAGAGATCATTCAGATCGGAAGTGGCGAACCGCCCTCCATCCAGGGGCACCAGCGGGCGAAGCTCCGGCGGGATCACCGGAATCACGTCCAGAATCATCCATTCCGGCTTGTTCCCCGACTTTCGAAAGGCATCCACCACCTTCAGGCGTTTTGAGAACTTGAGCTTTTTCTGCTGGGAGGTCTCGGACTTCATTCGATAGCGGAGATCGATGGACAGGTCCTCGACATCGATCTGTTTCAGGAGCTGCTTGATCGCCTCGGCCCCCATCAGGGCGGTGAACTTTCCCGGATACTCTTCCATCATTTGGCGGTACTTGTCTTCGCCAAGGACTTCCTTTTCGTTCAGGGGAGTGTCGCCGGGATCCAGAACCACGTAGGCCTCGAAATAGAGGATACGCTCCAACTCCCTCAGGCTCAGGTCCAGCAGATGCCCGATCCGACTGGGCAATCCCTTGAAGAACCAGACATGCGAGCAGGGGCTGGCCAATTCGATGTGGCCGAGACGCTCCCGCCGAACCTTGGACAGAGTGACCTCGACCCCGCACTTGTCGCAGATCACTCCCCGGTGCTTCATCCTCTTGTACTTTCCGCAGAGGCACTCCCAATCAGTGACGGGGCCGAAGATCTTGGCGCAGAACAGACCGTCCCGCTCCGGCTTGAAGGTTCGGTAATTGATGGTCTCAGGTTTGGTGACTTCACCCTTGGACCACGATCGAATCGTGTCCGGCGAAGCCAGGCTGATCCGGATGCTGTCAAAATCAGCGGTGAAGTTTCCCCTGTCATGAGGGTTTGGTCCAAACACGATCGCCTCCTTGAGAAGCCGACTCCCGTAGTTGGTAATGCCTTGCGGCCTCAGCCCCGGGCCACCCATCGGCAAGCCCACGAAAAAGACTGCCTTTCGCCCCTAATTTTCCTCGTACTTCTTCAGCAACTCCACATCCAGACAGAGACTCTGCAGCTCGCGAATCAAGACGTTGAAGGATTCCGGCAAGCCGGGCTCGATGGCTGCCTCCCCCTTGACAATGGCCTCGTAGATCTTGGCTCGACCGTAGACATCGTCGGCTTTGGCGGTCAACAGCTCCTGCAGGATGTGTGCGGCGCCATAAGCCTCCAGCGCCCAAACCTCCATCTCTCCGAATCGCTGGCCTCCGAACTGAGCCTTGCCACCCAGAGGCTGTTGGGTGATGAGTGAGTAGGGTCCGATGGAGCGGGCATGAATCTTGTCATCCACCAGGTGAGAGAGCTTCAGCATGTAGATATAGCCCACGGTGACCTTCTGCTCGAAGCGTTCTCCCGTCAGCCCGTCACACAAGTAAGTCTTCCCGGAAAGGGGAAGCCGGGCGCCGTCCAACTGGGATTTGATTTCCCGCTCCGTGGCGCCGTCGAATACGGGCGTGGAAAAATGCAACCCCAGAGCCCTGGCGGCCCACCCCAGGTGGGCTTCCAGGATTTGTCCCACATTCATGCGGGAGGGAACGCCCAAGGGGTTCAAGACGATTTCGACGGGAGTCCCGTCCGGCAGATAGGGCATATCCTCTTCAGGCAAAATCCGCGCGATGACTCCCTTGTTGCCATGCCTCCCGGCCATTTTGTCGCCCACCGAGAGCTTCCGTTTCATGGCCACATAGACTTTGACCAGCTTGATGACTCCGGGTGGCAACTCGTCACCCTTCTTCAACTTGGACAATTTATCCTCGTGAAGGGCCTGAAGCACTTCGATCTGCCGTTGCGTCATTTTCTCGATTTGCAGGATCTGGGACTTCAGTTTCGAATCCTTGCGGCCAATCTTGACCCGACCCAGATCCCTGGCTCCCAGGCGTTGAATGATCTCCCGGCTCAACCGTGTGCGGCGCGCCAGAATTCGTTTTCGGCTCCTCTCGTGGAGCAGATCGGCGGTTAGAACCTCCCCCTCCAGCAGTTCGCAAATGCGCTTGTTGCGCTCACCGGTCAGAATCCGCATTTCATCGTTGAGATTCCTCTCGATTCGCTCGATTTCGTGGTCCTCAATAGTCTTGGCTCGCTCGTCCTTCTCCTGGCCCTTCCGAGAAAAGACCTTGACGTCCACCACCACGCCTTCAATCCCAGGCGGCGTGATGAGAGAAGCATCGCGCACATCGCCCGCCTTCTCCCCGAAGATGGCTCTCAGCAGCTTTTCCTCGGGAGTCAACTGGGTTTCGCCCTTGGGAGTGACCTTGCCCACAATGACGTCGCCTGGCTTGACGCTGGCCCCGATACGAATGATCCCGCTTTCGTCCAGGTCCCGCAGAAAGCTCTCGCTCACGTTGGGAATATCCCGCGTGATCTCCTCGGGCCCCAGCTTGGTATCGCGGGCCTCGATTTCAAACTCTTCGATGTGGATGGAAGTGTAGTAGTCGTCCCTGATGAGTCGCTCGCTGACCAGGATTGCATCCTCGAAATTGTAGCCTCGCCAGGGCATGAATCCGACCAGGACATTCCGGCCCAGGGCCAGCTCTCCCAGGTCGGTGCAGGGCCCGTCGGCCAGGACCTGTCCGGCCTGCACCCGGTCACCCTTGGCGATGATCGGCTTCTGGTTGATGCAGGTGTTCTGGTTCGAGCGTCGAAACTTCTTGAGTTGATAAATGTCAGCTCCAACCTCTCGAGAAAGTTGGCCGTTCTCTCCCGTTTCAACCCTGACGATAATCCGCTCGGAGTCGACGCTGTCCACCACGCCCGACCGCCGGCACAGCACAACGGCCCCGGAATCGTGAGCCGTGACCCGTTCCATTCCGGTGCCCACGTAGGGCGCCTCGGCCCGCAGGAGAGGCACCGCCTGCCGCTGCATATTGGACCCCATCAGGGCGCGGTTGGCATCGTCGTTCTCCAGGAAGGGGATCAGTGACGCAGCCACACTGACCAACTGCTTGGGAGAAACGTCGATGTAGTCGATCTCTTCCCGGTTCTTGAGCACGAAGTTGCCGGCTTGCCGCGCATTCACCAAGGGGGTTGCGATCTGTCCCTCGGAGTCCAGTTCCAGATTGGCCTGAGCGATGACATAGCGGTCTTCTTCCCAGGCAGTCAGGCAGAAGGAATAGGGCTCGAATTCGACCCGTCGCTTGTTTTTGCTTCGGAGCCGGCGGTTGTTCTCTTCGACCTCCGATCGTTCGAGATGTTGCCCGAGCGTGAGATCGGAGTCCCCGCTGTTGGTGACGGTGACGTAATCCACCACCCGCCCGTCCTTCACTTTGCGGTAGGGGCTTTCGATGAATCCGAATTCGTTGATCTGGGCATAGCAACTCAGCGAAGAAATCAACCCGATGTTGGGCCCCTCGGGAGTTTCAATGGGACAGATCCGACCATAGTGGGTGGTGTGAACGTCCCGGACCTCGAATCCGGCTCTCTCTCGACTCAATCCCCCCGGACCCAACGCGGACAGACGCCGCTTGTGGGTGATCTCCGACAAGGGATTGGTTTGATCCATGAACTGAGACAACTGGCTTGAACCGAAAAACTCTCGCACCGCCGCCATCACCGGCTTGGCATTGATCAGATCGTGGGGCATGGCGGTGGAGATCTCCTGGTAGACGGACATCTTTTCCTTGATCGCCCGTTCCATGCGCACCAGGCCGATTCGAAACTGGTTCTCCAGCAGCTCGCCCACGGCTCGTACCCGTCGATTGCCCAAGTGATCGATATCGTCGACGTTTCCGATGCTCTTCCGCAGCTTCAGGAGGTAGGCGATGACGGCGTAGAAGTCGTTGGGATCCAGCGTGCGTTTCTCCAGCGGAGTATCGAGATCCAGCTTGATGTTGAATTTCAGGCGGCCCACTCTGGAGAAATCATACTTGCGAGGATCGAAGAACATCCCTTGAAACAGATTGGTGGCTGTTTCCAGCGTGGGAGGATCCCCGGGACGGAGCTTGCGGTAGATCTCGATCAAGGCCTCCTTGGACGTCTTGATGCTGTCCTTCTTGATCGTCTGGCTGAGCACCACCCCCACATCGTCTCGCTCCGGCTCGAAAACGGAAAAGCGGGGAATGCCGGCATCGATGATTTCCGCAACATCGGCCACCTTGAGCTCTTCATTGGCTTCAATGAGCACTTCCCCGGTCTCGGGATTCACCACGTCAGCCGCGGTGAAATATCCCTCAAGATCGTGGGCGCTGACCTCTACCTGGCCGATCCCGGCCTTGGTGATGTGATTGTATTGGCTGTGGGAGATTCTCTTGCCGGCATGGCTCAGCACGTCCCCGGTTTCGGGATGAACCACGTCATGGGAAATCTTCATTCCGATCAGGCGTTTCGAAACATTCCACAGTAGCCGGCGCTCGGCCACGCCTACGGTATCGGTCTGATAGAAAGTGCCGATCAACTCCTCGTCGTTCTTCAGGCCGAGGGCCCGCAAGAAGATGGACCCCAGGAACTTCCGCTTTCGGTCGATCCGAACGTAAAGGATGTTCTTCTGATCGTATTCGAATTCCACCCAGGACCCCCGATAGGGGATGATCTTCCCCAGGAAGTAGGTCTTGGCGCTGGCCGACTCGAAAAACACTCCG
>JAJECY010000243.1 GCA_022821775.1 Acidobacteriota bacterium
TGGCTGGCGCGTACTCGCGACGGCGCACAAGATCTCGCCTTTGGCTCGCCTTGTGCGATCCCCCCACCGGATCGGCCTTTTCCTGCGGCTCGACTTCTGCGACTCCTGACGGCCTTGGGGTGCGGGCGTCCCCTGGATGAGGCCTCGGCGTTGGCCCCTCACCGCAGAAGACTTCGCCTTTAACTTGGCTCGTGCGTACCCGCGACGGCGCACAAGACCGCGCCATTGGGCGCTGCTTGTGCGAACCCCCCACCGCAGAAGCCTTCGCCATTCGGCTCGACTTCTGCGACTCCCCCTCAAGGGGGGAGTGATACTCGAGTTTCTTGAACGACGTTCCGCGGAACTTGGGGGGCGGACGCCCGGGGTCGTGTGAGTTCTGCACCCCCCTGGCCGCGTATGCGGCGAATCAAGAGCTGCGTCCCCGAAAGCACGGCTTCCAAAAAACAAATCACTCCCCCCTTGAGGGGGAGTCGGCGAGAGGGCGAAGCCCGTCTTCGAGCCGGAGGGGGGCCGACGCGGCGCCGCGAAAGTGCTCCGCCCGCAGTCGATCCGAAGGGGGCCAACGCGGCGTCGCAACAGGGCTCCGCCCGCAGTCAATTCGCTGGGGGCAAGCGGCCCGGTTGCTCACCGGGTGGCCGTGAAGGCGGCGATGGGAGGATTGCTCAGGAAATCGTCCCAGAAGGGATTGCCCCTCTGGGAGGGGGACAGCCAAAGGTCCACCCAGCGAAATTCCCGAAATCCCGCCTTGCGGAACACGGCCCCGTAGGTCTCGGGTGTGAGGTAGAAGTTGTCGAACCGGAACCGGCGTCCGTTGGCATTGGTGATGGTGTAGCGGATGGCATCTCCCTCGGCCGGCGGATTGGGGCAGGATCTATCCAGGCCGTATTTTGTCAGCGAGGCCGTGCCGGGCGGGACATTCCGCACGTTGTCGTTGACGCCGACAAGGCAGCCGCCCGGTCTCAGGGCGTCATGGCAGGCCCGGCAAAATCGTGCGAGCTGCTCGGCGGTTCGGGCATAGTTGAACAGGTACATGGCCACCACCAGGTCGACCGGTCCTTCGGGCCGGAACGCCGCCGCGTCCGCCTGCACGTACCTGCAACCGAGCGGATGTCGGGCCTCCTGGTCCTCGGCCAGTTGAATCATTTCCGCGGAAATGTCGACGCCGGTGACCGCCGAGGCGCCCGCTCGCTTGAGCAGGCGGGTGTAGAATCCTTCGCCGCAGGCCATGTCCAGGACCGTTTTCCCGCGCACGTCACCCAGCAGTTGGAACAGGGTATGCCGTTCCAGGTGCTCCCGGAACGGCAGTTGCTTGGAGTCCCGGTACTCTTCGGCAATGGCGTCGTATGCTTGCAACGGCGTGGGACTGATCTTCGGTGCGCGGCGTCCCGGTCTGCTGTTGGGTCCTGACAATGGAGTCGTGGGCGCCGGCGAGCTGAAGGCCGCTATTCGGCCTCGGTGGACTCGCTGTCGGAGGCTTGACCGGCCTCCGGCTGCGGAGCCTTCACCCGGATGGTGACAATGTCGGTGTTGTGGTACTGCTGGTGACGTATGGAGGAGGCGACGTGCCGCAGCAACCGCAGCGAGATTTCCCGTTCGACCGCCGGACCCTCGGCGTATCGGCCCAGCAGGGCGATTCGATCCTGAAGGTTCTGTTCGTCTCGGCTGGAGGCGATCAGTTCCAGGACGGCGCCGCCGTTCTCCCTGAATGCCACCAACTGAAGTCGGCGCGGCTCTCGCTTCTCCTCGGAATCTCCCCGATGAAACAGTGTCGCCAGGGTTTCCTCGACAGCCGCGTCCAGCCGGTTCCGCATTGCCTGCGCCCAGCCGTTGTCCGCGGCGAAAGACTTGAGGAACTCCTGGATCCTGGGCAGGGCGTCCAGGTGGCACTCGGTCTCCATCCGTCTGCGGCGGGGCTGGGTCAACTCCAGGAACATCGTCATGAGAATGGCGGCCAAGCCGCCGGCGGTCATCCCGTTCTGCAGCAGTCCGCCCGCGAAGTCGTTGAAGTACTCGGGGAATATGGCGCCGCTCTGGAAGCCCGCGCCAATCCAGAAAGCCACCCCGGCCACGACCCCCTTGCGGTAGTCGATGCCGTCCTGCACGACGACCCTCATGCCGATCACGAACAGCATCGCCAGCAGAACCGTGATGTAGGCGGCCGCGACCGGCCCCGGAATCGCCAGCAGCACCGCCGGCGCCTTGGGCAGAAAGGCCATCGCAATGAACACGGCGCCCACCGCCATGCCGACCCGGCGGGCTCCGACCCCGGTGAGCTCGGTCACCGATACGCTGCTCGAATAGGTGGTGTTCGGCACGGTGCCGGCCAGACCGGACAACAGGTTCCCCAATCCATCGGCAGCTACGGCGCCCTGCACGGCCCGGAAATCGACGGCGTGGGCTCGCCGGCGGGAGACTCGCTGGATGGCGACCGCGTCCCCGATGGTTTCGATGGCGCCCACCAGGGTCACGAAGACGAACGCCGGAAGCAGTGCCCAGAAGGTGGGTCCGAAGCTCAGATCCAGCCCCGGCCATCCTTTCGAGGGAAGCCCGATCCAGGCCGCTTCGGCGATGAGCCTGGTTTCGTAGATTCCATAGAACCCGGCCACCACCGATCCGGCGGCCACACCGACCACCGGCGCCCATAGCCGCAGCCTGCCGCGGGCCTTCAGCGCCAAACCGGCGATGACCAGCAGCGTCACCAGGGCGGAGGTTCCTGAGGCGCTCAACGGGGTCCCTTCCGGCACGTCGTTCAGCATTTTGAAGATGAAGGGCATGACTGTCACCGGAATCAGCATGATGACGGTCCCCGCCACCGCCGGCGTCAGGATCCTCCGGAAGAGGGAAAGCCGGGCGGCCAGGCCGAACTGGAAGAGCGAGGAAGCGACCACCAGCGTGGCCAGCATGGCCGGCCCTCCTTCGGCAATGGCCGTGATGCAGACAGCGATGAACGCCCCCGAGGTCCCCATCAACAGGACGTAGCCGGCGCCGATGCGGCCCAAGCGTACCGCCTGGACGAGCGTGGTGACCCCGCTGACGGCCAACGCGGCGAACACGGCCCAGGAGAGAAAGGCTTCGGTTCCTCCGGCCACCCGAATCACGATGGCGGGGGTCAGTACGACGCCGGCAACACACAGGACAGCCAGTTGCAGACCCAGGCCGAGCGACAGCAAAACCGGCGGCTTCTCTTCGGGTTCATAGCGGACGGCGGTATTCCGGAAGGTGTCTTGAGCATCCATTGTCGTTCATCCTTTATATACGAATGGGACGCTGGGCGGGACCACGGGCAGGCGGCCCCGGCAGGTGAAACTCGGGCGGCGGCGAAAGGGGGGTGCGTCCCCGTCGCGCCGCAAACTCTATTTCCTGCATCTGTCAAAACCGCCAGATCACCAGCAGTTGTGGAGCATACTCATCTTCCTCCGCACCCAGCTTGTTGCGCCAGTACTGGTACTCGATTCCCACCAGCAAGTGGTTCGCCGCTCCGAAGGCGGCTCCCAGGTCCCAGGTGAGTTGGGGCTGGGCCAGGACCCACCCCTTGACACGGTTGCCGAACTCGTCCGTGCTGGCGCCGATATACTCGGCATGACCGCCCATCAGGAAGGATTGTCCACCCAGTCGGAAAGGCAGCGCCCAATTGACGTCGACCGTGAAGCTGTTGCTGGTCCGGGGAGCGCCGCCGCTGGCGGCGCCGCTGTTCCCGTCGATGTATGCCATCACGTCGGTGTTGAGAAAGGCAAAACCCGGCACCTTCCAGGAGGCTCGCACGCCGGGAAGATATTTGAGTACGTTGGCGTCGGCGCCGAAGTTGATGCCGCCGATGACCGAGATATCCCGGATCGGCCCCAGTTGCAACTTCTTGCCCGACACCTTGCCGAGGCTCAGGGTCGGGTACCATTCGCCATAGAGGTCCATGTCGTTGAAGCCGTCCTGGAGCCCATCATCCAGAATGTCGAGAAAAAAGAAACTGTCTCCCAACCGCCACCCCGTCGCATGCTGCACCGTGAGGATGGAGGTTTCTTCCTGCGCGCCGGAGAAGGGGTTGGCCAGCTTGCCGTACTGGTAGTGGAACTCGGCCTGGCCGGCTGCCGCCGCGGGGAACGCCAGCACCAGGCAGGCGGTCGCAATCCGTCGCAGCAGTCCGGTCCGGAAGGGGTTTCGGGTCACAGGTACTCCTTTTGTGCGGAACAATACCCCAAAAACGGAAAGATCCGGTGAAAAAACCGCCCCCCGCTTGACTTAGGCCGTAAAATGTAGGCCCAGGTATTCCGCTGTTCAACTGAATTTCTGTCCTCTCGGAACCGTGTTCCGCTTACGAAGGAAGCCACCCGATGCTATCGACATCACTACTCTACAAAGGGGGCCGTCGATGGGCGGCGGCCGTCATTCTGGTGCTGGCCGGGGCCTCCCTGTCGGGAGCCCAGACCAAGGGCGGCGGCATCCAGGGGTACGTGTTCGATCAGACGCAAGCTGTCATTCCGGGCGTCACGGTGACGGCCACCGATCAGGAACGCGATGTGGAGCGGAAGACCGTCAGCTCCCCGCTGGGCAAGTATGTCTTCAGCCACCTCATGTCGGGGCTTTACACGCTGCGTTTCGAGGCGGACGGTTTTCTTCCCTACATGGCCGAGAACTTCGAGGTGCGGGTGGGAGAGACGGCGGCCTTTTCGCCGGAGCTGACTCTGGGCACGGCCACCAGGAGCATCGTGGTTTCAGCCGTCACTGAGCGCCCGGCGATCGACACCCATCAGACGGTCCAGGCCGACCATATCGACTCGGTGCGCATCGAGAACCTCCCCATCAACCGGCGGGACTACCTGGACCTGGCGCTGCTGACGCCGGGAGTCGTCAGCACGAACGACATGGTCGATGATCGGGACGGCCGGATCGTGGTCACTCCGCATTCCGGGCTGGGCATCGGGGGGGGCAGCGGGCGAAACAACACCTTCATGCTGGACGGCTTGAACAACGTCTTCGACACGGGAACGGTGCGGTCCACCGTCACCCAGGCGGCGGTGCAGGAGTTCCAGGTGAACCGCAACACCTTTTCGGCCGAGCTGGGCGGCGCGCCGGGCGGCGCCATCAACATCGTGACCAAGGGCGGAACGAGCCAATTGCACGGAAGCCTGTTCGGGCTGCTGCGCAACCGCCACGTCCAGGCCCGCAACTACTTCGATCCTGAGAAATCGGCCTATACCCGAGCGCAGAGCGGGGCCTCGATCGGCGGACCGCTGGGGCGGGAGGGGACGTTTTTCTACGGCGCCTACGAACGGCTGGACCGCCACGAATCGGTCTTCGTTCCGCTGCTGCGGGACGACTCGTTTCTCTATGAGCTGACGCCCTCGCAGCAGGACCTGATGGCAGGCCTGAGGACGACGGGGCTGATCCCGGCGGTGGTGTTGGACGAGTTCACGGCGGCTCTGACGCCGGGCAACTATCCCCACGTCGTCTCCCTGTTCGAGCAAAACAGCGGGGTCTTTCCGTTCGGGGAGGAACGCCAGCAGTTCCTGGGGCGTGTTGACCACACGGTGGGGGATGGACACACGCTGTTCACGCGGGTCAACTGGACCGGCTCGGACAGCGAGAATACGCAGTTCGGATCGCTGGCCTCATACAGCCGCGGCCGGAGTTCCCACACCAACGATTTCGGGGTGGCATTGGGCAATACGCTGCTGGTCAACCCGGAGTTGGCCAGCGAAACCCTGGTGGGATTCAACTATCACGACTTCGGCGTGTTTCCGACCGACCCCTACGGCCCGGCGATCGACATCAACGGGTTCGGCCTCTTCGGACGGAACCTGATCCTGCCGGCCCGCGTGGTGGAACGGGCCGGCCAGGTGCGGCAGAATTTCACCCGTACTTCCGGCCCGCATACCTACAAGTTCGGCGTCGACGCCGGCGGCTCGCGTTTCAGCGTCAGATCGGAAACCTTCTTTGGAGGGAGCTTTCAGTTCGGCGAGGCGATACCGCTCTCCGTCATAGTCGATAACGGCATTGGCGCAGGTGGGGCACAGTTGCTGCAGGGCGCTCTGACGCTGTTCGGACACCCCCAGCTTGCGGCGGCGGTCGACGAACCGATCTCGTCCCTGCAGGCCTATGCCCTGGGGCTGCCGCTTATTTACCAGCAGGGCTTCGGCGAGCCCTACTGGATCGGATGGAAGAATTATCTCAACTTCTTCGCCGAAGCCTCCTGGCGCCTGAGGCCCAATCTGCAACTGACGCTGGGGGGGCGTCACGAGTTCGAGGTCAAGACCCAGTTCCCGACCGACAAGAACAACTTTGCGCCCAGGCTGGGATTCGCCTGGAGCCCTGACCCGCGCATGGTCGTACGCGGGGGATTCGGCATCTACTACGCCAGGATCGATAGCCATATCACCTACATCCGGGACTTGCTGGGAGAGCAGGGGAAAATCTTCCAGGTCTTTATCCCGCTGAGCGGGTTGGAGGGAATCAACAGCGCGCTGACCGGCGATCTGCTTACCTCGGCCGAGATCTACCACACCGCCCTGCAGCGGGGCATCCTGGGGACTCGTTCCATCACCTCTCAGGACCTGGCCATCCACGGCGTCGTTCCGGGACCGGGTCTTCCGCTGCGGGTGCAGTTCGACGTGGCCGACGACACCGTCAATCCCTATTCCCAGCAGGCCAGCCTCGAGATCCAGCGCGAGGTGGCCGACGGCTACACCGTCTCTCTGGGATACAACCTCAACCGCGGCGTCCACATCATCCGCCCCCTGGACAGGAACGTCTACCAGGCGGGAACCAACGAGCTGGGGCGCCCGATCGTGGGCTTTCACAATCCGCTGGTGCTGCAGGACAACATCTACGGCAGTTGGGCCAATTCTTCCTACCATGCCTTCATGGCCCAGTTCCGGAAACGCTTCTTCGACGGATTCACCCTTTCGGCCCACTACACCTGGAGCAAGACCATGGACGAGAACACCGACTACAACTCCTCGTTCCAGCCGCACTTGCAGTGGGACGCCAAGGCCGAGTGGGCCTTGTCTTCCTTTCACCGGAAACACAATTTCGTCGCCTACACGGTGGTGGATCTCCCCTGGAGATCGGGCACCGGCGGCGGATTCGGTCACGCCCTGATCCGCGACTTCACGGTCTCGGCCATCATGAGCGCCCGCTCGGGGGCGCCCTTCAATCTCAACTCGGGATTCGATAACGTGGGCGACCGCCACAACGACACCCACCGTCCCTGGGGCGTAGGCCGCAACGTGGGCATGGGGCCCGACTTCTTCTCTTTCGATCTCCGACTGAACCGGGAGATTCCGCTCACCGA
>JAJECY010000056.1 GCA_022821775.1 Acidobacteriota bacterium
GATTGGGCCCAGGGAAAGGAAGCCCAGTGCGCTCCACCCCTCCATACCCACGCCGCTCATCAGGTCCCCGGCGATCTGCTGCATGATGAACCGGTCGTAACCCAGGTCCCGATTGAAGGCTCCCACCACCCAATCCCGATACTTGTAGGCGTAACGCAAGGCCTTACGACTGTGGTTGTTGGCGCGCTGTTCTTCCGCGTAGCGGGCCAGGTCCAGCCAGTAGCGGGCCCAGCGCTCGCCGTAGTGGGGAGAGGCCAGCAGCCGGTCGACCACGGTTTCATGAGCCTGGGGCGAGGAATCCTCCAGGAAGGCCTCGACCTCTTCCGGGGAGGGCGGCAGGCCGATCAGATCCAGGGTGACCCGGCGAAGCCAGGTGCGCCGGTCGGCCGGTCCCACCGTCTTGAGTCCCTTCTCTTCCAGGCGGGCCAGCACGAAGCGGTCGAGGGAAGAACGGACCCAGTCACCGTTCTTCACGACGGGCAGCGCCGGCTGAGCCAGCGGCTGAAAGGACCAGAACTTGCGCCCCTCCTCCAGGTCGATGGAATCCTGCACCGGCGCGGCTGCGGAAGCGTCGCTTCTGGGGTCGGGAGCGCCGACCCCCACCCACTGCTCCAGCAGCTCGATTTCCTCCGGCGGCAGGGTCCCCTCGGGCGGCATGGACAGTTCGGGGTCCTTGTAGTTGACGGCCTGAATCACCAGACTTCCGGCGGGGTTGCCGGGAACAATGGCGGGGCCGCGGCTCCCTCCGGTCACCCATCCCTCTCGGGTGTCCAAACGCAACCCTCCCATGGGAGCAGGCTCGGCCGAATGGCAGGCGTAGCAGCGTTCTACCAGCAGTGGGCGGATCTTGGATTCGAAGAACTCGACCTCGGCAGGCTTGAGAACCTGGGGCTGCTCAGCGCCGGCATCGGCGGACTGAGATCCCGGCACTCCTGCCAGGAATCCACCCAACAGCAGGAGGACCAGGCCCGGCGACTTTCGGGTGAGGGTGCTTGCCGACACGGTCACTTCTTGGGGTCCATGCGGGTATTGGATGATTGAGCCAATCACGGAACCGGGCTGGAACGAGAATAGCAATTTTATCCCATGCCTTATGGTTAAGACAAGCCGCGCCGCGCCGCCGAGCGGATCACTTGAGGAAAAACTGCCGAGTATTCAATGAAGTCGAACCACGAATGGACACGAATAAACACGAATCGGATTGAACCCCCTCGGCGTCTCGCTTCGTGTGCCTTCGTGTCCCTTCGTGTCCCTTGGTGGGTAACTCGTTTTTCTGTTGTTTCAGGCAAGTTCCGCCCCCCCCCGACGGGCGGAACATTCGAGAGAGAAATAGGGGATCCGGATGACGTGTCGGGAGCACGGAAAGGTTCCGGTTCCCCTCGGCGTCTCACTTCGTGTGTCTTGGTCGTCCTTCGTGTGCCTTCGTGGATAACTCTTTTTACTCCGTCGCATGCAGCGCGAAGTCGGGTTGTTTCAGACAAGTTCCGCCCCCGCCCCCGACGGCGGGGCGGATCATTCGAGAGAGAAACAGGGTTGTTTTACAACCAGTTGCAGGTTCCGGGAGCAGGCAAGCGCCTCGTGACGTGGTTGCACGTCATTTTTTGAACATCGATGCACAGGATGCACGGGATAAACAGGACGGGACGCTCTTGCACAGGAGGCTGACTCCGGCGATGATCCGGTGCGGGCTTGCCGATGCTCAGGATGCCACGCCAGCCGTTTCCTGAAAAATCCTGTGCATCCTGTGCATCGATGTTGATAGTCCGTTTGGTGGCAGTGCGGGCCGTTGACGCAGATCCGTCCCGCTTCGTGGCCCTTCGTCGTCCTTCGTGTGCCTTCGCGGATAACTCTTTTTTCTGTTGTTTCAAGACGCTGAACGCATCGATCCAAAAACTCTTCACACTTCAAACTTCACACTTCAAACTTCACTCAAATCACCAGATCGAATTCATTGTCCACACGTCAAGCGACTTCAGCTCGGCGCCGCCGTTTTCGGCGAAAACGGCGATCCCAAGATCCTCTGCAGGGGCGTAGTTGACCCGGGTGACTGCCGAGCGGCCCTCGTCGACAAACACTTCCAGGACGGACTTGTCGAGGAACAGATGCACCTTGAGTGTCCGGGAACCGTTTTCCAGGGGCACCTCGGTTCCCGCCACGTTCAAAGTCCCATCGCCGTAGCGCAGTGAAATGCCGTTCCGTCCATCCCGGCTGCAACGAACCTTCAGCCCGAAGGCAGCGGCATCTCCCGGGACGAACTCGGCCTTGATCTCCAGCGCGTCTCCCCCGGCGCCTTCAACGAGTTTCAACTCATCGGCCAGGCTCAGGTTCTCCACCTTGAGGTGTTGTCCCCGCAGTTGTGCCAGCTCCGGCGCCGGGGTCTGAATGAGCCGATCCTCCTGATCCAGGCTCAGCAGGCGGGGCAGGGACATGCAACCGTTCCAGCCGCGATCGGGCTTGAATCCGCTCACCCATCCCAGCAGGATGGTGCGACCGGTCGGATCGGTGAACACGGTGGTGCCGTAGATGCCCCGTTGCAGGGGGGAAGGCATCTCCTCGCCGCCATAGCCGTAGTCCAGAACCCGCGGTTCGGTCTTGAGGTCGAGGGTAATGGCTTCCGGATCGAATTCGCCGATCAGGTAGCTGATGGGATAGGTGGACCGGATCAACACCTGGCGGCCGTCCAGCGAGAAGAGATTGGGGCACTCGCCGTCGACGCCTTCGACCTTGCCCACCGCTTGCCAGGTCGTGAGCCGATCGTTTTGCGCCTGGCAGATCAGCCCATCGGTCTCCTTGAAGGTGGCGAAGACTCCGTCTCCCACCTGAAACACGAACATGTCGGCCCAGTTTGCCCGGACGTCTTCGGGGATGCCGCTCTTGCCGGCTGCCAAGCCGATGTCGAAACGGCGCCAGACCATGAGGTCCTCGTCGACCGGCTCGGCCGCCCACTGCTCGCGCTTGTTCTTGGAGAGATCCATGGGCGTATGGGCGAAGAACAGGATAGGACTGCCGTCCTTTCGGATAAAGGCGCTGCCGGACGCTTCCAGCCTGGCGCCTTCCGGCGGCATGAGAATGGGACGCAAATATTCCCAATGCACCAGGTCGCGGCTTCTGGCATGTCCCCAGCCGATGCCGCGGCCGCGATTGTGTCCGTCGGACAACGGACCCTGTTGGTAGAAGACGTGGTAATAATCCCGGTAGTGGAAGCCTCCGCAGACGTCGTTCATCCACAGGGCGGGTGGGCGAAAGTGGTAGACCGGACGGGTAGGATCCTTGGCCGCTTTGGGGACGGCGGCCTCAATGGCCGCCACGGCCCGGTCGATGCGTTCCTGCTCCGGGTCCTTGACGTGACCGCATCCAAGGAAGGTGATCGAGATCGTCAATAGGCCCAAGGTCGCTCGGATGCCGTTCTGGAACATGTCGTCCTCCTTCTACCGGTAACGTGCGGAGAGAGCGTGAATTATCGCATAGGGTCGCCTCCAGGAAAACCCGACCGTCGCCCCTTGAAGGACAAACCCTGGGTGCCCGTTTGTCCTATCGGGTTTACGAGCGGAAGCCGGAATCAGTATAGTGAGCAGCCTGTTAACTCCGTGAGGGTTGTTCCCACGGGGCCTCACGAGGAACTGCCATGGACAAGCTCGTCATAACGGTCACCACCGACTCCACCGGGTCCTATCCCCGCAACCCCTACCTGACGCCCTGCACCGATGCCAAGGGCGTGGCCGAGGAGTACCTGCGCGCCCTGGACGCCGGCGCGGCTGTCGTGCACACCCACGGCACCTACACCCACGATCCCGTCATTCAGCCGGACGGCCGGAAGCTGTCCATTCCCGACATGGAGGGTTGGCGGGATATCAGCGAGCGGATTCGCTCCAGGTTCAACCCCATCATGCAGTTTGGAATGGCCAGCATGCGCCTGGAGCAGAAGCTGGAGCTCTGGGAGACCCTTCGGCCCGACATGAGCTCCATCAACTTCAACTCCCATGACGAATACTTCCAGCCCGACCCGGAATATCCCCCCTTCAGCGTCTACTCCGTCCATCCCATCAATGAGCTGCGGGAGTATGCGCGTTTGGCCAAGGAACGGAGTGTGAAGCTGGAGATCGAATGCTTCAGCACGGGTGCCTACTGGGCCATCGGCAAGATTCGATCCGGCGACTTCTGGACCGACGAAGGAGTGCGGGAGCAGGAACCCGACCTGCTGGCCGATCCGCTGTGGCTCACGCTCTTCTTCGGCTGGGACGGCCAGAGCTGGACGCCGCCCACGGTGCGGGCCTTGCAGTACATGGTGGACAATCTTCCCCCCAACGCCAACTGGAGCATGAGCTGCATGGAGCCGCCGGTCTACTGGTCGATGGTGGCCCACACCATTGCGGTCGGGGGGCACGTGCGCATCGGCATGGAAGACTGTCCCTACCTGGAGAACGGGGTCTATGCCAAGACCAATGCCGAGCTGGTGGAGAAGGCCGTGCGCATCGCCCGGGAAATCGGCAGGGAGATTGCCTCTACGGAGGAAGCCCGTAGAATCGTGGGCCTCTGAGCGCTCGGACGCAGGCCCAGTTGTCGGAGCATTGACCGCCGGTAAGCCGTAGCCCCATGCCGTGCGGACCGTAACAGCGGGAACCAGGAATGCTTCAGACATGCTTGAGGTGTCGAGCGGATAACTATTCACTAACCACTAGCCACTATTCACTTTTCACCTAGCCGCAACACCGTCCCATACGACGGGGCGTCTCTTGAGGGGCGAAACAGGAGTGTTCCAGGACTATGAAGGGAATCAGTTGCAACTCCAATCTGCTGAGCGACCTGCCGGTGGAGCAGGCAATTGATGTACTGGGCGAGCATGGCTACGCGGCCATTGACATCTGCCTGGAAATCGCCCCCCCCTTCGTTCCGATACCTGCCCCGCACCTCAGCCCCCAAGACGGGTCCGCCAAGCGCGAGCAGGTGCGAAAGCGGGCCGAAGAGGCCGGCATCGCCATCGCCGCCCTCAATGCCCACACCAACCTCTGCGCCCGAGATCCGGCGGAGCGGGCCGCCAATGCCCGGTTTCTGGAAGGTTCCATCCGAATGGCGGCCGACCTGGGGGCCCCCATCGTGGTCACCGCCGGGGGAGGGAAGAACGCCTACGGATATGAGCAGTGGTTCTTCGATTGGGCCGTCGAGGTCCTGCGCCAGGTGCTGCCGACCGCCGAACGGCTGGGGATCGCCCTGGCCATTGAAGCCGGCAGTCCGGCCGGTTCCCTGATCTACAACCTCGAGACCATGCAAAAGCTGCTGGACACCAGCGGCCTGGAAGGATTGCGAGCCCTGTTCGATTGCGCCCACTACCACATCCGAGGGGATTCCCCGGTTACGGTGTTCAACGCTCTGAGGGACCAGGTGGTCCACATGCATGCCAAGGATGCCGCCGGCGATCCCGAGAACATCGTCTTTCCGCCGCTCGGTCAGGGGGAGGTGGACTTCGACGGCTTGCTGGGAGCCATGGCCGGGGCCGGCTACGGCGGCTACATCGCCATGGAGTACGAGGCCTTTGCCTGGGGCTATTCCAGGGACTACCGGAAGGTCCTCACCGAAAGCAAATCCTTTCTCGACCCTCTGGTCGCCAAGCACTGGGGCTGAGCCTGGAGGGCGGGGGCGGTGCTTGCCTGAAACGACAAAAAAAAGAGGAATCCACGAAGACACACGAAGGACCACGAAGACACACGAAGAAAGACGGTGTTCTTGACCCACTCGATGGGAACGCCCCCCAAGGTTCGGGTGAAGGAAAACGGGTTGAGGAATGGTCCACCGGGGGCAGAAAATGACACCCTGTGATTCCCGGCTTCGGGTATCGGCCCCGAGAGCAAAAAGATTGATTCACATGGATGAACAGGATGCACAGGATTCTTTCAGGAAACGGCTGGCTTGCCATCCTGGGCATCGGCGAGCCCGCACCGGATCACCGCCCCAGCCGGCTTCCGGTGCAGAAACGTCTCGTCCTGTGCATCCTGTGCATCGATGTTCATAAAAACCATCGATCCCCCGGCGCCGTTGCCGTTCGATCCAAGGGGCGGAGAGGGCAGGGCAGAGCGAAACACGTACCATGTCTGCGGGAAGCCCATGGTAGAATCCGGCCAGCCATGTCCGAACCAACCTCTACTTCCCGCTCCCGTTCGCCGGCAGCTGTGCCTCTGAGCACGCGTCTACGGGTTTCCCTGGAACTGCTGTTCAGCTTGCGTCCTGCCGACCTCCAGACAGCCAGGATCTACGCCGACGCGCAATTTGCCGGCCACCCCATCGTCGTGAGATGGGCGAAGCTGGTGAGTTGGGCCTGGAGCCAGATGTGGGTCTCCATCCCGGACGCCAGCCGGGACCTTGTCATCGAAGGCAAGATCTCCAGGACGCCCATGTGGTTGATGGACGCCAATCCCCTGGCCAACCATCCTTGGGAAAGCGATCCCTCGGCCCACCTTCCGCAGGAGGTCGACACGGTGGTGATCGGGGCCGGCTTTACCGGTTCGGCCGTGGCCTACCACTGGGCGCGCCGGGCCCCCGGCGACCGCCGCCTGCTGGTGCTGGAGATGGACGACCCCGCCAGCGGCAGCTCAGGCCGCAACGAGGGGCTGGTGGTGATGGGCCGCTACTTCAAGTACGTATACGACACCGTGCTGGAAGCATTGCCGCGCCTGCGTCCCGATCTGAGCCGGGACCAGCAGGCGCGCCTGGCACGCCAGTTCGCCCGGGTCTACTGTGCGGCGGCCTACCGCAACGCGGAAATGATCGAGAAGACCATCCGGAGCGAGGGATTCGACTGCGACTATTCCCGCTCGGGCTGGGTTCAGGGCCAGGATGCCCTGGGGCAGGAGGGGCTGGAGGCATCGGTGAAGATGGCGGTGGAATCCGGTTTCACCGACTGGACTTCCATCGGTCCGGAGGAGGTCCTGGAGCGCAGCGGCATGCAGGTGGATCATCCGGCCGGATTTTCGCGGGCGGCAGCTTCCTGGCACCCGGCCAAGTGGGTCTGGTGCCTGCTGGGAGCCGCGCTCAAGAAGCCGAGCGTGGAGCTGATGTCCCGTACACGGGTGACCGGGGTCGAGGACGAGGGAGAGCGCTATCGGGTATCCACCACCCGAGGCTCTCTATTGACCCGGCACGTGGTCTACGCCACCGAGGCCTATACTCCCAAGATCTATCCGCTGCTGCATGACTGCATCCTGCCCATGCAGCAGCAGGGCGCCAGCGGCGACGGCGGTCCCGAAAACATGAAGCCCCACGTGGGGATCAGCGGCTCCTGGTATTTCGCCGGACGCTACGCCCGCCGGGTCCTCTTCGGTTCGGGCGGCCCCCGTGTCCCCGATGAGGAGGCGGGCCGCAACCGGCCCTCGCGCTTTCTCAGTCGGTTCGTGGCGGCGGAGATGAAGAAGCAGTTCGGCCCCTATCGGCTCCGCATGGCCAACGAGTGGAGCGGCACCGTGAGCTATACCCCGGATGAATATCCGATCGTCGGGCTGTTGGACGGAAAGCGCCGTCACATCATCGGCGGAATGGCCGGATCCGGCAGCGGGGTTTCCTTCAACGGCGGCCGCTGTATCGCCAACCGCATCCTGGGCCTGGAGGACGAGCCCGACGACTATCCCCCCGCCTACTTCGCTCCCAGCCGCCTGATCGATCCTGCCCGCCACACCTGGCCGGAGATTGAGCCGTAGGGGCATCCCTTGTGGTTGTCCGATTGTTCTCCTGCCCTGTCATTGGGCGCCATCCCACGGCAATTTATTGATCGATTCGGTAGATCGGGTCCAGTCCCCGGGCCACCCGATCGAGGTTTTCAGCCGCCATGGCGGCCCGGCGCTCGGCCGTCTCCTGGGTCTGGCCGGCGATGTGGGGCGCCGCCACCACGTTGGGCAACTGGAGCAGCGGGGAATCGGGATCGACCGGCTCCTCGGCGAAGACGTCCAGGCCGGCCCCGGCGAGCTGTTTTTCGATCAGGGCCTCATAGAGGGCTTCCTGGTCCACCAGGGCGCCTCGAGCCACGTTGATGAGGTAGGCGGTGGGCTTCATCAGGCGCAGTCTGCGCGCATCGATGGTATGGCGGGTTTCCCTATTGAGGTGCAGGTGCAGGGAGAGGTAATCGCTGTGAGCGATGACCTGGTCCAGTTCGCCGGGTCCGCCCACGAAATCGACTCCCAGCTCCTCCTGCTCCTGCTGGGAGATGGACCGGATGTCAATGGCCGAAATCTTCATGGAACAGCTCTTGGCCCGCCGCGCCAGCTCGATGGCGCTGGCGCCGAAGCCTACCAGGCCCAATCGCCGGTTTTCCAGGTCCAGCCCCTTGGGCCTGCCCACCACCCGGTCCCGCAGGAGAGCCTGGGCTTCCGGCCAGCGGCGGGACACCATGATCATGAGCATCAGGGCGCATTCGGCCAGCGATACGGCGCTGGAGCCGCCGGGGGTGTTGGCGACCGGGATCCGCCTCTCACGCCAGTAGTCCACATCGAAGTTGTCGAACCCGGTGCTGACCAACTGCCAGAGCTTGACCGAACCGGCCAGCAGGTCGGCCAGCGGCCGCTTGTCCTTGGGGCCGCCCAAGTCCAGCACGGCGTCCACCCCCTGCAATTGCGGCGCCGGGTCCTGCCGGGGGTCGAAACGGACAACCTGGTGACGGGGGGCGATCAACTTCATTGCCTCCACCTCCCAAAAATCGGAAGGGGGCGAGGCAAGCAAGAGAACCTTGATAGGTGGAGCCATGGGATGAACCTCCTGGTTGGGTAGTGTAAGGAGTGTAATGAGGCGACGCGTCAGACGGACAGGCAATGAAGCGAAAAAAGATTTCCACGAAGGGGTACGAACGGAGTTGTAGATTGGGGAGTACGGACAGCTGATTTTGCCTCAAATCGAGAGTCAACAGAGCCTTTTGCAAAAGACTCATAATAAACATGGATGCACAGGATGCACAGGATAACCGGGAGGGGAGGCTGCTGCACGAGAAGCCGGCTCCGGCATTGATCGTGTGCGGATTTGCGGATGCTCAGGATTACAGGCTGGCCGTTTCCTGAAAAATCCTGTGCATCCTATGCATCCATGTGAATCAAAAACTGTTCCGAGCCTCCATAAAGCCGTTGCTTGCGGAACTTTGCAAAAGGCTCAACAATCAGTCATCCAATAGCGTTACTCTCTCCATCTGACCCACCTTCCGATCGAAGGAGTATAGCGTACGGGCTCCCCACCGGCTTGCGGCCGCCACAATCATCAGGTCGGAAAACCCGGCGCCGCCCCGACGATAGATTACGGCGGCACGTGCCACGTCTTCGGCTGCCTCGACCTCAAGTGCTTCGGTGGCGACCAGATTCTCAAGAACCGTGGCAATTCGGGCGCGGGAAAATCCATAAGCCCGTCGCAACACCCATACCAGTTCGACAATCACCTCTCGGCAGATGAAACCCGGATGTTCCGTCGTCAGCCCTTCCAGCAACAAACGGGCGGCCTTGGCCTGCCTGGCATCGTCGGCCACCAGGTAGCGAACCAGGACATTGGTGTCGAGCGCGATCACTCCTCGCACGCCCCCTCGGCAATTGCCCGTTCCATGTCCTCCAGCCTCACGGGCGGGCCGTCGTGTTTCAAAACACCAAACAGTCGGCCTATGGGCCGCACGGGCAAGATCCGGACCTCATTGTCCAGGATCACATAACGTACACGGTCTCCTGTCTTGACTCCGAGTGCCTGTCGCACGGACTTGGGCAATGTCGTTTGTCCTTTTGAAGTGATTGCAGATTGAACCATGGAAATTATGATATATCTTTTCTTTAATGACTATGACTTACTTTATAAGAAATAGCAAGGGGATCGAGCTGTAAGCTAGACCTGACAGGGATTGAATTGTGGGGGAATCGCCCCCCAAGGAGGCGGGCCAGCGCTGTAAACATGGCGACCGGCCTCGCGGCCGCTGGCGCCGGCCGGCGGTTCAGCTTGCCGTGCTCTCTTCGGGTGGGAATTGCTTGGCCAGCTCGCGCTTGTTGACCTTGCCCATCAGGTTGCGGGGCAGGCTGTCCATCCGCAGAAAACGTTGGGGCGCCTTGTAGACAGCCAGCCTGGCCTTGGCCCACAGGCGCAGGCGCTCGGGCGAGGGAGATCGGCCGGAGCGGGGAACCAGCGCCGCCGCCACGCACTCTCCCCATTCCCTGTCCGGAAGTCCGACCACGGCGCACTCGGCAATGTCCGGGTGGGTCCGCAAGACCTCCTCGATTTCCAGGGCCGAGACCTTGAATCCTCCGGTCTTGATGATGTCCACGCTCCGGCGGCCCAGGATGCGGTAGGAGCCCTTCTCCACCACGGCCACGTCTCCGGTCCGGAACCACCCGTCGGTAAACGCCGCCCGGGTTTCCTCGGGTCTTCGCCAGTACTCCCCGAAGACACCCGGTCCCTTGACCTGAATCTCCCCTGGAGTGCCGCACTCGACCGGTTTTCCCTGGTCGTCCACCAATCGCACCTCGACGCCCGGAAGCGGCGTCCCCACGTATCCCGCCCGCCTTTCGCCCTCCAGGGGGTTGGAGAGGGCCATCCCGATCTCGGTCATGCCGTAGCGTTCCAGCAGCCGATGGCCGCTGATCCGCTGCCACTTCTCCAGCACGTGCACCGGCAGCGCCGTCGAGCCCGACACCATCAGGCGCATCCCGGCGCAGGCCTGAGACCAGACCTTCCGTCGGGACGGAGGGGCGTCCTCCCAGGCGGCGATCAGCCTGGAGTAGACGGTGGGTACCGCCATGAACAGGGTGAGGGGGCTCCGGACGAATCGTTCCCAGACCTGGCCGGCCTCGAAACCGGGCAGCATCTCGCAGATGGCCCCCGACCAGAGCGCGCAACACAGGACATTGACGATGCCGTGCACGTGGTGCAGGGGGAGGACGTGCAGGATGCGGTCCTGCGGCTGCCATCCCCAGGCCTGCACCAGGGTCTCGATCTGGGCCTGAAGGTTGCCATGGGTGGAGACCACCCCCTTGGGCCGGCTGGTGGTGCCGCTGGTGTAGACGATCATGGCCCGCCGCGAGGGAGGGATCGAGGGCAGGCGGACCGAGGCGGAGTCCGGTTCCGGGGACGCGTCCTCGATTACGGCCACGGCCACGTCGCACCCGAGGGCCACCGGACGGATCCGTTCCGCCAGGGACTTGTGGGCGACCACCAGGCAGGCTCCGGAGTCCCTGATGACGTATTCCCACTCCGGCGGCGGATGGGCGATGCAGAGGGGCACGGCAATGCCGCCGGCCCGCCAGATACCCCACTGGATGGCTACGTGGGAAAACCCCGGGGGCAGCAGGAAGGCGACTCTCTTTTCCTCGAGGTCCGCAGCTCCGTGAAGCAATCTCCCGGCCACGCCGGCCGACGCCCGCAGCAGATCGCGGTATGAGAAACGGGCACTCTCGGCCAGAACGGCGGTTCGGTCGGGATGCTGCCGGGCCTGTTTGACCAGTCCTGGTTCCATGGAACGTTTTCCGGGAAGACTAGAGGGCTGACGGCTGTGGGACCTGGATTCGGCCCCGGTCAAAACCGTTGGGTGACGGTCAGCTTCACCCTGCGCCCCCGGGGGTTGTGCGTCAGCGAATCGAAGGCCAGCTCGGTGTTCACCAGGGGAGGCCGCCGATTGGCCAGGTTCAGTCCGGAAACGGTCAGCGTGGTTCCGGAATTGGGGATCTGCCACCGGAAATTCACATCGAAGGTGAGGAATTTGTCGATCCGGCTGTAGGCGGCCACGGTGTCACGATCCTCGTATCCCGAGATGTAGTGCACCCCTCCGATCAGTCCGTAGTGCCTCCAGTGATAGCCCAGGCTGCCGTGGGTCCTCCAGCGAGGCAGGGGAGGCGCCAGCGGGTTGGTCCGGTTCAGGTAACCGGCCGCCTGCTCCCTGGGACGTAGTACCACGCCGTTGTGCAGGAGAGCCTCCACCTCGAAATCGAGGGTGTGGTTCCCGTCAAGACGGCCAACCAGCACGCCCGGCCCAACGAGCCTGCGGCCGCCCAGGTGCCAGTCGATCCCCGAGGTCTTGATTCCCGGCCAGTTGATGTGGTGCACTCGGATTCTTTCGATGTCCACCGGATCGCAACCGCCGTCGTTGCGGTTGCCGGGACAGAAGATGCGATCCTGCACCGAGCTTCGGGTGGTCGGGTCGGCGTAGGCGGAGGCCAGGGCGGCGTGGGGCAGGACCCCGATGGGGTTGTTGAAGTCGAATCCCCAGTAGTCCAGGGTGAAGTCGAAGTCGGGGTCACGCTTCAGGATCACGCCCATGTTGTAGGTGAGCGCATCCTCCGGAAGCAGACTGGTGCTCCCGGAAGTGCTGATGGCCTTCCAGGTCCCGCTGGCAGCCACATAGTCGGTGGTGGTGACCAGGTCCTCGTTGAGGTCGTCCACCGAAGGAGTGCGGAAGGAGGTCTGCACGGTGCCTCTCAGGGCCACCAGGTTGCTCAGTTGCACGCGTATGGAGGCCTTGGGGTCGAAACTGTCGGCGAATTCGTAGCGTTCGTAGTGGGCGGCCACCTGGGCATCCACCCTCTCGCCCAGCTTGAGAGCCAGTTCGACGAAGGTCACGTGCGTTCCCTGCTGGTCGTCGTAGGGATGGGCGCCGGAGGTGAAGGTGAAGGAGCCGGTTTGCACCGGACAACTGGTGTCTCCCGGTACCGGGCAGGGGTTGATGTCCAGGTTGCCGGCGGCGTTGGGGGTCGTTCCCACGTCCACCAGCCGGTACTGATAGCCCACCGCATAGCTTGCCACGCTGGAATGCAACGTCCCGTTCAGGGTTGCGTCGGCCGTCACCAGGCTGGCCTCATTGACGAAGGTAACGTCCTCGTTGATCCATCCCAGCAGTTCGGGACTGTTTGCCAGTTCGGGACGAAACTCGGGGTTTTGAGTGTCCCGGAACCGGGCGCCAGGCTGGGCCGAGAACTCGATGGCGTTGCTGAAGGGGTTGTAGTAGGAGCAATCGCCCTGCCCGGGAGCGACACCCGCGGGGACGGGACCGAGAGCCATCCCCGAGGGGGTCGTTGAATCCACCACCACGTTGACCCCACAGTTGGGGCCGCCAAAACCCCGATAGGCCAGGAACTTGCGATGAGCCCATTCCCCTGGGTGGCTCAACTCTCCCCTGGCGTCGGAGTAGGTGGCTCCCAGGTCGTAGAAGAGGCCGGTTTCTCCGATTTCGCTTCCCAAAGACCCCGCCAGCCTCCTGGTGCGGGACTGCCGGGGCGAACTGCGCCCCGGGCCGGAGTTGCCGACCAGGCGGCCGAAGAAGTACCAGGGCTCCTCCCCGGTGAGATCCAGCGGTTCGCCGGCGCTGCTGGGCAGCGTGGGGTATTGGCTCACAAAGGCCCGCCTGCCCGGGTGGTCGGCGCCGATCAGTTGCAGGCCGTCGAAGATCGACACGGGTGGAAACGACGGGGTGGTCTCCCAGTCGGGAATTCGGGCATCGGCGTAGAGCATCTCCAGGTGGTAGTTCTTGTTGTCGGCGAAGGTCCCGTTGATCTCGGCAAACCCCCGGCTGTGCTGCTGGGCGTAGATGAGGCTGTCCCAGGGCCCGTAGCGGAAGCGGCAGGTGCGGGAGCCGTTGTCCGTATACCCGCCCATCTGGTCGCAGTGCGGGTCGATGAAGCGGGGAGATTCCACCAGGGCCGATACTCCGGAGGCCTCCGTTTGGGGAACGATGAAAGCCCCGGGGTTGCCCGTTCCCGACCATCCCCATCCCCATCCCGGGTAGGGGTGCAACGACCACCCGGTCTCCTCGGATCCGATGTGGCCGGAACGCTTGTGTTCCATCGCCACCACCACGTGGGCGGAAGAGCCGAACTTCCTGCCCCAGATTCCACCCAGCATTCCCTCCTTGGAAGCCGAGAAGTGGTCGTAGGAGGCCGAGACTTCGAAGCCCTCGAACTGACTCCGGGTGATGAAATTGACCACGCCGGCGATCGCGTCCGAGCCATAGACGGCCCCGGCGCCCTCCTTGAGCACGTCGATCCGGTCGATGGCGATGCTGGGAAAGGCGTTGACGTCCACGAAACGGCCGCCGGCAAGCCGGGCCGGCAGATAGGTCTGCCTCCGTCCGTTGAGTAGCACCAGGGTGCGAGAGGCGCCCAGGGAGCGCAGGTTCACGTTGGCTACCGTCTCGGCAATGCCGGTCGAGGTGCCGTTGAACCAACTGTTGGACTCCCCCAGCACGCCGCCGCTGACACTCATGTTCTTGAACAGCTCGATCACCGAGGGCGATCCCTGCTGGGAGAGGGATTCCCGGTTGATGATGGAGACCGAATTCGGCGAGTCGATGGGTGTCTCGCGAATCACGGTACCCGTCACATCGATCTCGGTGTAGATGATGTCGCCCTCATCGGTCAGCAGGATGTCGGTGTCGTCGTCTAGAGCAGCCGGGTCGGCTTCTTCCTCCTGGTTCCCGCGGTCGGTTTCGCCGGTCTGCTGTGGCGGCGGCTGGTCCCGCCGGGGGGCTGAGAGGCTTGAGGCATGGGTGCGTACCCCAAGCGCCAGGAGAAGGAACAGGAGGGCAGTGTGAGCGAATCGGCGGTGCATGAGTTCTCTTGGACAGGTGATTGCGGCGTCGATGCCTGGTTGGCTGACTGCGGCTTCCCGGTGCTCCTCTCGCGCTCAAGAGGTTGTTATCGAAAGCCTCTCCAGTATAATCAAAGCCTTTGGTTCTACACCATCGGATGTGGATTGGGAGCGGAATCATGGCCGTCGCGGCGATCGAAGGACTCAAGATCATTCCCACTGGCGGAGCCCTGGGCGCCGAGATCAGGGGTTTGGACCTGTCCAGGCCGCTGCCGGCCGCTGCCGTGGCCGAAGTTCGCCAGGCTCTGCGTCGACACTGCCTGATCTACTTCAGGAAGCAGCGCATCAGCGAGCGGAACCAAGTGGACTTTACCCGCCATTTCGGCAAGCCCGTGGAGCATGTGCGCAAGCAGATGGATAGACCCATCAAGGAGATTTTCCTGATCTCCAATCTCAAGAAGAACGGCCAGTCGATCGGAGCCCTCAGCAACGAGGAGATCGGTTTCCATTCCGACCTGTCCTACCTGCCCCAACCTGGAACCATCTCGACCCTCTACGCCGTTGAGCTTCCCGAGGGCGGCGGCGGCGCCACCCGGTGGTGCAACGGATACGCTGCCTACGAGGCTCTCGACGAAAGTCTCAAGGCCCGCCTGCGGGGTTTGAGGGCCGTCCATCGACACTCGGTGGAAGCCCAGAACCACCCTTATCCCGTGTCTCACCCGCTGGTCTGCACCCATCCGGAAACAGGCCGCAAGGCCCTCTACCTGGGTCCCCACCTCACCAAGCACGTTGTCGGGTTCGAACGCTCCGAGAGCCGGCAGTTGCTGGACCTTTTGTTCAGGCACATTGAGCTTCCGCGCTTCGTCTGGACCCACCACTGGCAGATCGACGACTTGGTGATATGGGACAACCGCTGCACCATGCACCGCCGGGAAGGATTCCCCAGCCGCGAGCGCCGTCTCCTCAAGCGAACCCAGGTCTTCAACGACCAGACGCCCCGGGAATAGGCCGCGACCGCCGTCCGTTTCCGTGGCGGGGCAGTTCATGCGGAGCGGAGCAGGGTTGTATCAAAAGAGTAGAGAGTGGAGAGTGAAGAGTGGAGAGTGGTCAACGGAGGATTTTGGGAACCGGTGCGTGCCTGACGGCTTGGTTGCGTTTTTTGAACGACTGCGCCGAGACCGACAAGTTGCTTAACGTTTGGGTCTAATCACTATCCACTCTTCACTGTTGTTTCAGGCACGCCCAGCCAGCGGCTCCACCAGGCGTGGCAGGGTGTGTCCGATCTCATCCCGGATCACCAGGTCGGCGATCCCATCCAGCGGGGTTTCGGTGCGATTGAGGATGATCAGCCTGGCTCCTGACTGCTTGGCCAGGAGAGGAAGAGAGGCGGCCGGCTCCACCACCAGGGAGGAGCCCACAGCCAGGAAGACCTCGCAGGACCGGGCGGCCCGCTGGGACCGGTCCAGGACCTCCAGGGGAAGCGACTGGCCGAAGGAAACGGTGGCGGGCTTGAGCAAACCCCCGCAGTGGCCGCAGCGAGGGGCCAGCTCGCCCTTGCCGACCCGTTCCACGGCCTCGTCCATCGAGATCCTTCTGTCGCAGCCGAGGCAGACCGCTTCAGCCGTTGTCCCGTGCAGCTCCAGGATCAACTCGCTGTCCAGGCCCGAACGGCGATGGAGGCCGTCGATGTTCTGGGTGATCATGGCCAGCAGCTTTCCCTGCCGGGCCAACTCGACAAAGGCCAGGTGACCGGGATTGGGAACCGCGTCCCGCATGGCCGGCCAGCTCTCCACCTTCTGCCGCCAGTATTCGATGCGGTCGGATTCGTTGTCGAGGAATTCCTGATAGTAGACGGTGCGATTGCGGGCCCAGACCCCGTTGGGACTGCGAAAGTCGGGGATTCCCGACTCGGTCGAGATACCGGCTCCGGTGAAGCCGGTCACCGAGCGGCTTTCCACGATCCAGCGTCTGCCGTGCTGCAGGTCCATCGGTTAGCTCAGGGGGTGGGGCAACGCTCTACGCCAACACGGGTTGGATGACCTCTCCCCGCACGCCGGTCAGGCGTTGGTCCAGGCCCTGGTGGAAGTAGGTGAGCCTGGTGTGGTCCAGCCCCATCAGGTGCAGGATGGTGGCGTGCAGGTCGGACACGTGGCAGCGCTGCTCCACGGCTGCGAATCCCAGCTCGTCGGTAGAGCCGACCGCCTGCCCTCCCTTGACCCCGGCGCCGGCCAGCCACATGCTGAATCCGTGCCAGTCATGGTCTCTTCCCGGCCTGCCAACCCCCTCGCTGGTGGGGGTCCTGCCGAATTCACCGCCCCAGATCAGCAGGGTCTCGTCCCACAGGCCGGTGCGTTTGAGGTCGGCCATCAGGGCGGCGATGGGCTGGTCGGTTTCCCCGGCGTGGAGCTTGTGATTGGCGATGCAGTCGCTGTGCCCGTCCCAGGTGTCCTCGATGTGGCCTCCGCCGGAGTAGAGCTGCACGAAGCGGACGCCGTTTTCCAGGAGGCGCCGGGTGATCAGGCACTTGCGGCCGAAGTCCGCCGTCAGGGGCCGGTTCAGGCCGTACATTTCCCTGGTGGCCTCGTCTTCCCGATCCAGGTCCACCGCCTCGGCGGCCGTGGTCTGCATGCGGTAGGCCAGCTCGTAGGTGTTGATCCTGCCTGCCAACTCGTCTTCCCGAGGTCGCGAGGCCAGGTGCTCCTCGTTCAGGGTCCGCAAGAGGTCCAGGGAGTGGCGCTGGGTCTGCCGGCTGACGCCGGCAGGGGTGGCCAGATCCAGCAAGGGCGCCCCGGCGCTGCGGAACAGGGTCCCCTGGAAGGGTGCGGGCATGTATCCGGACGTCCAGTTGGAAGCCCCGCTGATGGGGCCGCCCCGCGGGTCGGTCATCACCACGAAGCTGGGAAGGCTTTCGTTGAGTGTGCCCAACCCGTAGCTCAGCCACGATCCCAGACAGGGCTTGCCGATGGTGACGTTGCCGGTGTTCATCTGAAGGCAGCCGGAGGCGTGAGCGGCCGTGTCGGTATACATGGAGCGAATGACGCACAGGTCGTCGGCGAACTTGGCCGTGTGGGGGAAGAGGCTGCTGATCTCCAGCCCGCTCCGGCCGTGCCGCCGGAAGGGGAAGGGACTCTGCATCAGGTAGCCGATGGCCCGGTTGTTGGAACCAACTTCCAGGGGGCCCTTGTAGGGAGACCCGTGAAAGCGGGTCAGGGCCGGCTTGGGATCGAACGTGTCCACCTGGCTGGGAGCTCCGTTCATGAAGAGAAAGACGGCATGCTTGGCCTTGGTCGGGAAATGGGGTGTCTTGGCGGCCAGCAGGGAACTGCTGCTCTGGCCGTTTCCGGCGGCGGTCGCGGTGCGGGTGAAGAAGCCGTCGCGAGTCAGCAGGTCGGTGAGGGCCAGTCCTGCGAAGCCGCCCCCCACTTCCCAGAGGAACTGCCTTCGGCTCCGGCCGCAGGGGGTGGGGTTGGGAATGTATCGATGGGACATGGTCTCACCTCTCAATCATTCAGTTCATTCGTGTCCATTCGTGGTTCGTCGTTGTCCCTCGTGAAAATCTCTTCCTTCCCCGACCTTCGCTGGAACCCTCTCGATTGTTCTCCAACCCTTCGTGGCCCTTCGTCGTCCTTGGTGTCCCTTCGTGGATTACTCTTTTTCCGTTGTTTCACGTAAGCGAGTCCGGATCAATCCGGGTAGACAAACTCGTTCAGGTTCAATATCACCCGGCACATCTCCCGCAGGGCTCCACGGCGGGCGTTGGCGGGAACGATGTCCTGCTGACGGACCTGGTTGTCGACCTCCCGCCTCAAGAACGCGAGCAGATTGTTCTTTTCCGTCTGGCTGGGAGGCCGAGCCAACGCCAGGGAATAGGCCCTGTCAATCTGTTTTTGCGGATCGGTTCCCACTTCGTTCTCCAGGCGGGCGGCCAGGTAGCGGGCCTGCCGGTTCACGAACTCGCTGTTGAACAGGATGAGCGCCTGCGGGGCCACGCTGGTGGTCATCCGCCGGGAAGCGGTCTTGGTGGTGTCGCACAGGTCGAGCACCTCCAGCATGGGAACCACCAGGGAGCGCTTCAGGAAGACATAGATGGTGCGCCGGGAGCGGTCTTCTTCTTCGGCGGAGGGTTTCCAGACGGTGCCGGGATCGCTGTGTCCCTCCAGCGCCGCCTTGGAGATGTTGGGAAACATGCTGGGGCCGTACATGCGCCGGTTCAGCCGGCCGCTGACCGCCAGCATGGAGTCTCGAATGGCCTCGACCTCCAGTCGAACCCGCGGCATGCGCCACAAGAGGCGGTTCTCCGGATCTTCCTCGCCGTAGTGAGGATTCCACTTCCGGCTCATGCGGTAGCTGCTGCTGGTGAGAATCAGGCGATGGAGCTTCTTGAATGCCCACCCTTCCCGGACGAACCAGTGGGCCATCCAATCCAGCAGTTGGGGGTGTGTCGGCATCTCTCCTCGCGCGCCGAAATCGCTGGGGCTGCGAACCAGCCCGAATCCGAAATGCTTTTGCCAGATGCGGTTGACGATCACCCGCGCCGTCAGAGGGTTTTGCGGGTCGACCAGCCATCGAGCCAGGGCCAGCCGGCGCCCGCTGCTCCTGTTGCGGGGTTCCGGGCGAAAGTCCGTGTCCGACAGAATGGCCGGGAAGGCCGGAGCCACCTCCGGTCCCGGGTTGGCGGCGCTGCCGCGGATCAGCAGGTGGGTGGCGGGCGGGGACGGGTCCGGCTCGTGCATGAAGTAGCCGCGGGGCAGGTCGATCCGGGCGGCCTCCAGAGCCTGAATTTCATGTTCCCCGGCCTCCAACTGTTTCCGGACGGCGTCGGGCACAGGGGCTCTTTCCACTTCTTCCGCCAACTGCTTTTCGAAAATCTTCTTCAAGCCCTTCTGCCTCCGGCTGGGAGCCCGGGCGAGAAAGGCCTGCACCGCCAGGGCCGGCAGGTCGGACCGACCCGACTCCAGGAACTTCCGGCGCAGCCCGGCTTTCAACCTGTCGTGCTCCTCCCGCAGGCGCTCGATCCGACGGGAGGCGGCCCGGTGCTGTTCCAGTTGCCGGGGAGTCCCGATCGGCAGGTCCAGCTCCGTTCGGTAGTCGCGGGGACGCTGCAAGCCGTTGAAGACCGCCACCATGGAGTAGTAGTCCCGGGCGGTCAGGGGATCAAACTTGTGGTTGTGGCAGCGGGCGCAACCCAGGGTCAGTCCCAGAAAGACCTGGGAGGTGGTGCTGACGATATCGTCCAGTTGATCGAATCGGTCGGTTTCCGGATCGGCGGGTTCATCGTCCCAGGGTCCGAGGCGGAAGTACCCGGTGGCGATCAATGTCTCGGCCGAGGCGTCCGGCAGCTCATCTCCGGCCAACTGCTCCAGCACAAAGCGGTCGAAGGGCTTGTCCCGGTTGAAGGACCGGATCACGTAGTCCCGGTATTTCCAGACGTGGGGCTTGGCGCGGTCCCGCTCGTATCCGTTGCTTTCGGCGTAGCGGACCAGGTCCAGCCAGTGCCGGGCCCAGCGCTCTCCATAGGCCGGGCGCGCCAGCAGGTCATCGATGGTTGCCTTGTAGGCCGCCTCGCTGGGGGCCTTCAGAAAGGCTTCCTGCTCTGCCCGGTTGGGCGGCAGTCCAAGCAGGTTGAGATGGAGCCGCCGCAGCAACTGATGCGGCTCGGCCTCTGGGGAGGGCTTCCAGCCTTTCGCCTCCAGTCTTTTCAGGACGAAGGCATCGATGGGATTTCTGACCCAGTCCTTCGCTTGCACGCTCGGTAGGGCAGGTCTGGAGATGGGTCGGAAAGCCCAGTGGTCACTGGCGCCTGGCGGAGAATCGGAGGGGTGCTCTTCCTGCGGCCAAGTGGCCCCCTGGTCGATCCAGCGACGTAGCAGTTCCACCTGTTCGACAGTCAGCGGCGGTCCCTCGGGCGGCATGACCACGTCGGGGTCGCGCCCGGAGACATAGCGCAGCAGCAGGCTGTCGGAACTGTTGCCCGGAACGATGGCCGGGACGCCGGAGTCGCCGCCCCTGATGGCAGCCGACCTGCGGTCCAGCCGGAAGCCGTGCATCTGGGCTTGGCTGCCGTGGCAGGCCAGGCACCGTTCCTGGAAAATCGGCTGGATCTCCCGGACGAAATCCACCTTGGGGTCAGCGGCCTTCCCCGCAAAGGGCAGCAGCCCTGCCATGGCCGCAAGCGCCAGGGCCGCCCGAGCCGGATTGCTCCTGATCACGGTTTTCTCCTGACAGCAAAGAATAGCAAAAGGGCGATTGGCCCTTCAAGGAAGGGCTGCACTCACGGGACGCCGCGTTGGCCCCCCTCCGGCTCGAAGACGGGCTTCGCCTCTCGCCGACTCCCCCTCAAGGGGGGGAGTGATACTTGAGGCCCGCATAGGGCGCCTTGCCCGATTCCCGGGCAGGATGTAAACCATGTTCCCGGTTGATGGTGTGGAGGATGCCCGCGCAGATCCGAATTTTGCAAAAGGCTCAAAAATCCACAATTCTGTTTATGTCGTTTCACTCAGGAACCTGCGACCTCGCCGGTCCCCAGGCCCAGGCGCTCCATCTCATAGCGCAGCGTTTCCCGCAGTCCCTCCTCCAGCGACCGGGGGGCGAAGCCCAACTCGCGGCGGGCTTTCCGGTTGTCGCCGATGTAGGTCGTCCCGGCCATGATTCGCAGGCTCTCCGCCGAGTAATCCGAGGGAAGGGGAATCAAGGCTCCCAGGAATTTCATAAAGGCTGCCATGGCCTTCAGGACACCCGGTCCCGGGTGAATCCGGGGCGCCGGGATTCCGGTCAGGCGCTCGGCCAAATCGAAGACCTCCCGGAAGGTGTGGACGGGGCCGGCGACAATGTAGCTTTCGCCCGGCCGACCTCGTTCCATGGCCAGCCGATGAGCCGCGGCGGTATCCTCGACATGGGCCCAGCAGAAGGCGGAACGTTGAGGGGTCACCGGCAGTCGGCCCTGCAGGTACCGCCGGATGGCCGTGCCGATGGCGCTGGGGTCGCCGGGTCCGTACACCACGCCGGGCTGCAGGATGACCAGGGGCATGCCGGCCTCGACCAGGGGTTGGGCCACTTGGTAGTGTGCCGTCCACTTGGTTCGCTCGTACCGGGTCAACCAGGGTCCCTGGTGCCGGAACCCTTCGTCAACCAGCCTTCCACCGGTGTCGGAGGAGACGGCCACGGTGCTGGTGTAGACGATCTTGGGAACGCCCAGTTCCCGGCTCGTTTCCAGCACGTTGCGGGTGCCGTCCACGTTGATTCGGTAGGCCTCCCCCCGGTCCCTGACTCCGATTCGATACCAGGCGGCCAAGTGGAAGAGGCCGTCAATTCCGTTCATGGGAGCCCGCAGGGAGGATTTGTCCCGGACGTCGCCCGGATGGACGGATACTCCGTCGGCCTCCAGGTCCCCTGCGGCCCCGGGGTTGCGCACCAGGGCCGCCACCTCGTGTCCGGCCCGGCGGAGTTGCCTGGCCAGACAGCCGCCGATGAATCCGGTGGCGCCCGTCACCAGATATTTCATGAAGTGCTCCCGATCGCCTCGATGGTGTCCTTTAACTTACTCATAATAGCAATGACAGACAGTCGTTTTCTTTGGAAGAATGGAGGGAGCTTGAAGCCAGTGGAGAGTGGAGAGTGGAGAGTGTCGATGAGAAGTCCAAGTCGTCGCCTGCTGAGCCGGTGGATCCTGCTGATTGGGATCGTTCTGACACTGGCTGCCGCAGCCTGCGGTCGGTCTGATCGGGGGCCGACCGAGATCCTTTGGGACCGCTGGGGTGTCCCACATATTCATGCACCCGACGCCGAGGAGCTGTTCCGCGCCTTCGGCTGGTCCCAGATGAGAAACCATGCCAACCTCATCTTGCGGCTCTACGGCGAGGCGCGGGGACGGGCGGCCGAGTATTGGGGGGAAGCCCACCTGGTTTCCGACCGCTACCTTAGAACCATGGGCGTGCCCGAGCGGGCCCAGCAGTGGTACCGGGCGCAGAAACCGCGGTTCAAGGGTTATCTGGACCGGTTTGTGGAGGGAATGAACGAGTATGCCCGCCGGCACCCGGAGAGAATCGATCCCGAGCTGGAGGCCGTGCTTCCCCTGGAGCCGACCGATGTCCTGGGGCACTTGCAACGGGTGATTCACCTCTCCTTTGTCGGCAGAGAGGTCACCTTCGGCAGGGCCCGGCAACCGGTTCCGGGGTCCAATGGATGGGCGATTGCCCCCTCGCGTACCGCCGCCGGCAATGCCATGCTGCTGGTCAATCCCCACCTTCCCTGGAGCAGTTTCTTCACTTGGTTCGAAGCCCAGTGGAAGACACCGGAGCTGGATGCCTACGGCGCCACCCTGGTGGGGATGCCCATCCTGGGTCTGGGATTCAACGACCACCTGGGCTGGACCCATACAACCAATCCGCTGGATGGCATCGATCTTTTCGAGCTGACCCTGGTGGAAGGCGGCTACCGATGGGATGGAGGGGTCAGGGCCTTCGAGGCCGACACCCAGTCCATCCGGGTCCGTCTGCCTGGCGGGAGCCTTCGCCAGGAGGTGCTGGAGGTACGGCGCTCGGTCCATGGCCCGGTGCTGGAGGTCAGGGGCGACAAGGCCGTTGCGGTTCGACTGGTCGGTCTGGATCGGCCCCACATGTTCGAGCAGTACTGGGACATGATCCGCGCCAGGAGCCTGAGCGAGTTCGAATCGGCGCTGAGCCGGCAGCAGATTCCAATCTTCAATGTGATCTATGCCGATCGGGAGGGGCACATTCTCTACCTGTTCGGCGGACACACCCCCATTCGCTCCCGAGGCAGTTGGCAGGATTGGCAGGGGGTGGTTGCCGGAGACCGCCCGGATATGCTCTGGACCCGGACCCATCCCTACGAAGAGTTGCCCCGTGTGGTGGATCCCCCCAACGGGTGGGTGCAGAACGCCAACGATCCGCCCTGGAGCTCAACGCTCCCGGGGCTGCTGAATCCCGGTGATTTCCCCGCCTATCTGGCCCCCCGTGGGCTGCGTTTTCGTGCCCAGCGATCGCTGCGCATGCTGGATCAGGACCGGAAGATCGACTTCGAAGCCTTGAGCCGCTACAAGCACTCCACCCGGATGGAAGTGGCCGACCGCATTCTGGACGAACTGACGGCCGCGGTGGGCCCAAGGGCAGGCGATCTGACTCGGCAGGCGGCTCGGGTGCTGGAGGATTGGGATCGACAGGCCGACGCCGAGAGTCGGGGCGCCGTTCTTTTTGCCGAGTGGGTCCGGACCCTTGGCGCAAGCATGTTTGCCACACCCTGGCAGGAGCGGGAGCCCCTGACCACGCCCAGGGGGCTGGCCCAGCCCGTCGCGGCCCTGGCTGCCCTGGAAAAAGCCGCCCGCAACACTTTGGACCGATTCGGTGCTCTGGACGTGCCCTGGGGAGAAGTCTATCGTTTGAGAATTGCCGGGCGCGACCTGCCGGCCAGCGGAGGACCCAGCCGGCTCGGGGTTTTTCGATCCCTGGAGTTCACCCCTGAAAAAGATGGCCGCTTCCGGGCCCTTTTCGGCGATTCTTTTGTAGCCCTGGTGGAGTTTTGCCAACCGGTCCGGGCGAAAGTCCTGCTGAGCTACGGAAACGCCTCTCAACCCGACTCCCCCCATCGAGGGGACCAGTTGGCCCTGTTTGCCCGCAAGCAACTGCGTCCGGTGTGGCGGACCCGCAAGGAAATCGAAGCTCACCTCGAATCGACCGAAGTTCTAAGCCGCATTCCTCGCCAATAGCAGGAACCGATGCCCCCACTATTCACGCGGCTTGGGCATGCGGTAGCCGACCTGGCGCACGTTGAAAATGTATTTGGGGTTGGTCGCGTCGTCGCCGAGCTTGCGCCGGAGCCTTTTCACGTAGGCACGCACCGACTGGGAGTCGCCGGTGTCTTTACCGCTCCACACCTGGCGCAGCAGCGAATCGTAGGTCGTTACCCGTCCCGCGTTGACCGACAGCACGCGGAGCATTTCGTATTCGGTGGCCGTCAGTTCCACGGAATGCCCCGCCACCGTCACTTGGCGTTGCTCATAGAGGATGGCCAGGTCCCCCATTTGGAAGGGTTCCTGCGGCTCGGCAAGTCTGCGCAGGGCCGCTTGGATTCTCGCAGCCAGCTCGGTCGGCGAGAAGGGCTTGACGATGTAATCGGCAGCCCCGCTTTCCAGGGCCCTGGCGATGGTCTCGTCTCTGCCGTAGGCCGAGAGAAAGATGACCGGCAGCTCGGACAACTCGGGGAGGCGTTCCATCAACTCGATGCCGTCGGTGCCGGGCAGCATCAGGTCCAGCAGAACCAGGTGGGGCTTTTTGATCCTGACCAATTCGGCCACTTCCTTCGGGTCACCGGTCACGAGCGGGGAATAGCCCGCCGCCGTAAGGGCATCCCGAACGTAGCGGAGCGTCTTGGGGTCATCGTCCACCACCAGGATGCGCCTGCCTTCCCTCCCTCTCCGCGTCGAGCGGAAGGCGCTTCGGGCCGTGCCGGGCGTGGCGACGATTCCGGTCTGTTCCGCCACGGGGAGGGTGAAAGTAAACCGCGTGCCCCGATCCTTCCCGCCGCTCTCGGCTCGTATGCGGCCCCCGTGAGCTTCCACCAGCCCCTTGCAGATAGCCAGGCCGAGGCCCGACCCGCCGGTCCCATGCTCCTGATCGCCGCCGGCAACCCGCGTGTGCTTCCGAAACAGGTAGGGCAGCAGTTCCGGGGACACACCACGGCCCTCATCGGAGACCGAAACGGCTACGTGAACGCCATCCCGCACTGCAACCACCCTGATCGGAGACGACACGGGAGCGTGCCTGGAAGCGTTGGAGAAGAGGTTGTTGAGAACCTGGACAATGCGTCTGCGGTCGGCCAGCACCAGGGGCAGATCCGGAGGCAGGTCGATAAGAACGGTGTGTCTGCCTCCTCCGCTCAGGAAGGTATTTCTGGCCTGTTCTACCAGGTTGGCCACTTCCGCCGGCTCGGGGGCCACGGACAGGGTGCCCGTCTCGATGCGCCCGGCATCCAGCAAGTCGCTGACCAAGTCCCGCATGTGATCGGCCTGCTGGTCGATGATGTGGAAGAACTGGCGCATCTCGGCCGGCTCCAGGGGCGGTGAGGCGCCCAGCACGGTAGCGGTCGATCCCTTGATCGAAGTCAGCGGAGCCCTCAGTTCGTGGCTCACCAGGCTCAGCAACTCGGCTCGCGATCGCTCCAGTTCCTCCAGTGGCGCCAGATCCTGCATGGTCACCACCAGCGATTCGACCTTGCCGTCGGCGGAATGGATCGGCGTGGCATTGATCAGCGTCTTCACGCTGCGGCCGTCGGGCGCCTCGAGCACGATCTCCTCGGCGCGCAACGTCCTGACGGCGCTCAACTCATGCGCCGGCGGAAATTCGTTCAAAGCAATTTCCCGGCCGTCGGCACGCCGGTAGGTAATGGCCTTGAGCAATTGCTCCGGGGATTGGTCCGGCTGTCCCAGGCCCGCGACGATCCGCCTCGCCTCCCGATTGAACCTGAACGGATGTCTCGTTCTGGCACCGAACACCACCACCCCCACCGGAGAGGTCTCGACCAGGGCCTCCAGGTCCGCCCTGGCCTGCCGTTCGGCTCTATGGGTGCGCGCGTTGGCGATTGCCGCCGCGGCTTGCGACGCGAACAGAACCAGGACCTGTTCGTCATCACTGGTGAACTCCCCGCCGCCTTCCTTCCCGCTCAGAAAGAAGTTGCCGAAGTTGACGCCCTGGTGATACATCGGCGTTCCCTGAAAGGTCTTCGACTGAACCAACTTCGAAGAGAAGCCGAGAGACTGGAGGTAGTCGGGCAGGTCCCGCAGCCTGACCGGTCCCGAGAGGTCCCGGAAGTGTTCGAACAACTGCACCCCGTTGGGCCAGTCCATCAGTCGACGTTCCTCCTCCGGTGTAAGACCTGCGGTGACGACGTCCTGAATCTGCCCGAGTTCGTCGATGGTTGCAATCACACCATAGCGGGCACCGGTGAGCTCGCAGGCGCCTTCCACGGCCTCGCGCAGGACCGTTCCAAGGTCGAGGCTGGCGCTGATGCGCAAGCTGGCCGCGCTGAGCTTGGAGATACAGTCCCGCAGCGCCTCATTTTCTCGCTTCAGTGAGTCGGGGTTGGGCAATGGCCGTTCCTCCGTCCGAGGCGGACCCGCTCGGAGACAGCCGCCGGTTGGCTCGGCGGAGATCGTATTGGAGCAACTCGCGACCTCTCCGAATCTCAACAATACCATCGGGAAACACCTCTTCACGTATATTTCACTCTGTAGGTTCAGTACTTCCCGATGTCTTCACATGAACTCAGTTTTCCGGGGGTTTGTCGACGGAACACCGTTTGAGGCGAAACGAGTTCAAGGGTTACGGATCGTCCGGCCTCGGCATGCGGTAGCCGACCTGGCGTTCGTTGAAGACGTAGGCAGGGCTGGCTGCATCATCGCCAAGCTTCCGACGGAGCTTCTTCACAAAGGTGCGCAATAGCAGAACGTCTCCTGATTGACGGTCCCCCCATACCTGGCGCAGCAGTGAATCGAAAGTCGTGACCCGTCCGGCATTGACCGAGAGCACTCGCAGCAGATCGTATTCGGTGGCCGTGAGCTTGACTGCGCGCCCGGCCACCCTCACCCGGCGTTGCTCGTAGTCGATAGTCAGATCCCCCAGCCGGAAAGGCTCGGGGGGGGCGTACCGCTTGCGCAGGGCCGCCCTGACTCTCGCCGCCAGCTCCGTCGGCGAGAAGGGCTTGACGATGTAGTCGGCGGCCCCCATATCCAAAGCCTTGGCGATGGTCTCGTCCCTCCCGTAGCCTGAGATGAAGATCACCGGCAGAGCGGACATCTCGGGGAGGCCCTCCATCAATTCGATCCCGTCGGTTCCCGGCAGCATCAAGTCGAGAAGCACCAGCCGGGGTTTCGTCGTCCTGATCAGATTGGGCACCTCGCGCGGGTTTCCTGTCACCAACGGCACATAACCCTCCGACGCCAGGGCGTCCCGGACGTAAGCGAGCGTCTTCGGGTCGTCGTCCACGACCAGAATACGCGTGTCCTTCCGCTCTTCCAGCGGCAGGTTCGGAAG
>JAJECY010000032.1 GCA_022821775.1 Acidobacteriota bacterium
GGACCTTTCTGGCCGACTTGTCGACGCGGAAGCCGACCTTGCGCTCCGCGATGAGGTAGAGGATCCGATCCTCGGAGACCTGTCCCTTCTGGAACTGCTGAATCAGGTGTTTGAGCTGGTCCCAGGAAAGTGGCTGGTCGGCCTGGACGGTCCAGAGGGTCGGAAGCAACCAGCAACTGGCGAGAAACACCAGCAGAAGCACCTTGGCTGTTCGAGCCGGGCCTGAGCACGACAGATTTTCGCCCATGGAAGCCAGCATACCCGATTATCGGATAGACAAACCAGTCCGCATGTGTGGTTTCCTGCTTCGATGCCAATTCACGGCATAACGTTGTGCGGGAACCCTGGTGGGTCGAATTTCCAGCGAGGCCGTGCGTCAGAGCGACAACGAACGAACAATCAGAAATCAACAATCCAAAATCCAATTGTCACGGTGCTTGATCCATTTGTCGTTGTGGTTCCCTTCAAGGAATCCGACAGGCCGGGTCAGGCTGTCTTCTTCTTGAGAGCCACAGTCGGACATAGTGCCTGCGTTCCTGCGGCCGGGGCGAATCCGTGAACCCGGTGCGGTTGTGGAGGATCCAGTGGTTGTTTGTCAGGAGGACCTGCCCGGGTCGCAGCCGGAACTCGACTCGAAGCTCGGGGAGCCTCAACAGCTCTTTCAGGACCTCCAGGGCCCGCAATTGGCGCTGGCTGAGGAGGCGGCCGGCCTTCCGGTGGCCGACTTCAATATAGTAATGCAGGTAGCGCATGGTGAGCTCGCCGGATGCCCAGGAGAATACGGGGTGCCGGGAAACCGGCGATTCGCCCTGGAGGAATTCCCCCCTTCGATCGAAGCAAAAGGGCTGGTAGAGGCAGCGTAGCAGGTCGGCGTGCCGGTCGAGCAGGAGATTGTGCAGGGTGAAGGCGCTTATCAATTGGGACTGGCCCCCCTCGAGGGCGGGGCGCAGACAGAGTAGACCCACCAGGTTCGGAACCGCCTCACCGAAGGCGTTGTCAGTGTGGAAACTGCTCTCAACGGTGGTTCCGGAGAAGCGAGCGCCCTGGGTGACGTCGTATCCCTTGTCCTTTACATCGAAAAGAAGCGTTCCGGCAACATCCTGGGTCACCGGGCGACCGAACATGTGGCCCAGCAGCCGGAACAGCGCCCGGGCCCGGCTCGGAGAGCAGCGATCCAAGGGAATGCGATCCAGCACCACAAAACCTCGCCCCCGGTCAAGGGTGGCTCGGAGGGGTTGCCAGTCGCCGCACCCGTCCCCCGGCGGGACCGGTAGGGCGGTGACCGGCCGGCCGGGATCTTTCTCGTGACCGGAAAGCAGGTCGCGGGTGGAGTCCAGCCAACCCGCTGGAAGCTGCGCCGTCCAGGATGGTTCTTCTCCAACGGTTTGGCGGGTCCAGGCTCGGTCGTCGCGGATCGGTTCAGTCAGCATGCAATCCGGGGGTTCGAGGTGGCATTAGACGCCTGGCAGGCTGCCATGGTAGTTTACCTATCCGCCCGTTGAGGCTTCAAGCCGATCGAAGCCGATCGAAGCGCTACTCCAGCCCGTCAAATCCTGAGGAATTGGCCATGCTCTATCTATCCCGTGCCGATGTCGAAGCTGTCGACCTGCCCATGCCCGATATCATCGCTGCCCTGGAAGCCATGTTTGTCGAGAAGGGACAGGGTAAAGTCGAAATGCCTCCCAAGCCGGGTATTCATCCCCGAAAGGATGCATTCATTCATGCCATGCCCGCCTACATTCCCAGCCTGTCGGCAGCCGGAATCAAGTGGGTTTCGGGCTATCCCGCCAATCAGGCCAAGGGATTGCCCTACATTACCGGGCTCCTGATTCTCAATGACCCCGATACGGGAATTCCCATTTCGCTAATGGATGCGACCTGGATTACCGCCCAGAGAACGGGCGCCGCTACTGCGGTTGCCGCCAGGCAGTTGGCCAGACCCGATAGCGCCACCGCCGGAATCATTGCCTGTGGCGTGCAGGGACGCAGCAACCTGGAAGCGCTGGCGGCAGTATTCGATCTGCGTCGTGTCAGGGCATACGATATCCATCCTGAGATTGCTGAGCGCTTCGCCACGGAGATGGGAGAAAGGTTGCAGTTGGACATCGAAGCCGTCCGCACGCCGAGGGAATGTGTCGAGGCCGACCTGGTTGTGACCAGTGGTCCCATACTCAAGAATCCCAGTCCCGTGATTGAACCCGGGTGGTTGCGCCGGGGCGCCTTCGCAAGTGCCGTCGACTTCGATTCCTATTGGCAAGGCGACGCCTTGGCCGAGGCCGACAAGCTGGCCACCGACGACACCCAGCAACTGGAGTATTACCGCGGCCAGGGGTATTTCAGCCAGACGCCCCCAGCTTATGCCGACCTGGGAGAGATTCTGGCCGGCAGCAAACCCGGTCGGCAAGGGGAGGAGGAACGAACGTTCTGCATCAACCTGGGAATCGCCCTGGATGACATGGCCACCGCGATCATCGTTTACCGGGAGGCCAGGAAGCGGGGCCTGGGGAGGGAACTGGCTCTGTAAACCCGCACCCGGCTGCGGTCTGGCCTAGTGAATTCAATTGTTATATAGTACTAGATCCGCGCCGGCAGGTTCTGCCTGCCGTGTGGCCGCGTCTCGGCCTGATTCGACCGGATCCTCCCGTCGCCATTGGGGCCGGGAAGGGAGTTCGGCAACTCTCATTTGAACTCTGTCTGACGGGATCAGAATGGAATTGGCCGGCGAAAGTGCGGCTCCCTCTCCTGAATTCAGAGCCGGTTTGGCGGTGTCGGCTCGACCGGCGGCCCTGCAGGGGGCTCGCTTCGGGGAGGCGCCAAAGGACTCTGAACCTGTCTGTCTGGGGCTCGATCTGGGTTTCCGCGACTATGAAGACAGCCTCAGGATCCAGGACCGGATTGTTGCGCGGCGAAAGTGCGGCTCCCTTCCCGACTGTCTGCTGTTTGTCGACTATCCCCCGATCATCACACTGGGAAGGGGAGGGAAGAGAGAGCATCTGCTGGCCGGCCCCAAGGATCTTCGCAAGCGGAGCGTGCGGGTTTACCCTGCCGGTCGGGGCGGAGATATCACCTACCACGGTCCGGGACAACTGGTGGTCTACCCCGTATTGGATTTGAAAGCGTGGCACAGGGACATTCACCGATACCTGCGCGCGCTGGAGCGCTGCCTGGTGGAGATGCTGTTGGACTTCGGGATTCCTTCGGAGACTCTGCCCGGCGCTACCGGTGTTTGGGTTGAGGGCCGCAAGATCGGGGCGATCGGAGTCCGAACCAGTAGCTGGGTGACCTCCCACGGGTTGGCCTTGAATGTGAACACCGACCTGCGCTATTTCGATCTGATAGTCCCCTGCGGCCTGGTTGGCCGCGGCGTAACCTCCATGGCGGCTCAACTGGGCCGGCCGCTGGAACTGTCGGAAGTGCGCTCCTGTTTCATTCGTCATTTCGCACGGGCGTTCGGACGATCCTTTCGAGTTGCCGACAGGGAGGAGACCTTGATTGAGTCCTGGCCGGAGGAGTCGGACTTTCCCCATCGACAGTGAAGCGGTCGAGCGGTGCAGGTTGAGAGGTTGAACAGGGAGAGCAAGATCTATGCTGCCTGACAAGAAGGTTTGCCGGGACATGCTCTACTACATGAAGCTGTCCCGTGAGATCGAAACCAGGATAGAACGAAAGCTTTACCGGCAAGGCAAGATTGTGGGAGGCGTCTACGTGGGACGGGGTCAGGAAGCGATTTCCGTGGGCTCCTCCATCCAGTTGGAGCAGAACGATTGCATCTGTCCATCCCACCGGGACATGGGAGCTTTTCTGATTCGTGGCCTTTCCGCACGCGAGGTGCTGGCCCAGTACATGGGGAAAAAGACGGGAGTGACCCGGGGCAAGGAAGCCAACATGCACATGGGCGACATGCGCCACAATATCGTGGCCTTCGTCAGTATGCTGGCCGACACCGTTCCGGTAGCCGCCGGCATTGCCCTGGCCTACAAAATGCGGCGGCAGCGGAATGTGGTGCTCTGCTATTTCGGGGACGGGGCCACCAGCCGGGGAGACTGGCACGAGGGACTGAATCTGGCGGCGGTGCAGAAGGTGCCGGTGGTCTTTCTGTGCAACAACAACCAGTACGCCTACTCCACGCCCCTGGATAAGCAAATGCCCATACAGGACATCTCTCTTCGAGCCCTGGGCTACGCCATGCCGGGCGTCACGGTGGACGGCAACGATGTGCTGGCCGTCCACGAGGCGACCCGGGAGGCCGTGGAGTTGGCCCGCAACGGTGGCGGCCCCAGCCTGATCGAATGCAAGACCTTTCGCATGACGGGGCACTCCGCCCACGATGACGCCAGGTACGTGCCCAAGGAGCTTTTCGAAGAATGGAGCAGGAAGGACCCCATTCTGCGGTGGGAGACCCGCCTGATTCGGGACAAGGTGATGAGCGAGGGCGAGGTGAGAAGAATGGCCACTCGAATTACCCAGGAAGTGGACCAGGCCGTGAGTCTGGCTGAGAACGACCCGCTCCCGGACCCCAAGGAGACTCTGGAGGGAGTGTATGCCGATCAGTCGATCGAGGCTCCACTGGCATTTGCGGCTTCGTTCTTTTCTCCCGATCGCTGGAGGTGATCCGTGTCGGCCACAACCTACGTCGAAGCCGTTCGGCAGGGGCTTTGGGAGGAAATGACTCGAGACGAAGACGTCTTCGTGCTGGGCGAGGATGTCGGCGTCTATGGCGGAGCCTTCAAGGTGACCGCTGGCTTTCTGGATCAGTTCGGGGAAGAGCGTGTGTTGGACACGCCTCTCTGTGAATCGGCCATCGTGGGGGCAGCCATTGGCGCCGCGCTGATGGGGATGCGACCGGTGGCTGAAATGCAGTTCGCCGACTTCATCTCCTGTGCTTTTGACCAGATCACCAACTTCGCCGCCAAGTGCCGCTACCGGTGGGGCGCCGGAGTCCCCTTGGTGATCCGGGGGCCGTCCGGGGGTGGCATTCACGGCGGTCCCTTCCACTCTCAAAATCCGGAGATGTATTTCGTGCATACGCCGGGGTTGAAGGTGGTGGCTCCCTCTACCGCCTATGACGCCAAGGGATTGATCAAGTCGGCCGTTCGCGATGAAGATCCCGTCCTCTTCTTCGAACACAAGTACCTCTATCGACGCGTCAAGGAGGAACTTCCGAGCGAAGAGTTTCTGGTGCCCATTGGCAAGGCCGACGTCAAGCGGACGGGCGGGGATATCTCAGTGGTCACCTACGGCGCCATGGTTCACAATGCCCTGGAAGCCGCCGAGGTCCTGGCCGGAGATGGAGTCGAGCTGGAAGTGGTGGATCTGCGCACCCTGGTGCCTCTGGACAAGGCGACGGTTCTCGAGTCGGTCAAGAAGACCGGAAAAGTGATTCTGTTGCACGAGGACACCCGGACCGGCGGCTTCGCCGGAGAACTGGCCGCGGTCATTGCGGAAGAGGTCTTTGAGTACCTGGACGGGCCCGTCATGCGCATTACGGCCCCCGACACTCCCATCCCCTACAGCCCGCCCCTGGAAGAGTTTTTTCTCCCCAAGACCTCGGATGTCATCCGGGTGGCCAGGCATCTGGCAGCCTACTGATTCCGTCGTCCAAGTCGGAGTAGTCCATGCCGTCCAACGTCATCATGCCCCAGATGGGGGAAAGCATCTTCGAAGGCACCATCACCAAGTGGCTCAAGAATGTGGGCGACCGGGTGGAACGGGATGAGCCTCTCTTTGAAATTTCCACCGACAAGGTGGATTCCGAGATACCGGCGTCGGCCTCGGGCATCCTCAAAGAGATCCTCTTCCCGGAAGGAGAGACCGTCGAAATAAACACGGTGGTGGCTGTTATCGACGACCAGACCGGCTCGGTTCCCGATTCCGAAGAATCGGGAGACACCGTTTCCCCCCGAGAGTCCGAGCAGGCTCCCGGACGGGATCCAAAACCTGAAGCTGTCGACCCTCGACGCGGATTACGGGCCTCCCCGTTGGTGCGGCGCATGGCCCAGGAAGAGGGGATCGACCTGAGGGAAATTGAGGGGACCGGTCTGGGAGGACGGATCACCAAGCGGGATATCCTGAACTATCTGTCAGAGCGGGAGCAGATCGCCGAGGTCACTCGACCGCTGGTTCAGCAGGCTCAGGAGGGGCTGGGGCCGGCTCCCTCCGATCAGGACGAAATCGTTCCGATGACAGCCATGCGCAGAAGCATTGCTGAACACATGATCAGCAGCCGTCGCACTTCGGCTCACGTCACTTCCATTTTCGAAGTGGACATGACTGCCGTCTTGAGACTCAAGGAGGCGAAGGGTGATGAGTTTGCCCGCCGGGAAGGCTTCAAGCTGTCCTTGACGCCCTTCTTTGTCAAGGGAGTTGCCGACAGCCTGAAGGACTTTCCCATACTGAATGCCTCGATGGTGGGCAACGACATCGTCTACAAGAAGGACATCAACCTGGGTGTTGCCGTGGCGTTGGACTGGGGTTTGATTGTGCCCGTCATCCGCCAGGCTCAGCAGAAGACTCTGGCGGGATTGGCCAGGGAGCTTGCCGACTTGTCCCATCGGGCCCGGCAGAAGCAGCTCAGTCCGGACGAAGTGCAGGGTGGGACCTTCACTCTCACCAATCCCGGGGTGTTTGGCGGCTTGATCGGAACGCCCATCATCAATCAGCCCCAGGTCGCAATTCTGTGTGTCGGCGCCGTCACCAAGCGGGCGGTTGTGATCAACGATGCCATTGGCATCCGCTCAATGGCGTATCTGTCGCTAACCTTCGATCACCGGCTTATTGACGGGGCCGTGGCGGACCGGTTCCTTTCCGGCCTCAAGGCCAGGCTGGAGGGTTGGAGCGACAAGATCTTCTAGCCGGTTTTTCGGTTCCGGCCGGAGGCTCCCTGGAGGTGCGATTCATGCTGATGAAGTCTCAGCCGGAGGAACAAGCCGCGGCGCTAACCGGGCTGGTGCGCCAAATGCTTGGCCACTTGGGCGAAGATGCTCAACGACCCGGGTTGGAACGGACTCCCGAGCGAGTGGCGGCCAGTCTCCAGTTTCTTACTCAGGGCTACCAGCTCGACGTGGATTCGGTGATCAATGGAGCGCTGTTTGAAGCCGAATACGACGAAATGGTGATCGTCAAGGATGTTGAAGTCTACAGCCTTTGCGAGCACCATCTTCTGCCGTTTTATGGAAAGTGCCACCTGGCTTACCTGCCGGATCGCAAGATCATCGGATTAAGCAAGATGGCTCGAATCGTGGATGTCTTGAGCCGGCGGCTGCAGATTCAGGAAAGACTCACCACGGAAATTGCATCCGCGGTCAAGGAGCACCTGGAGCCGAAGGGCGTCGGCGTGGTCATTGAAGCCTATCATTTCTGCATGATGATGCGCGGGGTGCAGAAACAAAACAGTCAGACCGTCACCAGTTGCATGCTCGGCCGCTTCAAGAGCGACAGCAAGACCCGCAGCGAGTTTCTGGAATTCATCAAGTAGTTCTTCACTCTCCACTCTTCACTCCCCGGGCTGAAAGCTTTTCAAGAGTCCTCAGCACGATCTGTCCCACCCGCTCCATGCTGCGGGGGCTGATCTTGTCCAGCGTGTCCTGCGGTGTGTGCCAGTAGCGGTTGTTCGGTCCGAATTTGAAATCGATCAGGTCCACGGCCGGGATACCCACCTCGGCAAATGGGATGTGGTCGTCCTCCACGGCCATTGGATTACCGGAAAGGTGTTGTCCAAAGCCCAACTCGGTGGCGGATTGTTGCACCAGTCCCATCAGCCAGGGGGTCGAGTTCAGGTCGTGCTCCAGCACCAGGTCCTTGTCTCCCACCATGTCCATCAGGATCATGGCCTTGATTCTGCCGGTTTGACCGCTGCCTCTGAGACGCTCCACAAAGTATCGGCTCCCGTAAAGGCTGTCGGCGCGCGACCAGGCCTTCTGGGCTTCTTCTCCGTCAAAAAAGACGAACCACAAGGAGAAGTTCGGTTTTCGGACAGACAGCACCCTTGCCAGTTCCAGCAACAATCCCACGCTGGAGCCTCCGTCGTTGGCTCCCACAAAGACTCCGCCCGGCATCAAGTGGGTGTCGTAGTGGCTTGCCAGAATCACCACCTTGTCCACCCTTCCCCGAGACCGTGCAATGATGTTCTTCATGGGCAGGTTGCCGTTGGGCGTCGAAGCCAGGAAATTCTGGTGTTCGACTTCCAGGGAGAGTCGCCGCAGAACGTCCGTTATGTACTGTTGTGCTTTCTTGATGCCGGGTGACGCCGGGGGGCGGGGACCGTAGCTGACCAGGCGCTCCACGTGGGAGTATGCCCGATCGCCGCTCAAGCGGAGACTTTGCCCCGAATGATGGACGGCCAAGATTCCGAAAAGGAGCAAACTGGTGAGGCCTGTGGCAACACCTGGGGATGGGCGACGGTGGGTCATGGAAAGCAGGCGGTCTATTCCCGGACGACCTCGACCTCGGAATCGGGAATGGCGAGTTTCCTGAGCTTCAGGTCACTGTCCAGCCAGAAATTGACTTTGAGCTCCCCCGTGTCGACCAGGAATCGTCGCAGCCGGTACGGTTGATCCTCGATTTCGACTTCTTCTTTGCCGATTTCGGACACGCTGACTCCTCCAGCCAGAAACTGTTGCGGAACGAAGGCGGAGAACTCCTGAATGCCGCCCCGGCAGAGATCGTACCGCTTGGAGAGAATCAGATAGTGGTGAAAGACATTGTCGTCCAGGACGGTCACGTCCCTTCTCAATTCGATTCTCTTCCGGTCGACACCTTCATCCGAAACGTAGGAAACTCGACTTCGATCCGGAAGAAACTGGACCTTGGCCCTCATGCGATTGGGACCCGCCTCCTGAACCACTTCGTAGTCCTCCGGCTCAAACAGGTCATTGAAGCGCAAGGTGGATTGGATTCGGAAGGTCACCGGTTCAGCGGGCGGACGGTCAGGCGGAGGGGATTCCTCGTAGTCTTCCTCGTCCAGATATTCCGGGGGCTCCGCGGGGTCTTCCCGGGTGATGGTGAGCTGGGTGAGGCTACTGGCTTCGATTCGATTGGCGCTTCCCGAAATCTTGAAGTCTTCGTGGCCGATTTCCTTTCCTGCGAAAAATATCCTGAAACGGCCGAGCTCGGGTCCGGAATATGTGATCGGTGGAGGCTCCTCGTCTTCCTCCAACTCCTCGCACTCCTCTTGGGGCGGGAGCAGGGAGGCTGCCGCAGGCAGGCGGCATGGAAGCGGGAACAACAGCAATGCAAGGAGAATGGTTGGCCTAACGCCCATGGTCAGGAGGGATGGCAGTGTGTCTCGGTGAGGGCGGCAAACGGGCCTTTTCCAAGATGGCGCTCGCTATTGTATCAGGGGGCAAGGAGGCGTCGACCTCAAAATCACTCAGACGGTACAGGGGCAACCGGGAGAAGTAGAGCTCCCGTACTGAAACCGGATCCTTCAGGAGCGGTCGAGTGCCGTCCGGGGGGCAGCGCTCCAGCACGCCCTCCAGGGGCAGGTCGAGAAATACCGATAATCCCAGTTTGCTGATTTGGAGACGGTTCTCGGGGTCCACAAATGCACCGCCTCCCAGGGCTGCGACGCAGTTCTTCCACCGCTTCAAATTCCTCAACGCATCGCTTTCCATCCGGCGGAAGAAGGGTTCGCCGTGCTGTGCGAAAATTCGGTGGATCGGTCCACCGAAGGAGTCCTCGATCATGGAGTCCAGGTCCAGGAATGGCCAATCGAGGCGCGTGGCCAGCAACGGTCCCACGGTGGACTTCCCGGAGCCCATGAAACCGACCAGAAAGACACGGTCTCTTTCCATATCCCAAAAAAATAGCCCAAGAGAGCTTGGGCTTGTCTTCAGTGAAGCTCAGCGGGGTTGGAGAAATTGGGGCTGGAACTACTCCTCTGAAGACTGGCGTTTGATCTGGATCGGGCCACTGAAGGTGGAGAGCTGCACGGTTGCCGCACCTTCGTTCAGGGTGCCCAATAGCGAATGGCGGTCGCGCCACAGCGGCCGGTGTTGCTTGGACTTGATGGGAAGGTTGGTCTTGATGCTTCCCTTGACCGTCCGGGCCTCCCACTCCACCGAGGCTTCCTCGTCGCAGATGACCGAGATCTGACCGTCGGTGCTGGAAAGATTGTAGGAGCCTCCCCCCATGAAATCCCCTTTATAGGTGATGTTTCCAAGGGTCGAGTTGGCCTTGACATTGTCGCTTTCCAACTGGTCCAGCACAATGTCTCCGGTCACCGTGGTGGCGTGAATGGTTCCCTTGGATTGTGTGACCTCGACTGCCTTCCGTCCGATCGAGGAGGCGTTGACGTAACCCTCGACCCCGGCCACCTTGACCTCTGCCTCAACCACGTCCACGCTTACCTGACCTCGAATGTTGTGCACCGTGACAACGCCCATGTTGGATCGAATCTCGAGGTTCGATTGTTCCGGAACGTAAAGCTCATAGTCGACCACCGTATTCTCGGCGGTGGCCAGCTCGTCCAGCACGTGGCTGGTGATCCGCACCCGGTTGGGTCCGACTTCGGTATCGATTTCAACGTTCTCCGAACGCCTCATCCCGATCACCGTCACCACCTTGTTCTTGCCGCCCTCGACCGAGATCATGCCGGAATAGTTCACAAGGATGATGGTGGGCGAATCGCCGACGTTGAAGATCTTCTCCTCGCGATGGTCGTGCGGGGCTGCGGCCACGGGAAGCGCCAGCATGAGAGCAGCCGACAGAGTCAGGAGAGTTTGGCGGTGGGTCATGATCGCGGTTGCAAAACCTCTCATGTTCAGGAGTTATAACAATGAATCCGAAGTGACGATTGTCTGCATCAACTCGACTTTCTTTTGATAAGCGGCCAGGAGGTACCGGTGGGCCAGCGGATTCTGCGGGCTGTTTTCCACCGCCTGCTTGCACTCGTTCAGGTAGTAATCCATGGTCGCCAGGTTGTCGTGAAACACTTGCGCCAGGACCGGATCCAGGCTCTCGAGCTTCTCCCGCGAGCTTGCGCTGAGCGCCTCGATGGCGGCGCGGTAATTTGCCTCCGCCTTTCGGAGTTCCTCGAGAACGGCCTCCTGGTGGGAGGTCGAAGCCGCGGGAACCGGAACCACCGGCGAGGGGGTGGTCAAGTCGTAGACAAGCAGCGACCCGATCCCGAGAAACAAGGCCAATATAGCACCGCTCCAAGCGGGTTTCAAGTCAGGGAAGTTCCTGGGAACAATCGCGGCCCAGAAGGGTTCCTTGGGCTTGGAGCGAATGCGCCCTTCGGCTTCGAGCTGGAATCGGATGCTCTTCCACAGGCGATCGGGCGGCTCGATGGGCTCCAGTCTTTCCACACCTTGTCGGATGGCATTCATATCCCGATTGAAAGCGGCGCACTCGGGGCAGCACTCGAGATGTCGCTTGACCGTCTCGGCCCGCGTGAGATCCAATTCGCCATCCACCCACAACGAGACATCTTCTTGCAAATCAGGACAATTGATCATTGGGTTTTCCTCGACCAACCCGAGTGGAACCTGAAAAGTGACTAACCTCCGGGAAGTTAGATACAAAAAACCGCTATCGTGATGCCTTGAGTTGTTTTTTTTCCAATTTTGGCTTCTTCTCCAGCAAAAGGGACCTGAGTTTGAGCCGTGCCTTGAAGAGCTGCGACTTGGAGTTTCCGACCGAACAACCCATCATACGGGCAATCTCGTTGTGTTCATATCCTTCGATGTCGTGCAGGACAAACACGGTGCGGTAGCCTCGGGGTAGAGCCGCGATCGCCTTCTCCAGGGTAATCCGGTCCACCACTCCCAACAGGTCGATATCCTCGGATCCATATTCCCTTGGAGGGAGATCCTGTCCGTCGTCGCGATCCTGATCCAGCGAGACCTGGTCCAGTCCCTTCTTTCTGATGCGCATCAGGATGATATTGACTGTCAGGCGATGCATCCAGGTCGAAAACGCCGAGTCTCCCCGGAAGGTGCCGATCTTCCTGAAGAGTTGCATGAAGGCTTCCTGGCTCAGGTCCTCCGCTTCTGCCGGGTCGCGTACCATCCTCATGCAGAGCGAGTAGACCCGGCGCTTGTGCATGTTGTACAGCACCTCGAACGCCTGCGGGTCGCCGGCGACGCATCCAGCGATGGCTTGAGCTTCGGTCATCTGTAAGAACCCGCGAGCACAGCGGCAGTCGCACCATTGGTGAACAGGTCCGGGAAGGCGACCGGACTGGTCCCAAAAGTTGTTATCTGCAAATGACTTATCACATTCTCAAGGGTCAATGCTGTTCGCCTGAGGGTCGAAAATAGCGGATGGTTGGAAAGGTGTCAACCTCCGAAAGGAGCTTGTCACCTTGCGGAAAGAGGTCCGGAGAGGTGAATCCGGGTGGTCGAGTCCGCAGGCTGTGGCCGGAGCAGCGTCAGCGATGCAGCCGGTAAACGCCCGCCTGAAACAACCCCTGATTCAACTGCCTGATTAACATGGATGAACAGGATATGCAGGATTCTTGGTTGATGGGCCTGGCCGGAATGCTCCGGGACGAACGTTCTCTCCCCCCTCGAGTTTGACCAATACCCTTTCTTAGGAAGCACGATCGGTTAAACTTTAGTCACATCAAGGGTTAAGCTGTTCACGTCCTTGACTGGGGAGAGCTTTCTGTGTAGGGTTAGTCGCGGTTTTTCCCGGAGCCCGGAGTGCCGACTCGGTTGTTGACCTGGATTGGCTCGAGTCTTCCGACCCAACGATATGAAGTGTCCCTATTGTGGTCACCTTGAAGACAAGGTCGTCGATTCCCGAGAGAGCAGGGAAGGGGAAGCGATCCGACGCCGCCGCCAGTGCGCGCTTTGCGGGCGCAGGTTCACCAGTTACGAAAGGATCGACGAGATTCCCTATCTGGTGGTCAAGAAGGATGGGTCTCGGGAGAGGTTTGATTCGCAGAAGCTGATGGTGGGCCTGTTGAAGGCCTGTGAGAAACGTCCGGTGAGCATGAACCAACTGGAATCCATCGTGAATGAGGTCGAGTCCTTTGTTCACGAATCCGGCGACCGCGAGAGACAAACCGCTCAAATCGGGGAAATGTTGATGGAGCGATTGCGTCAACTCGACAAGGTGGCCTACGTGCGATATGCCTCGGTATACCTGGATTTCAAGGACATCAAGGAGTTCATGGCAGAGCTTCGCGAACTGCTCAGAGTTGAGAGGACAGACTGATTGACCTGAAGCCCTCTTAATGAACGATCGGCCGTTTTACTCCGAATCATCCGCACGTCAGGGCGGGGCACGGCCGACCTGGGACGGCAGCAAGGCAATGAATCTCGCCACATTGGCCACCCCGTGTCGCCATGCCCGCAAATTCCCGCGGGACGCCGCCGGCATCAAGAGTTTCTCCATGCCGGGGAACTCGGCGAATCGCCGGCAGGTCCGGAGGACGTAAGGAAAATGGCGGTCCGGTCCTCCGCTCAGGGTGAAACCAGGCTGATCGAACGCATTCACCGTCTCGCCCGCCAAGTTCTCTCACCATCCGAAAACGTTTCCATCTCATTTGGCGACGATGCGGCCGCCCTGGTCCCCTCCCCGGGGCATATGCTGCTGATTTCGACCGATGCCCTTGTAGAGGGAGTCCATTTCGATCTGGGCTACTTTCGACCTGAGGATCTGGGGTGGAAGGCGCTGGCCGTTAATCTCAGCGACATGGCCGCCATGGGAGGCAGGCCCGTGGGATTCACCACTTCGCTGGCGTTCCCGAAAGAAATGCCGCCAAGCTTTGTAACCCGGGTCTATCGAGGCATGTTGAAGCTGGCTGAACTCAGCGGGTCCGTTCTTCTGGGAGGAGACTTGTGCGCGTCTCCCGGAACCTTGTTCCTGGACGTGACCATGTTGGGAGAAGTGAAATCGGATCAGGTGCGCACTCGAGAAAATGCTCGTCCTGGAGACAGCCTTTTCGTCACCGGGGAACTCGGGGCCTCGGCCATAGGACTGGAGTTGCTTCGGCGGGTTCCCGGGCGGGCCCGTTACTATCCTCACCTGGCGGGAAGACACTTGCGGCCCATACCCAGAAATCGCATGGGTTGCTGGCTGGCCGCCAAGGGTTGCGCCTCCGCTCTCATCGACTTGAGCGATGGGCTCTCTACCGACCTTCACCATCTTTGCCGAGCCAGTCGGGTGGGCGCCGTGATTGAAGCGGACCGCATACCCTTGCCGGGAGTCAGCCCAAAAGTCGGTTCCTGGGTGGAACGGCCCCTGCTAGACTATGGGTTGAATGGCGGTGAGGACTACGAGCTCTTGTTCACCGTGCCACCCGGGCGACGACATCAGGTTCCCGGCCGGCTGGACGGCCTGGGGATTCACGAAATCGGCTGCATTACCGATGAGCCCGGGGCCTGCTGGCTTCGGGAACGGGGAAGCCTGAAACCTCTTTCGTCCGGCGGATTCGACCATTTTCGACGGTAGTGTTCCAGTGTTCGCCAACCGGTCCACAACTCTTCCGGCGCCAAGCCTTTGGGACGGGTTTCGCATCTTCGGGATGCTGATCCTGCTGCTGGCATCAGTTGGCCGGGGTCAGGCCCAAATACCTTCCATTCTGATCCAACCCGATATTCGGGTGTTTACCGTCCTGGGAGCACTGCGGGCCGCCGGATTCGACGAGGGCTCACTCCTGCTCCATCCGGCCGGTCTTCCGATCGCCCGGGAATTCCGGAATTTGCCCGCCGGCCTGAAGGCACGGTTGGAGAACTTTTACGACTCCCACCGTGGACAGGAAGATCCGCGACAGGAACTGACCAAGTACATTTCCCTGGCGTTCGTCATTGACGGCCCCCCGGATTTCAAACCCCTCCTGCCCGCGGGGCAGATGCCTCCCGACGCCGGTTCAGTGGCTGAACTGACGAGTCTGCTGGCGGAGTTCTACGCCAAGGCAAGAATCGAATCGGTGTGGAGCCGGTACAAGCATCTTCATGATCGAGCCGTCCTGGATTACCGCCCGTCGATCAACCGGATGATCATGACCACCGAGGGGTATCTCAGGTTGCGGTCGGGAGTCTATCGAGGACGTCAACTGGTCCTGGTGCCGGACTACCTGGTTCCCCCCAATACCTTCAATGCGCGAACCTACCAAAGCAGCTACTATTTCTTGTTCAGTCCTTCCAGCTCCCCCAAGATTTCTGAAATTCGCCACCAGTTCCTGCACTTCCTGCTCGATCCCTTCGCCGCCAGATATCCGCTGCCGGCCGAAGAGAGAAAGGTTCTGAGGGAAATCATGCTGGTCGGGAGTGAACAGCCGGAGAGCGTCCAGTATGGAGTGCAGGAGATGGTGACCGAGAGCCTCATCAAGGCGGTGGAAATGCGGCTCGATCGTTTGCCGAAAGCGGAGGCCGAGGCGTCCCTGAACGAGGCTGCTCGTTCGGGAGCCCTGCTGTGCCGACATTTTTATGCGGCACTGCAACGGTTCGAGAAGGAATTCGAAGGATTTCAACTCTACTACCGGACGCTCCTCTCCGGACTGGACATTGATGCGGTTTGGGAGGCCCGGCAAGCGGCCATCGATTCACCACCTGCAGATACGGCGCCGGCCGATCGGCCAACCGAATTGGAACGCCTTATTCGCCAGGCCAATTCCAGCCTGGGGAGCAACGACCTGGAACGGGCCGCAGAGCTGTTCAACCTGGTGTTGGACCGTCACGACTCCCGTAATGGCGAGGCCCTGTACGGATTGGGCATCACGGCCGTCAGCCGCGGTGACAAGAATGCGGCCAGGGATTATTTTGGCAGGGCGGTGGCCTCCCAATCCTGCCCGGACTCGGTCAAGGTGTGGGCTTACATCTATCTGGGCAGACTCTTCGATCTGGACGACGACCGGGAGGAGGCGATTCTCCAGTACCGGGCCGCCGTTGCCCTGGGGGACGATACGCGCGGCGCCCAGGCCGCTGCTCGGAGCGGATTGCTGGAACCCTTTCAACCAAAGTGAGGTAGAGTACTTCCGGTGATGGAACATCCACTCGATGACCTGGAGGAGCGAATCGAATACGTGTTCAGGGACCGGTCCCTGCTTGTCAGAGCCTTGACTCACAGCTCTTTCGCCAATGAATCCCGCGTCGAGCAGGGAGATAACGAGCGATTGGAGTTCCTTGGAGATACCATCATCGGCTTCGTGGTCAGCGAATATCTACTGTTGAATCACCCCGATTTCTCCGAGGGCCGACTGTCAAAGCTCAGAGCCCATCTGGTCAGTGCCGGCAGCCTGTCACGCTTGTCCTCCGGTCTTGAGTTGGGCCGATTCCTCAGATTGGGAAAAGGAGAGGCGAAGAGCGGTGGCCGCAAAAAACAGGCCAAGCTGGTGGATGCGATCGAAGCGCTGGTGGCGGCGGTCTATCTGGACGGGGGGATGGAGGCAGCCCGCGGGTTTGTGCTGAAACAGTTGTCGGCGGATCTGGATGAAATCCTGTCCGGGCGCTTTGTCTCCCGCGATTACAAGTCCAGGCTGCAGGAGAAGTTGCACTCCCTCCGTGAAGCGCCGCCGGAATACTCGGTCATCGACCGGGCGGGTCCCGATCATCGAAGGCAGTTTTCCGTACGTCTGACCATTGGAGGGGAGCCGACGGCTCAAGGTCAAGGTGATACCAAGAAGAGCGCCGAGCAGGATGCGGCCCGGCAGGCCCTGGCACGAGTAGAGCAAAAGTTTACTTCGGGAGAATCTTTATATCGTGGAAACAGTGAATTCGAATAACGCCGATCATCCACCCAGGCAGTCGACCCTGCGGGAATACTTCGAAAGTTTTGTGGTGACCATCGTTCTGGCGCTGTTCGGAACGACCTTTGTGGTTCAGGCATTCAAGATTCCTACACCCTCCATGGAGGACAATCTACTGGTTGGAGACCACCTTCTGGTCAACAAGTTTGTCTATGGCCATCCGGGGGGATGGCTGAAGCCGCTGCTCCCGTTCCAGCAGGTGAAGCACGGCGACGTCATCGTATTTCGCTACCCGGAAGATCCCTCCAAGCATTACGTCAAGCGGGCCATCGGGCTGCCGGGAGATCGCATCCGCATGGAAAACCAGCGGTTGTACCGGAACGGCAAGCACGTGGCCGAGGCCTATGTGTTCCACAAGCGCCCCGGACGCAACGATGTGGAAATCAGAGACACCTTTCCGCTCAGCGAGGAACAGATCAATCGCTTCGCCGACTACAATCAGGCCCGCGATATTCACCTGGCCTACCGGTATTTCAAGGATTTTACCGATGGCCGGGACGTCGTGGTCCCTCCGGGCCGATACTTCGCCATGGGCGACAACCGGGACAATAGCGCCGACAGTCGATATTGGGGATTCGTGCCAAGAAAAAACATCGTGGGCAGAGCATTCATCATCTATTGGTCGTTCGAGACGGGGCCCAGGCAGCACCTTGACGAATCGCTTTCAGACCGAACCGGTCGGTTTGCGGATGTCCTGATGAACTTCTTTCGCAAGACCCGTTGGAATCGGACTTTCAAGCTGGTGGGATGAGAACGGGGAGCGGCAGGCGCCAGATGGGGAGAAGAACGGCTCTTTCTTTAGTGGCTCTGCTTCTGTTGGCGGCGGGCGCCTGGCGATTTTTTCGCGCTCCCTCGGAAGCATCCGGACCCGCCTCGGCGGCGGATCGGACCGCGGCCCAGGCATTTGTCAAAAAGCTGGCGGCCATTGCCCTTCCGCCGGCAGGCTCCGCTGGAGGGCAGGCCGAGTTCACCGAAGCCGAGATCGACGCCTTCCTTGAACACGAGATTTCACAGCACTACCCGCAGGGAGTGAGACGAATCCATTTCCGCTTTCTGCAGGATCAGCTTTCCGCCCGGGCGCTGGTGGACTTCAATGAAATGCAGGCCGACTCCGCCGCTGCCCGCAAGTCATTGGTGTGGGCTCTGCTGCAGGGAGAACACTGGGTGGAGGTGTCCGGCAAACTGACCGGTGAGAACGGGCTGGGGCGTTACGATATCCTGGGGATCCGGATTGACGACCAGGAGGTCCCCAGGGTCTTGATCGATTTGCTGCTGGATCACTATGTGCTTCCCAAGTATCCCGGAGCGGGGCCCAACACCGATTTTGATCTCCCATTCAATATACGGAGCATCGAGTTGATGCCGGGCAAGGTCTTCGTCCGCTATGGGGCCTGATGGCCGCCCGGGTGGCGCACGACGATCCCTATTTCTGAGACCGAACGCTTGCACTCCAGCCTCTCGGCAGGAACAGGCTGTCGTAGAGTTTCAGGGCATAGCGATCGGTCATCCCAGCGACAAAATCGACCACGGCCCGCTCCGCGCCGACTTCAGGACGCCGAAAACCTTCCGGGATGCAATCGGGATGGGCCAACAGGTGGTGGTAGATATCGCTCAGAAGCTTTTTGGCCTTGAGCAATTCTTCCTTGGGAATGCTACGCGAGTAGACCGTCCGATAGAGAAAGCGCCTCATTTCCATCATCGCCTGCAGGGTCGGGGGGTTCATGGAAATGATCTGAAGGTTGGTTTCCAGGCTGGAGCGAATCACGTCTCGGACCAGGGTGTCGATTCGTAGCGAGTGGCTTTTCCCCAAGGCAGTCGTCAGCTCCTTCGGGATGTCGGACCCTCGAATCAGTCCCGATCGCAGGGCATCGTCCAGGTCGTGGTTCACGTAGGCGATCACGTCGGAAACCCTGACGACCTGACCCTCCAGGGTTGACGGGCGTCCCTTGTCCCGGCTGGTGAACACCGCGCCCGCGCCTTTGGAGTGCTTGAGGATTCCGTCCCTCACCTCCCGGCACAGGTTCAGCCCCCGTCCCTCCTGCTCCAACGTGTCCACAACCCGCAGGCTCTGGCGGTAGTGGCGAAAACCGCCGGGAGCCAGCTCATCCAGTATGGTTTCACCGGCATGCCCGAAGGGAGTGTGGCCCAGGTCATGCCCCAGCGCTATCGCCTCGGTGAGATCCTCGTTCAGTCGTAGAGCCCGACTGATGGTTCTGGCGATCTGGGCGACTTCGAGAGTATGGGTCAGGCGGGTTCGGTAGTGGTCGCCCTCTGGTGAAAGGAACACCTGGGTCTTGTGCTTCAAGCGCCGAAATGCCTTGGAATGAAGGATGCGGTCGCGGTCGCGCTGAAAGGCGGTTCGGATGGCGCAGGCAGACTCGTCCTTCCGGCGGCCTCGAGTCCGCAAGCTGAGGGTTGCTTGAGGGGCCAGGGTTCGGGCCTCGTGCTCCTCCGCCCGTTGACGAAGGGTCTCAACCATCAGGGATCAATTTTCCTTAACCGCTGCTCGGCTTCGGTAGAGGCGGGTGAAGCGGGGAATTCGTCGATGACCTTTTGGTACATCTCGGCGGCCTGTTCCTTCCGGTCCTGTCGCTCGTAAAGGAGAGCCGCCTGCATTGCCAGGGTTTCTCCGGGCGTTGTCAAGGCATTGCGCTCAACCAACTGCTGAAAGACCTCGGTTGCCTTGGCCAGATCCGCGGTGTCCTCGTATATCCTTCCCAAGGCTGCCAGCGCCAGCGCGCCGAAGTCTGACTGCTCCCGGCTCAGAGGTTCAAGCAGGGATACGGCCTCCGAGCTCCGGTCGAGCCGGTGGAGACAAAGACCCGAGTAGTAGGTGGCAATCTTTCCGGCCGCCCTGGAGTTGTGCTGGGAGATGACCTCCTGGAGCTCCGACAGGGCCTGTTCGTATTTCTGAGCGGGCGTCTCGAAGAAAGCGGGAGCCGTCAATCCGGACGATTCCGTCTTGCCGACGGTCGCGTGGTAGGTCGCCAAGGCTCGGGCCAACTCCTCCTTGGAATGCTCCTCCTGCTTGGCCGAGTAGTAGTAGTAGCCTGCCACCAGGGCGGCTACGAC
>JAJECY010000006.1 GCA_022821775.1 Acidobacteriota bacterium
TCTGGTCCATTGCCCCCCTGGAGAGGGTCACGCTCCATCACAACGGCGAGGTGCTGAAGGAATTCCCTCTCACCGAAGGGCAGTCTATGCTTTCCCTGGAGGAGGCGCTCGAGGTCAGCAAGAGCGGATGGTTCAGCCTGACCGCCACCGGACCTCGCCGGTCCCATCCCCTGGAGACCGGCTACCCCATGGCCGCCACCAATGCCATCCGGATCTACGTCGGCGAGGGCAAGATTCGCAGCCGACGCTCGGCGGAGTACTTCATGCAATGGATCGACCGGTTGAAGCAGCAGGCGGAGGATTGGCCGGACTGGAGATCATCCGCCGAGACGGCGCACGTTCTGGGTCAGTTCGATCAGGCCAGGGGTGTCTACGAGCGGTTGGCCAGGGAGGCGGATGAAAGGGCATTTGAAAAATGAGAATTCACCTGGCCAGCGTGCTGGTAGACGACCAACAGAAGGCACTTCGCTTCTACACGGAAACACTTGGCTTCCAGTTGAAGCACAACATCCCCCTGGGAGAGCATGCCTGGATCACGGTTGTATCCGAGGAAGCTCCAGAGGGGACGCAGTTGGTGCTCGAGCCCGATGCCCATCCCGCGGTGCGTCCGTTCAAGAGAGCGCTCGTGGAGGACGGTATCCCCTGGACCTCCTTTGCGGTCGACGACGTCGAAGCCGAACACGAGCGTCTCCTGGGAAGAGGTGTTCGATTCGTACAGCCGCCAACGGACCTCGGGACGGTCATTGTCGCGGTATTCGACGATTCGTGCGGCAACTTGATCCAGATCGTAGAGGAGAAGCGTCAACCGTGACGATCTTGAGCAGATCAGCCTTGAATGTCTGCCCTCTCGGAGGGCGGAGTGACCGACGTTAAGGACATGCAAGGGGCTGTGCCGTAGTAAGTCCTTTTTAATTAGTGGTTTATATCTGAGAGATCGCGGCCCGTGCAGGAGTGTCCCGTCCGGGTTATCCTGTGAATCCTACGCATCGATGTTCAATTGTTGGTTTTTCTCGATGGATCTGCCCCGTCTCCTGCGCCCGCGATACCCAACACTCCGTTGCGGCGTTTGGTTTCAGTTGACCCAGGGACCGGCACTGGCGGTTCTGCTTTCTCTCCCGGGGGTTTCCGGATACAATGGCCCGCCTACCCAATAAGGAGGTGCACCCGCGATGCCAGAGTGCGTGGTTCAGGAGCAGGAAATTCCGGCGGAGATCGTTGGCGAGCTGAGCGACAGTTCTTCCTGCCTGGACGATCCCAACGAATTGCAGCGGCGACTCCGCAACGACGGATACCTGCTGCTGCGGCAGGCGCTGGACTACGAGCAGGTGATGGCCGCTCGCCGGGAGACCCTGGAAGCCCTGGTGGAGGTCGGCGAGATCCATCCTCCGGCCATCCAGGGCATCTTTACCGGGACCAGCCGGAGGGAGGAGAGGCCTGAAGGGTTGGGCGCCTTCTGGAAGTCGGTCAGCGAAGGGCCGGCTATTCGGCGGGTGACCCACGGCGGGGAGCTTCGCGGGATCATGGACCGGGTGCTGGGGGAGCCGAGCAGGCCCCAGGACTACATCTTTCTTCGAGTGGCCGTCCCGGGCCGCTCCACCGGGCTTCACTACGACCACCCCTTCTTTGCCAGGGGCTCCCAGAGGGTACACACCGTGTGGCTGGCTCTGGGCGAGGTGACTGTCGAGGAGGGTCCGCTGGTGGTGGTCGAGGGTTCCAACCGGTTCTCGGACCTGATCGAAAGAGCCACCGCTATCGACTATTCTTCCACTTCTTCACCCAAAGTGATGGTGGACCCCCACCCGGTGGAGCTGGCCCGACAGCGCAAGACCAGGCTGCTGACCGCCGACTTTCGCCCGGGGGACCTGGCTGTCTTCGGCATGCACACCCTTCACGGTTCGCTGGACAATCGGTCGCGGGCGGGAAGGGTTCGGGTCTCCTGCGACATTCGCTTTCAACCGGCCGCCGATCCCCTGGACGACCGCTACTTCGGTTCCGATCCAAAGGGAACCACCGGCATCGGTTACGGCGAGTTGAACAGCGCCAAACCCCTGACCTTGCCCTGGCACATGCGCTGAAATTCCTCTCCACGCCTCCGGCAGCACCGATGCATGACACCATGAAAAACCCCTTCCCTTTCCAAAGGTGCTGTTCCGCAATCCTCCTGCTGGCCACCTGCATGGTCGCTTCGAGCTGGGCCGAGGACTGGCCCGAATGGCGGGGCGAGGGACGATCGGGCGTCTGGCGCGAAGACGGTATTCTGCAACGATTTCCGCCGTCGGGCCTGCAGGTGAAGTGGCGGAAGGCGCTGGGCAGCGGCTACGCCGGACCCGCCGTGGCCGAGGGCCGCGTCTTCGTGCTGGATTTTCTGGCCGAAACCGCCCGCAAGGGAACCGAACGCCTGCTGGCCCTGGACGAGACCAGCGGCCGCCAACTCTGGAGCCGCTCCTGGACGGCGGACTACACCGGGCTGTCCGGAAGCTATGCCATCGGTCCGCGGGCCACACCCACCGTGGACGGCAGTCGAGTCTACGTGCTGGGAGCCAAGGGGGCGCTCTTTTGCCTTCGTTCCGACAGCGGTGAGATCCTGTGGCAAAAGGACTTCGAGCAGGACTATGGAACCGAGGTCCCGGTCTGGGGCATGGTTGGAGCTCCGCTGGTGGACGGCCCCCGCCTGATCGCCGTGGTGGGCGGACAGGACGGAGCCAAGGTGGTGGCCTTCGACAAGAAGAACGGCCGAGAGCTCTGGCGGGCGCTGCCGTCGGACTCGGAACCCGGTTACGCCCCCCCGATCGTCATCTCGGCCGGCGGGCGCCGGCAACTGATCGTCTGGCACCCCAAGGCGGTGAGCGCGCTCGATCCCGCAACGGGTGGCGTCCTCTGGCAACAACCCTTTCGGTCGGACAAGGGGCTGTCGGTGGCCACCCCCGTGTTCACTGGCTCACGACTGCTGGTCAGCGCCTTCGTCAACGGATCCATGATGCTCGAACTGGACCGGGAGTCCCCGGCAGCCCGCCTGCTCTGGCGAGGCAAGAGCGACAGCGAGATCGACACCGATACGCTCCACTCCCTCATCAGCACGCCGGTGATCGACGGAAACACCCTTTATGGGGTTTGCAGCTACGGACACCTCAGGGGGCTGAGCGCCAGCACCGGCCAGCGGCTGTGGGAAACGCTGGCGGTGACCGGGGAAAAGGCGCGCTGGGCCACGGCCTTTCTGGTTCGCCACGGGGATCGATACTTCATTTCCAACGACCGGGGTGAGCTGATCATCGCCAGGCTGTCGCCTTCAGGCTACCGTGAGATCGACCGGACCCGGCTGATCGCTCCCACCTCCCGAATGGGGATCGGCCGGCGCCAGGCCGGCGCCGTCAACTGGTCCCACCCCGCCTACGCCAACCGCCACATCTTCGCCCGCAACGACCGCGAGATCCTGCGCGCCTCCCTGGAGCGGACCGCTACCGAGTCGGAGTGAGCGCCATGAGACCGGCCGGAAGCCCTTGTACGACGCCGCCTACGAGCCGCTGATACTCCGTGCTCCGGACTGTCCTACCACTTCCAGGTATTGCGGACGGCGGGATTGGCCACCGCCGTGGCCGGCCATCCCCCGCGATAGAGCTCCACGATGTTCCGGGCCGCCTCCACGGCCATGTCCTCCACCGAGCGGGTGTCGATGCCGGCCGTGTGATCGGTGACCAGGACGTTGTCAAGCTCCAACAGGGGATGGTCCCGCTGGATGGGCTCCTGCACGAAGACGTCCAGTCCGGCCCCGCCCAGCCGGCCGCTCTTCAATGCATCCACCAGGTCGTCCTCGACCACCAGCCCGCCGCGGGAGGTGTTGACCAGGAGAGCACCCTGCTTCATCCGTGAAATCGTCTGCCGGTTGATCAGGCCGCGGGTCTCCTCCGTCAGGGGGACGTGCAGGGTGACGTAGTCGGAACCCGCCAGCAGGGTGTCCAGGTCCACCAGCTCGATGTCGTGTCTCCGAGCGAAGTCCCGGTCCGGAAAGGCCTCGTGGGCCAGAAGCCGCATCCGGAAGGCCTTGGCCCGCAGGGCAACGCTCCGGCCGATCCGTCCCAGTCCGATCACGCCCAGCGTCTGTTCCCGAAGGGGTAGCGAACACGTCCGTTTCCAGAGGCCCCGGTGGATTTCGTCGTTCTTCTGAACCAGAAAACGACTCGTTGCCAGCAGCAGCGCCATCGCATGTTCGGCCACCGCCTCGTAGTTGGCGGTGGGGGTGATGGTGACGACTGCGTTGCTATGGGTCACCGCCTCCAGATCGACTCTATCCACGCCCACTCCCCAACGTGAGATCACTCTCAGATCCGGCAGGCCGGCCATCACCCGCCGGCTGTAGGGCTCGCCGCCGGCGATAGTGGCCGCGATCCCTTGCAGCACCCGGATGTTTTCCTCCTCGTCGGTGATGTCCGGCCTGGGAGGGAAACGGACCTCCAGCCCGGCCTCGCGCAGCAGGTTTACGTGGGGGCCGTTCGGGTCTTGCAGAAACTGGATGAAGATCATGACGCTGGGCACGGGGCAACCTCCTGGAATTGAAGCAACCGGCGGATTTCCGTATTATGGCACGGTGCGCTGTTCCGGAAACGGAAACCTGGTTGGCGCGCAGATGCCGGCCGGTCTCGGTCCGGGACTGAAACGACAGAAAAGGGCTATCCACGAAGTAACACGAAGGACCACGAAGACACACGAAGAAAGACGGGGTTCTTGACCCGCTCAATGAGTCCGCCCCCCGGGTTCGGGTGAAGGGAAACGGGTTGAGGAATAGTCCACCCAGGACAGGCAATGACACCCTGTGATTCCCGGCGCCGGGTATCCACCTCCAGAGCAAAACGATTGATTGACATGGATGAACAGGATGCACAGGATTTTTTCAGAAAACGGCTGGCTCCCAATCTTGAGCATCTGCAAACCCGTACCGGATCATCGCCCCAGCCGGCTTCCGGTGCAGGAACGTCTCGTCTTGTGAATCCTGTTAATCCTGTGCATCCATGTTCATAAAAAAATACAGTGCAACCACGTCACAGGGCACTTGCCTGCTCCCGGAACCTGCAACTTGTTGTAAAGCAACCCTGTTTGACCCTCGAATGATCCGCCCCGTCGTGGGGGGCGGGGGCAGACCTGTCCCAAACTGTTGAACCCCGATCGAGGGATGCACCCGATCGGACTGGAGGACCGCCACCTGTGCAAACCGACCTCGAGATCGCCCGCCGTGCCAAGCTGAAAAACGTGGTGGACCTGGCCAGGGAGAAGTTCCGGATTCCGGTGGACCACCTGGAACCCTACGGCCACTACAAGGCCAAGCTGTCGCCGAACGTCCTGGAAACCGGCCCGCGCGACCAGGAGAAGGGAAAGCTCATCCTGGTGACGGCCATATCTCCCACGCCGGCGGGAGAGGGCAAGACGACCACCGTGGTGGGGCTGGGCGATGCGCTCAACCGCCTGGGCAAAAAGGCCTTGATCTGCCTGCGGGAACCCTCGCTGGGACCCTGTTTCGGCATGAAGGGGGGCGCCGCCGGGGGCGGGATGGCCCAGGTGGTCCCCATGGAAGACATCAACCTGCACTTTACCGGTGACTTTCACGCCCTGGGCCTGGCGCACAATCTTCTGGCCGCGATGCTGGACAACCACATCCACCAGGGAAACCGCCTGGACGTGGACCTTCGCCGGGTGACCTGGAATCGGGTGGTGGATCTGAACGACCGCGCCCTGCGTCGAATCGTTCTCGGCCTGGGAGGCGTGGGCAACAGCTATCCCCGGGAAGGCGGCTTTGAAATCGTGGCGGCCTCGGAAGTGATGGCCATTCTCTGCCTCTCCCGTTCACTGCAGGAGCTCAAGCAGCGGCTGGGCAACATCACCGTGGGTTACAACCATGCCCGGGAACCCATCCGGGCCGCCGACCTGGAGGCCCATGGAGCCATGGCCGTGCTGCTCAAGGAGGCCCTCAAGCCCAACCTGGTCCAGACGCTGGAAAACAACCTGGCCTTGGTGCATGGAGGCCCCTTCGCCAATATCGCCCACGGCTGCAACTCGGTGATCGCCACCCTCACCGGACTGGGACTGGCCGACTACCTGGTGACCGAGGCCGGGTTCGGAGCCGATCTGGGCGCCGAGAAGTTCGTGGACATCAAGTGCCGCAAGGCCGGACTCTGCCCCGACCTGGTGGTGCTGGTGGCCACCCTGCGCGCGCTCAAGTACCACGGAGGGGCCGACAAGACCGCCTTGGAACGGGAAGACCTGGAGAGCCTGGAACGCGGAATCCCCAACCTCGAACGCCACCTCAACAACATTCGCAACCACTACGGACTCCCCTGCGTGGTGGCCATCAATCGATTCAGCCACGACACCCCGGCAGAGATCGCACTCCTCAAGAACCGCATGGACCACCACTCGGTGCCGGTGGTGGCCTGCGACCACTGGGCCCGGGGCAGCCGGGGAACCCTGGACCTGGCCCAAACGGTGGTGGAAACCATCGCAGGCACTCGAGCCAATTTCAAGTTCGTCTACGACGAGCAGGATTCCCTCTGGGAAAAGATCACCAAGGTCGCCACCCGGATCTACGGCGCCTCCGAGGTGGTCGCCGACACCCGGATAAGAGCCAGGATTCGGCGCTACCAGAAGGAAGGATTCGGACACTATCCGGTCTGCATCGCCAAGACCCAGTACTCCTTCTCCACCGACCCGCTGCTGAGAGGCGCCCCCGCCGGACACGTCCTGCCGGTCAAGGATGTGCGGCTGGCCACCGGAGCCGAGTTCCTGGTGGTGATATGCGGTGACATTCTGACCATGCCGGGTCTCCCCCGACAGCCCGCCGCCAATCAGATCGATCTGGATGAAGAAGGAAGGGTGGTGGGGCTCTTCTAGGAGGTCCGGCTCCGGCGAGGCTCGCGGGTCGATCTCACAGCGGCTTGAGGCTGTCGACCCCCAGGTAGCGCGATCCGTAGAAGACCAGAGGCGGCCGGGAATCGTCCAGGTTCAGGCCGACTACCTCCCCCAGGAAAAGCGTGTGGGTTCCGCCGTCGCAGGCCCGGGTGACCCGGCAGTCCAGGTATCCCTGGGTCCCCGCCAGGATAGGCGCTCCGGTAACCGCCGTGGTCCACTCGATGCCCTCGAAGCGGTCGTCGTCCTTGTCCCGGTGGCGTCCGGCGAAGCGATCGGAGATCATGGTCTGATCTTCGCTCAGTATGTTGACGGCAAAGAGCCGGCTCCGGTCGATGAGGGGCCAGGAGCGAGCGTCCTTGGCCACGCTCACCATGACCGTGCAGGGGTTCAAGGAGATGGAGCAGAAGGCGTTGCAGGTGAGCCCATGGACTTCCTGGCCCGACCGGGTGGTGACCACGGTGACACCGGTGGCGAAGCGCGACATGATTCTGCGGAATTGAGAGGCGTCGATTGGAGTTTGCATGAATTCCCCTTTTTGCAGGTATCCGTCACAGCGGCGTCTGGGTGCACAGCCGCATGGCCGGGGTCACTTCCTCGTAGATGGCCAGCATGGCTTCCACCAGGTCGGTTCCGGAAAATCCCCGGACGGTATCCTCGTCCATGGGAAAGTAGAGCAGGAATACGGCCCAGGCGTTTCCCGGGGCCTGTTCCAGTCCGGCCCGCAACCGGGACACCGGAGGAAGGGTCGACTTGGAGTAGCGAAACAGATCGGATTGCCAGCCGCCGGCCTGCACCTGGAAGCCCTCCCGCAACACCAGCCGCTTCAATTCCCGTTCCATGCCGTCCCTGGCCCTCAGCGCCCGCATCAGCCGGTACCAGTCCCAGTCGTCCCTCAATTGGAAACGTTCCTGTCCGGGGGGAGCCTCCAGCAGTCCCCGCTCCACCTGCAGCCCGCACTTGAAGCGCCCCTCGCCGGTATCGACCATGAGGAAGAACTTGGCGCACCCGAAGCTGACCTTGGAGGAAAGGGGCTTGGCGGCCCGATTGGCCTTGGCCAGGAAGCCGATCCACTGCCAGTAGACGCCGCGGCCCCAGCGCTCGGTGACGAAAGGCTGCCGGTACCTCGCCTCCAGGGCGATCTTCAGAATGCGGGTGATGCGCTCGTCGTCATCCAGATTCCCGACCCGGATTCCCCGGCGAAAGTCCAGGAACTCCGGACGGAATCGAGTGTGCTGAGGGGAGAACCCCTCCGAGCGAGGCGATTGACCAGCCATGTCTTCCTCGCTCCCTCCTGTCACTTCATCCCCACGGTGCGGCCGAAGCTGTCCTGATAGATCTGCGGGTCGACCCGAGCGTCGATCAGCGTCGGACAGCCGGCGTTCATGGCGGCTTGCAGCTCGCGCTCGAAGCCCTCGGGTGTGTCCACGGTGGCCCCCTTCAGTCCGCAGGCCCTGGCCACCTCGGCGAACTGCACGGGATGCAGGTCCAGCCCATAGTCGGGCAGGCTGCGAATTTTCTGGCGGGCTTTCATGGTCCCCAGCGCCTGATCGTTCACGATCACCAGCGGCACGGTGCCCCCGGTGCGGGCCAGCACTTCCAACTCTCCAAGGCGCATCAGGAGACTGCCGTCGGCTCCCAGGCCGATCATGGGTGTTTCGGGATCGGCCAGGCGGGCGCCGCAGATGGCCGGCAGGGTCAGTCCCATGGTGCGCCCTCCCGAGGTCCCAAAATAGGTTCCCGGCTGGTCGGCCAGCCAGAGATGCTCCAGCATGCAGATGAAGACTCCCGTCTCGGAAATGAGGATTCCATCCGAAGGCAGTTCCTTGCGGCAGATCTCGATAATGTCCTGGGCAGCCAACCTGGCCCGGCCGGGCCGCTTGAAGGCGGGCAGTACTTCCTGGCGCAGCGCCCGGACCTCGCGGCTGTGGAACCCGGCCCGGGCCTGGGGCGCCAGGGCCGGCAGCACGCTCTTGAGGTTGCCGCTGACCCGGACCCCGGGCTGCTGGGAAAGAGATCGGTACTCGGAAGAGCTGAGCACTTCCGCCGTGGGCAGGTCGCATTTCCAGGGTCCGTGGGTCATGAGGGCGTCCACGCCCAGCAGCAGCACTCCGTCCGCTTTCTCGAAGGCTCTGGACTCGATGATTCCCGGGGAGTAAATACCCACGAAGACCCCCGCCCAGCGATCGTGCGATTCGGGAAAGACGCCGCGGGCTTCCATGGTCACCAGGACCGCGGCTCCCAGGTTCTCCACCAGGGAGAGCAGTTCCCCGGTGGCACCGTCCCGCACCACGTCGGCCCCGGCAATGACCAGCGGCCTGCGCCAATTGGAAAGCAACTCCCGGCAGGCCGCGATCTCCTGATCCGGCGCCGCCGGGGCCGGGGTGTGCGCCCGCGGGGGAAGCGGTGGGCCGCACTCCGTACTGCCCAGGTCGGCGGGAAAGTTGAGCAGTGCCGGTCCTGGGCGCCCCTCGGTGGCGCGGTAGCTGGCCTCCTGGACCGCCAGCGGCGCATTCTCGGTGGAAAGCGTCTCGCGATAGCGTTCAATGCCGCTGAAGAGGCTCAACTGGTCGCAGTGCTGGACCATCTCGTAGCCCGCGGTGGCGGGAGGACAGGTCTCGCAGACCGCCACCATCGGGGCCCGCTCGAAGTGAATGTTGGCGGCGCCGCCCACCAGGTTGGCGGCCCCCACCCCTCGAATGGTGAGGGCCAGCCCGGCCGTATCCTTCATCAGGCCGTAATAGGCGGCCATGATGGCGGCCGAGGATTCGTGGTTCACGCTGACGAAATCCACGCCCAGCTTGCGGCCGGCCTCCATCAGGTCCAAGGGACTGCCACCCCCGGGGATGCCAAAGAAATGGCGCAGGTTGCGGGCTCGCGCGTCCTCCATGATCAATTCGGCAATGGTCATTGTCCAGTCCTCGGTCGGTGAAGGGTTCGGTGGGCCGTTGGACCATCCGGCGGGTCGAGCATTTGTCTCATTTTTGCGGATCTTTGTAAAGGGCGCCAGCCCGGGGTTCCAGTCAGCCTCCAAGGCGGCGGCAGTTAGCCGTGGGCGTAAGCCCATGGGAAAGGGTTGGCCCAAGATATGAACATCGATGCACAGGATGCACAGGATAAACAGGACCAGAGGTTCCTGCACCGGAAACCGGCTGGGGCGATGATCCGGTGCGGGTTTGCGGATGCTCAGGATCGCGAGCCAGCCGTTTTCTGAAAATTCCTGTGCATCCTGTGCATCCATGTGAATCAATCTTTTCGCTCTCGAGGCCGATACCCGACGCCGGGAATCACAAGGTGTCAATTCCTGTCCCTGGTGGACCATTCCTCAAACCCGTTTTCCTTCACCCGAACCGGGGGGCATTGAGTGGGTCAAGAACACCTTCTTTCTTGGTGGCCCTTCGCCGTCCTTCGTGTTCCTTCGTGGATCACTCTTTTTTGTCGTTGTTTCAGGCAGGCGGCGCCCCCGCCCCGCGAACCTCTTGACCCCCCTCCGCCCAATGCCATAGCATCCCTCCAACTCCAGGCCGGATGAAGCCCGAAGAAAGAAGCGTGAACCCATGAGACCGTTGCTGAGCATTGTCATCCTGATCGTCCTCTGTTGGCCCGTCGGGACCTCCGGAGGAGAGTCCCACCAAGCCTGGCTGCACCATACCGAATTCGCTGACTTCGCCGCGGGAACGCTCGAGGACGGCGGCGCCAACCTTTACGTCACCCGCTCGGGCTCGGTCCGCATGATCCACACCCTCGACCTGAACAATGACGGCTACCTCGACATCTTCGTGGCCCAGGACCACGACCAGGTGGAGAACGAAGACCTCCTCATCTACTGGGGGACCGCGCAGGGACCGCGGTCGATTCTGCCGCCCCTCCCCGATCAGCAACCGCTGGGCAAGCTGTTGCGGGAGATTCGCAACCGGGACGGCGGCGTCACCCGGCTCCCTTCCGATGGAGGAGGCCCCTCGCTGCTTGCGGACCTCAACGGGGACGGCTACCTGGAGATCGTCTTCTGCAACTTCATCCACAACTACTCGGTCCACATGCAGGCCCTGATCTACTGGGGAAGCGCCGAGGGATACGGGGCGGAGCGGCGCACGGAGCTGCCCACCCTGATGGCCTCCGACGTGGAAGCTGCCGACTTCAACCGGGACGGCTACCTGGACCTGGCCTTCGCCAACAACGGCACCGAGGGGGGCGAGCGCCACGGACACGCCCACCACCTGGAGTCCTACATCTACTGGAACGGCCCCACCGGGTTCTCCACCGAGCGCAGAAGCTCCATTCCCAGCATCAGCGCCGTGGACTGCGAAGCCGGGGACCTGAACGGCGACGGCTACCCGGAACTGGTTTTCCTCAACAACAACGCCAAGGAGAAGAGCCTCTACCTCTATTGGGGAGGCGCCGAGGGTTTTTCCGAGTCCCGCCGCCAAGTCCACCAGTGGGGCGATCTGCTGGGGGCCGAGCTGGCCGACCTGGACGGGGACGGATCCCTCGACCTGGCGGCGACCCACCGGGACAACCGGGCCGAAGTCCGCCGGGGCAATGCCGAGGGTTTCGAGGACGAACCCTGGCGCCAATTCCCCACCCGGGGCGCAACCACTCTCGGCGTGACCGACCTCAACCGGGACGGATTCTCCGACCTGGTCTTCCCCAACTCGAAGGGGGAGTTCTCCTACGTCTATTGGGGGAGCTCGACCGGCCCCTCCACCCAGGGTAGGCTCGAGCTTCCCACCCTGCATGCGGCGGCGGCCGCCTTCCGGGACTTCAACGGCGACGGCTGGGTCGACCTGGCCTTTGCCAACGAACAGGACGGCCGCACCTATGACGTCAACTCCTACATCTACTGGAACGGTCCCGAGGGCTTCGACTCCGCTCATCGCCTGGAACTGCAGGGTTTCGGCGCGGTCAGCCTGCAGGCCGACGACCTGAACCTCGACGGCCACGCCGACCTGGTTCTGGTCAACCGCAACAGCGGCAGCGAGACCTCCATCCCCTCCCTGATTTACTGGGGCAACCCCAACCACCACTATTCGCAGGCCGCCCTGTCCACGCTTCCCTTTTCCATGTCGGCGCCGGCCATTGCCGACCTGGATCAGGACGGCTGGGTGGACGTGGCCTTCCCCACCGGCCGGATCTACTGGGGAGGACACCAGGGCTACAGCCAGGGGCACAGCCAGGACCTGTCCGTCCCATCGGGATACGGCGCGGCCACCGCCGACCTGAACCGGGACGGCTACCTGGACCTGGTGATTGCCGCCGGCACAGCCTACGGGGAGCCCAAGCCGAAGGGCATCATCCTGTGGGGAAGCAGGGCCGGCTACGACTGGTCACGGCGAAGCGAACTGAAGCTAAACACCTTGATCAGCCAGAGCCCCACCATCGCAGACCTGAATAAGGATGGCGTCCTGGACCTGGTCTTCTGCGACGTGGACGGACCCCGGGTAGAGATTTTCTGGGGAACGGACCAAGGCGCATTCAGCCGGGACCATCATTCCGAGCTCCAAGTCCAGCCCTCCTCCACGGTGGAGGTCGCCGACCTCAATGCCGACGGCTGGCTGGACATGATCGTGGGCGGCGGCTGGGATTCCGAGCAGTTCGGCCGGCCGACCCGGCACATCTCGATCCTGTGGGGAAGCCGGGAGGGCTATTCCGAGGAGCGGATGCTTCGCCTGGAGGGCTACGACCCCCTGGAACACGCCGTGGCCGACCTCGACAAGGACGGGTTCCTGGACATCGTCACCAGCAACTATCACGCCTACTTCACCCGCAGCATCCCCGCCTTCATCTACTGGGGCTCCCCGGAGGGAAGCTACAGCGAGTCCCGCCGCAGCCACCTGCCCGCCGAGTCCTCGGGAGCCCTCACGGTGGCCGACCTCAACCAGGACGGCTGGTACGACATCGTGGTTTTCAACCACCTGGACCAGGGCGACCACGGCGCCGGCGCCTACATCTACTGGGGCGGCCCCCAGGGCTATTCCGCCGACCGCCGCCACTGGTTCCAGACCTTCGGCCCCCACTTCGGCGCCCGCAAGGACATCGGGAACATCTATGACCGCAAGCTCCGGGAATCCTACCGTTCGGCGGCTATTCGACTGCCGGAGGGCAAGCAGGCCAGCCGTCTGCGCTGGGAGGGATCGACTCCCCACGGAACCGGGGTCCGGCTGCAAGTTCGCAGCGCCCCCTCCGAAACAGCGCTGGAGGATGCCGCCTGGACCGGACCCGGGGGAGAGGGCGGTCACTTCAAGGACTCGGGAGCCGCCCTGAACCTGCCCGCGACCCACCGCTGGCTCCAATACCGCGCCACCCTCACCACCCCCAACGGAGGCAGCACCCCGGTGCTGGAAGCCGTACATATCGATGTGCGTGAGGCAGGAAAGTGAAGAGTGGAGAGTGGAGAGTGAAGAGTTTTCAGCAGAGGGTCTCGGGAGCAGGCAAGCGCCTGATGAAAGGACCGCGGCGAGACCGACAAGAGTTTAACCTGTCGATCAAATCACTCTCCACTCTCCACTATTCACTTTTCACCTAGCTGCGCTACCGTCCCGTACGACGGGGCGGCTCATACGGGGTGAAACCGGGGGTGTTACAGCCTAGTGCTGATCCCGCCGCGGCAGGATGGGAGTGGCCCTGAGCTCCCGGATCAGCTCGATCAGCCCTTCAATGGCAGCCTCGAGGAACTGTTCCCCCTTTTCGACCGTGGCTCGAGTGGCATCCCCCTTGACCCCGCTGGCGCTCTGTGAGCTCCAGTAGGGCACCAGGTTGGCTACCGACCCCTGTGGGTGGCTTCCGGCCAGCAGGTCGCTCCGGAAGCTGGGCGGGAGCGGGGACCGTTCGTCCACCGCCTTGTCCATCTCCACCAGTTCCGGTTTCAGGGCCAGGTAGAGAGAAGTCTCGTATTCCCCGGCGTGGGAGGTGCCCCCGTGGTCGGACTCCCGCAGCCTGGCTCCCAGTTCCCTCACCTTGCGCAGCCCCCAGTGGTTCACGGTGGCGCAGAGAATCTTCCCCTCGTATTCCAGGTTGGACAGGCGAGCGGAAAGATCCAGGGGGGAGGTGTTGCTCCCGTGGCCGTTGACCACCAGGATGCGTGTGAAGCCGTGGTGGGCCAGGCTGCAGCAGACATCCTTCACGTAGCGGATGAAGGTGTCCCAGCCGATGGTGAGGGTACCGTGGAAATCCATGTGGTGGGGACTGTAGCCGTGGGGCACGGCCGGAACCAGCACGGATTCCGCTGGAATGCGGGCCACCGCCCGCTCGCAGATCTCGGTGCAGAGCCTGACGTCCACATCCACCGGCAGGTGGGGCCCGTGGTCTTCGTAGGTGGCCACCGGCAGCACCGCCACCCGATCCTGCCGAGCGGCCTCCCGAATCTCGTACCAGATCATCTCGGCGAAGCGGTACTTTTCCATGGTCCCTCCTGTCGGGGCCGGTGAAGGCTCCTCTTGCCGAGCCCCGGTTTCCTCTTCCCGTGGAGAGGAAGCCGGCGCCATAGGATCAGCGGCGCGGGACGGTCACTGCAGATCCCGCTATCGCCAAGCGTCGCGGAACAAGCGCAGGGCGTTGCCGCTCAGGATGCCCTCCACGACCTCCTCGCCGTAACCGGCCTTGTCGAGCACGGCCGGAAACCCCTGCAGGTCGGCTATGGTGTCCACGTCGGTGGGAGTGACTTCGGCCCCGAAGCCTCCGTCCATGTCGGTCCCGATGGCGATGTTTTCCAGCGTGCCGCCGGCCAGGTTCCCGATGTGCTCGATATGAGGGATCAGCCCCTCCATTCCGTACTTGGAGACATAGGTCGATCGGTCAGGCTTGTTTTCCCACACGACCTCGGGATCGATGAACATCTGGCAGAACACCAAGCCGATGATGCCGCCCCGGCGCACCAGCTCTCGGATCATGTCGTCGGTCAGGTGGCGCTGCCCCCGCACCACGGATCGACAGACACAGTGGGAGGCCATCACCGGGCCGTCCCAGATATCGAAGGATTCCCAGACAGCCTGATCGGCCATATGGGTGATGTCCAGGATCATTCCCGCCTCTCGCATCGCACGGTAAAGCTCCTTGGCTGGAGGCTTCAGGCCGCCCACGGTATTGGTGCCGTGGATGTAGGTGTTGTGGCCAAAGTGAGCCGGTCCCACCACGCGGAGCCCTGCATCCCACCAGAACTCCACGTCATCGGGATCGATGATGGGGTCGGCGCTCTCCATGGAGAGCACGTGGTAGATGGGGGTGTCCTCCTTGGGGTGCTTCCAGGCCTCCACGGCTTCGTTCAGGTCCTGAAGAGACTTGACCGGCTTGATCTGCCCCCGTCGAGCCATCACCTGGTAGTAGGCCAGGTGGCCGCGGCCCATGCCGATGGCCTGCTCCTGGGTTCTCATGCCGTCCCGCATGGCGCCCCGCCGGCCGTCAATCCGGGACATGATGGTGCTGAGCATGATGCCCACGCTGCCGCGGCGCATCTCGGGGAAGGTGACCGTGCACAGACCCACGTTGTAGTCGGAAGCCACCTGGGGAGGCTCGCCGGCCTCCTGTCGCCTCACCTGGTGGGCGGTCAGGGTGAGGTTGCGATTCCAGAAGAGAGCATCCCAGGCCAGGTCCAGGTGCAAGTCGATGATCAGGGGTTGAGACATGAGTTCTCCAGGGAAGGGTCGGGCTGGATGTGGAAAAGGCGCCTGTGAGGCCGGGGTGAAACCCGTCCCCGGCCCCTCCACGGACTGGTTGGAGATTGTCACACAAGGCCGTAACCGATGCAAATAGGGGCGCCCGATGCATATACATCACATTCTTGAGAGATCGCCCTCCAGACTCCCTCCACGGTTAAGCCGGAAGGCGGCCCCCTGGAGCGCGGACGTCCCGCCCGCATCCTCTTCCTGTCGAAGCCCCCTCCGCCGTCAGACCCCCGGCCGTCCTCGCTCCTGGTTGAGTCCTCCGAGGAAGGCACTGTGGTAAGATTCCCCCCTCCGGGCGGCAGGACAAGTTATTCCAGTAATTCAACAACGTCCCCTTCGGGACAAGGAAGTCGCACTATGAAAAGCGGAAACCCATGCCACCAGGTCAGGTCCCGGGTGGGGCGAGCCCTGCGGCGGGTCTGCCTCTGCAGCGGCGGCCTGCTGCTTGCCTGCCTGGGCTGGACGCAGGCGGCTCCGGCAGACGAGGTTCACCTTTTCCGGTCCCTCCAAGCCGACCGGACCCGCGTCTACCAGGGGCCGCCGGGCAGCGGAGGCGGCCATCCCCTGGTCTGCAGGCTGGGCAACGGCGAGGTCCTGGCCGTTTTTCAGGCGTGGGAAGCGGATTCGGACTGGCGGGTTCTGTCGGCCCGATCCCGAGATGGGGGTCTTCACTGGAGCGAGCCCCGGGTCCTGGTGGACGGCCCGGACAGCGAGGGGAACCTCGCCCTGGGGGTGCTGCGGGACGGCACCGTGCTCCTGGGCTACGAGACCTTTCATATCCTGCGAGGCAAGGACGGCCCGCCAGCCCGCTATCTCGCCTACCAGGTCATAAGCTCCAGCGACCACGGCAGGAGCTGGAGTTCTCCGGTCAAGGTCCCCGACGATCCCGATCGGGCCCTGGCATCCTATTCTTCCATCCTCCAGCTTCCCGACGGTACCGTGCTGATGCCTCTCTACGCTTACGTTGAGGACGAGGAAGGCGAGACCGGTCAGCAGTCATCCCCCAGGCATTTCAGCTATGTTTACCGCTCCCGGGACGGAGGTCGAAGCTGGGGTGACCGCAGCCTGATTGCCGCCGGCTTCAACGAAACCAACCTGGTCCATCTGAAGTCGGGGAAGCTGCTGGCGGCGATGCGGGAAGAACAGAAGCCCCCCGGACGCAGCGCCCTGGCGGAATCGACCGACGGGGGCCGCCACTGGAGTAAGCCCCGCTTCGTCACCTCGGCCAGCCAACACCCGGCCAGCCTCCTGCAAATGCCCGATGGCACCGTGGTTCTGAGCCACGGCGTGCGCCACCCACCCTTTGGCGCTCAGGCCCAGCTGAGCCGTGACGACGGGCGAACCTGGGACCGGACCCGAAAGATCATGCTCGGGTACCACTCCTGGGGCGGCGGCGGGTATCCCTGCACCATCCGGCTCGACTCAGGCCACCTGCTGACCCTCTACTACGGTAACTCACACCAGGGTGGGCAAAGTTTCCCGTTCGTGGAAGCCGTGCGCTGGAACCTGCCGTGACCTGCCCGTCTTCTCCGCCAGTCAGACCATCCCGGGAGAGTCAACCTTGAAAATCACCGATCTGAAAGTGTTCCACATGGCCGGAGGCCACGCCAACTGGATCTTCGTGAAGCTCTACACCGACGTGGGCCTGACCGGCGTGGGGGAGTCCTCCATGGAACGCCACGACCCTCTGCTGATCCGGGCGCTGGAGTCCTTCCGGGACTTCCTCATCGGCAAGGACCCCCATCGAATCGAACTCATCTGGAACTCCCTCTACAAGCAGACCTTCTGGTATGGGCAGCTCATCCAACTGGCCGCCTTGAGCGGGGTGGAGCAAGCCCTGTGGGACATCAAGGGCAAGGCGCTGGGGGTTCCCGTGCACGAGTTGCTGGGGGGGCGCCTGAGAGACAGGGTTCGGGCCTATGCCAATGCCTGGGCCTTCCAGGACGTGGTAACCGAGACCAAGGCGGAGGACACCCCCCAGTCGGTGGCCCGCCAGGCCCAGGCCATGGTGGAGCAGGGATTCACGGCCATGAAATGGGACCCCTTCCGCGACGGCGGTCAGGTCATCTCCAAGAGCGAGGAAAAATACGCCCTCGAATCGGTCCAGGCGGTTCGGGAGGCGGTTGGCCCCGACATCGACCTGCTCATCGAATGCCACGGCCGGTTCAACATGTGGAGCGCCATCCGCATCGCCCACAAGCTGGAGCCGCTGGACCCCTTCTTCTACGAGGAACCCATCCCACCCGACAACATCGACGCCATGGCCGAGGTGCAGCGGGCCATTCGCATCCCCGTGGCCACCGGCGAGCGCCTCTACACCCGCTGGGACTTCCGGCCGCTGCTGGAAAAGCAGGCCGCCCGCATCATCCAGCCCGACATCTGCCACGCCGGCGGCATCCTGGAACTGAAGAAGATCGCGGCCATGGCCGAGACCTACTACGTCAGCGTCCAGCCGCACAACTCCAACGGCCCCCTCTCCACCGTGGCCAGCCTGCACCTGGACGCCTGCATTCCCAACGTGCAGATCCAGGAATTCTTCTATCCCTACCTGGAGCGCTACAACCAGGTCCTCACCGAACCCATCGAGTACCGCGACGGCTACCTCACCATCCCCCAGGGCCCCGGGCTGGGCACCGACATCGACGAAGAGGCCATCCGCAGGTATCCCCCCATGAAGATTCCCCAGGAAGCCACCTGGATGGGCTCCTACTGGTAGGGGGTGGACTGAGCCCGCTCCGGTAGTGTGGAGGGCCGTCGCAAACGACGCCCTGCTTGACAATTCCTCTTGTTAGCTATATTGTTAGCTAATTAGTTTCCTAAGGAGTTTCCGATGATCACCGTGAATGTCCATGAAGCCAAGACCAACCTTTCTCGCTTGCTCGCGCAAGCCGAGGCAGGCGAGGACGTCGTCATTGCCCGAAACGGCAAGCCGGTGGTTCGGATGGTGCCGGTTCAAGAGCGGGGCAAGCCACAACCCGACGTCTTCAAGGGTAAATTTGTCCTCCCGGACAGCTTCTACGAACCTCTGCCCGAGAATGAGTTGAAGGCGTGGGAAGGTGAATGAGATTGCGGCTCCTGTTCGATACCCATGCCTTGATATGGTGGCTTACCGACAGCAGCCAACTGCCTGAGGGTGTGCGCCGCGCCATTTTCGATCCATCCAACGAGAAACTGATAAGCGCGGCAACGGCGTGGGAGATCACGACCAAACATCGCCTCGGCAAGTTGCCGGGTTCCGAATTGATTGCCGCCGACTTCACCGCGGTGATATCCCGCCAGGGCTTCGAGGCACTTCCAATCACCGTTGAAGAGGCCGCGCGGGCCGGCGCGTTGTCGGGTCCCCATCGCGACCCCTTCGACAGGATGCTCATCGCCCAGGCGCTGGCCGGCAATCTGGTCCTCATATCGAATGAATCCCTGTTCGACCGGTACGGCGTTCGCCGCCTGTGGTAGAGCAAGCCCTTGGGTGGTCTTGCTTGTCGATCATCTATGAACACCTAAGCGTGTTGTCGATCACTTTCTCGAAAAAGTGATCGACAAACGGGCTTGTCTGTCATGGCTCCATGTCACAGCTTGTCATAGCTCGCAACCAGTCTACCCTTCATCGAAAACGAATCCCTTGGACTTCGAAGGCTTCCGACTTCCCCTTCCCCCGGCATTGATAATCGCAGCCGTTGCTGCCATAATGGCCGCGTCGTTCATGTGCTTTGGGGGATTGTTCAGGGAGGTTTCTCGATGGCGGGTCCGATGATCGATGAGGTGGAGGAAATCGTAGCCAACGCGGGTTACGAGGTGGTCAAGGTCGAAGGCGATACCCTTCAGATCCGGGACATCGAGAGTGGGATCTCGGTCTCCTGCGTGCTGGAGCAGGACATTCTCTACAACACGGTCTCCTGCCAGGTGGTGGATTCGGGCTCGGTCTCCCCTGCCCTGATGGTCCGGATGCTGGATGCCCAGAACGGCATCTCCACCTCCGCCTTCCAGCTTTACGACCTGGGGAACGGCAAGACCGCCATCACCCTGAACAACTTCGCCAAGCTGCAGAGCCTGGGCGAGGACGATCGGGACGACATCCTCTCCTGCATCAGCTTCCTGGTGGGGGATGTCTGTGAAGCCAGGGACCTGCTGGAGTAGCCTCGGAGCGCCTGAGCCGCATTTCTAATCAAAGGAGTCGACGACCATGGGGATCCTGGACAGATTGTTTCGAGTCAGCAAGGGCAAGCTCAACGAAGGGGTCGACAAACTGGAGGATGCCACCTTCGAGTCGACCCTGCGGCAGAGCATTCGGGACATGGAGGACCAGCTTCACCGCGTGATTCGGTCCGCCGCCGATGCCATGAGCAACTGCAACCGCCTGGAGGCCGAGTACGGCAAGCACCTGGAGCATTCCAAGGACTGGGAAGGCAAGGCCAGGAAGGCCCTGCTGGCGGGCAACGAGGACCTGGCCAGGAAGGCCCTGGCCAAGAAGACCGAGTGCGACCAGCAGGCGGCGGCCCTCAAGGATGCGGTGGATCAGGGCGTGGCAGCCCGCGACAAGCTCAAGAACCAGGTGGAGCAGCTCCGCCGCAAGATCGACGAGTCCAAGCGCAAGGCCAGCACGCTCATCGCCCGCAAGAACGCCGCCAACGCCCAGAAGAAGATGGCACAGGTGATGACCGGCCTGGGAACCGACGACAACGCCTTTGCTTCCATCTCTCGCTTCGAGGAAGCCGTCAATCGGGAAGAAGCCACCGCCAAGGCCTACGAGAACATGTCGGTCGGCGCCGACCCCGACCTGGAGAAGGAGTTTGCCGCCCTGGACGTCTCCACCACCGACAGCGAGCTGGACCGGCTGAAGGCCGAGGTGGAGTCCTCCAAGAGGCCGTAACCCGGGGACAAACCGCACAGCGCCATGACCGAAGTCCTCATCCTGATCCTGCTGGGCCTGGCAGGCTATCTCCTCTACAAGGCGCTACGCAAAAAAAAGCCCAAGGCGGAGGCCTTTCCCAAGCCAACCGACCTGGCCAACCTCACCGTCAAGGATGCTGCCCGGGGGGACAACGTCATCCTCTCCGGAGCCGGTCAATCCTACGAGGACCTGTCCTTTACCGTGGATCGGCTCAACCGCTACGAGTCCAACGGCGAGCAGTGGTTCGAGCTGAGCGGCCTCAGCGCCGGCAAGAGGGTCTTCCTGGAGTGGTCCGAGGACGACGAACTGGAGATCACCATCCAGAGACAGGGCGGACTGACCCTCGAAGCCATCGGCGTCAGCGAAGAAGACCTGGTCCAAATGGACGAGGAGAGATCGCGGTCCCGCTTCATCGAGTACCAGGACAAGCGATGGGTCTATCGGGAGAGCGCCGAGGCCGGATATTTCAAGGACGACGGGCCGGAGGGCGAGGGCTTCTACTATTGGAAGTTCGATTGCGACGACCTTCAGCTCTTCATCGAGAAGTACGAGGGCGACCCCTTCGAAGTCGGCATCTCTGAGAGGATCGACTCCGGCCGGGTCAGGATCTTTCGGGCATAGCCTGAAATTATCTCCCGCGGGAGCCTCCGGAACGGTTTGTCTCCGCCGGGCCTCATACCCTTAACCCCAGGATCCGAAAGACGGTGCAGCAACCATCTTCCCTGTCATGCACCGAGCGACTGGCCGAGAATCGCGGGCCGGGGCTCGCCATGCAGTACCAGGACACCTCCCACCGGAACCTGCGGCTCTGCCTGTTTCGGGAAGCCATCGACCCCTCCCGGTTCAAGGTCGTATCCTCGGCCGGGCTGAGCCACCTCGACATGGAATTCGAGGTTCATGTGATCGCAACCAGCCACCTGGTGCGCTGCGGGCGCTGGTCGGAACTGCTCTCCTGCACGGGCGGCAGCGAGATGGGGCCGGTCTTTGCGATGGGACCGGACTTCTCCGGCCGGCAACCCTTCCGGTACCTGGACGGAGACCTCCGCTTCGAGTTCGAGATTGGGCTCATATCAACCGGAGGGACCTCGGGGCTGGAGGAGCTGGATCGAACGCGAGCCCGCCTTGGCCGCTATCCGGTCCACCTGGCTTCGGAGTTTGCCGCCGACAAGGCCGGCCACTGCCCGCCGATGACCTGCCTGGGAGTGCGCCCCCTGGAGCGGGGGCTGGAGGTGAGTTCCCTGCACTACTATCCCCAGGAGTTCACGGCGGTCTTGAGCCGATCGCAGACGACGTTTCGGTAGGAGGAGAACCATGGACAGACAATCCCTGCTCTACGCCTCGGCCGGAATAGCCGTGCTGGCTCTGCTGACCGGGATTCTCACCTTCTCGGGCGGGGGGTTGAACCCGCAGACCCAAGCCGCCCTGGCCACCGCCGACCAGCTCCTGAACACCTCGCGGGCCAATCACGGCGAGCTGAGCCAAGAAGCCCGCTCCCTGCTCGACGCCATGACCGGACTGCCCCAGTCCCGGCGGGAGCAGTGGCTGGCCCGACTGGACCAATCGGAAAAGGACCTGGAATCCGCCTCCAACGAGCTGGAGCAGGCCACGGAACTGGCCTCCCAGGACGACGATGAACTGCGGGTGGAGATCGAGCGACGCATCGACCAGGCCAGGCGGAAGCGGACCGAGGCGTTGCAGGCCACCAGCGAGATACTGGATGCGGCCAGGACCGTCGGCGAGGTGGACAAAAATCGCAGCCGCTACGTCGGGGAGGCCCGTGCCGGCCATCGCCAAATCGCCGCCTACCGCCCCGCCAGCCTCGCCGGCGCCCGGAGAGCCATGATCGACTGGCCCGAGAAAAAAGCCGACTTGGGCCAGGCCATCCAGCGTATGGCTGACGTCAAGGCCCGCTCGGCATCCCTGTGGAAGGAGCGCTCCCGCGCCATCGCCGCCTCGGACGCCGATGCCCTGCTGATCCTGGAGACCCACCAGAGCCTCCAGGCCGACGGGCTGCAACTGGCCCGACTGGACAGCCAGCTCGGCCGGAAAGTGGATCAGCTCTACCTCTCCTGGGACAGAATCCTGGTGGACATGGACATCAGGGAGGGTGAAACGCTGACCCTTCATCACAAGTACAAGACGGTTACGGTTCAAATCCAGGATCCCCAGAAGAAACAGGGCGCCCACTCCGAAAGCGAGGCCTGGGTTCAGGTCTCCAAGGCCACCTTCGACGCCCTGGAAGACAAGCTGGGGATGTCGGTGGCACGCAAGCCGGCGGGGAAGTACGAGGAAGAAGCCGAATCCCTGGCCCAGCCGGCCGGTTATTCCTACCTGGCGCCGCCGGGACAGAGCAACCAGTACGGGCAATGGCGCCGGGACAGTTACGGCGGTTCCTTCTGGGTCTTTTACGGCCAGTACATGTTCATGCGCTCCATGTTCTGGGGTTCCGCCTACCAGCCCATCCTGCCCCGTGACTACACCGACTATCGCCGATCCTACACCTCGGGCAGAACCTGGTACGGCGGCACCGCCGCCGGACGACCTCGCTACGGCACCAACAGTCGGACGACGGCTTCCCGGTATCGATCCTCCCGCTACGTGCGGAGCGGGGGCTATCGAAACTCCTATTACAAGCGGAGCGGCGGCAACCTCAGGGGATATCGATCTTCCCGATTTCGCACCGCCGGCGCCGGTGGAAGGGGCGGCTCCTACGGTAGTCGCGGCCGCCGCTCCTTTTTTGGAGGCAAGTGACCATGGACTGGATCGAACTGGGAGTCAGCCTGTGCTACGTGGTTCTTGGCGCGGTCATTCTGATGATTGCCAAGTTCGTCAACGACCTGCTCACACCCTATCCCCTCGACGAAGAGTTGACGGTGCGGGACAACCCGGCCATCGGGCTGAGCTTGACCGGCTATTACGCCGGGGTCATGATCATCTTCCTGGGCGCCTCCACGGGAACGGAGAGCGACCTGTCGAATCTAGACCTGCTTCTGCCCGAGCTGGGCGTGGTGTCCGCCTACGCCCTCGGAGGGATCGTCCTGCTCAATCTGGGCAGAAAGCTCCTGGACAGGTTGGTGCTGCGCCAATTCAGCATCTACCAGGAACTGGTCCGGGACAGAAACGTCGGGACCGGAGCCGTGCTGTGCGGGGCCTACATCGCCACCGCTCTCATCCTGGCCGGTGGAATTTACGGCGAAATCCCCCCCGAATCCGCCTTCGCCGGAGCCTGGACCGGCCCCCTCACCGCCCTGTGCTACTTCGTGGCCGGCCAGGTGACGCTGGTCTTCTTCTCCTTCTTCTACCAGTGGATCACCCGCTACGACATTCACGCCGAGATCGAGAAGGACAACCCGGCGGCGGGCGTGGCGTTCGGCGGCAACATGGTCGCCCTGGGCATTCTGCTGCTCAAGGCGAGCGCCCACCACTTCGAGTCCTTCAGCGCCAGTCTCACCGAATACGCCAGCCTGGCGGCCGTCGGCTTCGTGGCCCTCTTCCTGTTGCGTGAAATGGTCGACCACGCGCTGCTGCCGCGGACCCGCATCGCCCACGAAATCGCGGTCGACAGAAACCTGGGCGCCGCCTGGATCGAGGCGGTGGTGGCCATCGGCATGGCCTCCATCCTCTTTTTCATGCTTTAGACCGTTATCTCCCCATGAACCGATTCCGACATGCCCGGAAGGTGCTGGCGGCGTCCATGTTCGTCATGGGGGCCTGCGGGATTGCCTACGAGTACACCCTCGGGGCATTGGGCAACAACCTGATGGGTTCCTCCCACGAGCAGATCTTCGTGGTCATCGGGTTGATGATGTTCGCCATGGGCCTGGGAGCCACGCTGCAGAAGAACATCAGCGGCAACCTGGTGGACAAGTTCCTGCTGGTGGAGATCCTGCTGGGGCTGACGGGGGGGATCAGCGCCCTGGTTATCTACCTGGCCTACGTCTATTCCTCCAGCTACATGCTGCTGCTGTGGGGATTCTCCCTGGGGATCGGCATCCTCATCGGTCTCGAAATCCCCCTGCTGATCCGCATCAACCGGGAGTATTCGGCCAGTCTCAAGACCAACCTGTCCGAGATCCTGAGCATGGACTATGTCGGCGCGCTGGTGGGAGCACTGCTGTTCACCTTCGTCCTCTTCGCCAACCTGTCCGTCAACCAGATCGCCGTGGTCCTGGGATGCGCCAACCTCCTGCTGGCCTTGCTGGGGCTGGCCTACTTCCGCCCCCTGCTGCGCCACTTCAGGAAGCTTCTGCTGCTCTCCTGCGCCGGTGCGGCGCTCCTGGGCTGCCTGCTGGCCCTGTCGGAGGACTGGAGGGTGACGCTGGAGCAAAGGACCTACAGCGATCCCATCATCTACAGCCACACCTCCAGGTACCAGCACATCGTCATGACCCGCCGGAACGACCGGCTCAGCCTCTTCATCAACGGCCACCTGCAGTTCAACTCCCGGGACGAACGGATCTACCACGAGATGCTGGTCCACGTTCCCTTTGCGGTGGCATCCTCCCGTGCCAGAGTGCTGATTCTCGGGGGAGGAGACGGCCTGGCTCTCAGGGAGGTGCTGAAGTACGATGCGGTGCGCCGGGTAGACCTGGTGGACATCGATCCCTCCGTGACCGACCTGGCCGCCACCCATCCCGACCTGGTTCGACTCAACCGGGGAGCCCTGCTGGACGAACGGGTCACCCTGCGCCCGGCCCTGGGAGTCTCCGAGGGGGAAATTCAGACCGTCTCCCGTCCCAGCAAGCTGGCCCCCTCCCTGCTCGACGACACAGTCTATCCCCAGGCCAGGGTCCGGATTTACAACCTGGACGCAGACCTGTTCGTTCGCAGCCTGCACGGTCCCTACGACCTGGTGATCATCGACTTCCCCGATCCGAAATCGGTGGGCACGGCCAAGCTCTACTCCCTGGATTTCTATCGCAGGCTGGCCCGCCAACTCGGTCCAAGCGGCCTGGTGGCGGTGCAATCGACCTCGCCCTACCACTCGAGGGAGATGTTTCTGTGCATCGGAAAAACCCTGAGGGCCGCCGGCTACCGCGCCCTGCCCTACCGGCAGAACGTCCCCAGCTTCGGAGAGTGGGGATGGCACCTGGCCTGGCTGCACGAAACCGGGGAGCCGGACATGAAGGAAAGGCTGGAGGGGCTGACGTCCATCGGAGTCCCCACCGGCTATCTCACCGCGGCCCTGGTCTCCAACGCCACCGCTTTCGGCAAGCGCTGGCTGGACGACACCCATATCCAGATCAACACCAAGTTCCGGCCCGCCATTCTCCAATACCACCGCCAGTCCTGGAGAAACTGACAGCGCTGAAGGACGATCCGCGAAGCAAACAGAGTTATCCACGAAGGGCCACCAAGTACGACGAAGGGCCACGAAGCGGTAGGAGGAACCGCGAGAGGGGTCTGCCAAGGGTTGGGACGGACCAGGAAGTCCCTGACCTGCGAGGTTTCAGTCGATCGGTGCGTGGCTATGGAGATTATTTTCATCGACGCACAGCACATACAGGATTGCCTTTGCCAGTCCGGCGCCCCGTAATCATGAGCTTCATTTGAATGTAAAATTAACATCGATGCACAGGATGCACAGGATTTTTCAGGAAACGGCTCGTTTGCAATCCTGACCACCGCAATCCCGCACCCGATCATCGCCGGAGCCGGCTTCCCCTGCAGCAGCGTCTCCTCCTGGTTATCCTGTCCATCCTGTTAATCCATGTTTTTTTGTTTTTTTAATTAAGGAAGCTCTGATCAATCACCGATTTCAACCGGAGACAGACAAGGGAAGGGTGGTCGAGAAAAAAACAGGTGATTTGAGAGACCGACCCCGGCTCTGGGCAGTCCCTCACAGGCACTTTCGAGCGGGTAGTCGTCAA
>JAJECY010000254.1 GCA_022821775.1 Acidobacteriota bacterium
TCTCTTCCAGCCGCGGCGCCAACCCCTGGGGGGCGTCGCGATCGAACCCGTTTGCTCCAGACAAGTGCATCAGTTCCCGGTACCTCGACCCCACCACCGGCGTGTTCCAGCGCACCACATGAGGCAGCAGCATGGCGATGGCAACCCCGTGAGTGATTCCGTGATGGCTGGTCAGCGGGTTGGCGCAAGCGTGGCTGGCGCCCAGCATGGAATGCTCGATGGCCAGGCCGGCAAAGTAAGCCCCCAGCAGCATGCCCCCCCTGGCCTTCAGGCACTCGGGCTCTCTCAGCACTCTCTCGTAGTTGGCCTCCAGCAGTCTCCAGGCTTCTCTGGAATAGCACTCCGACAAGGCGTTGCGCTTGGTGGTGACGAAGCTCTCCACCGCATGGGAGACGGCATCGAAACCGGCCGTAGCCGTCACCTGGGCCGGTTGGGACAACGTGAGAGCCGGGTCCAGCAGCACGGCCCGAAACCCGGCCTTGGGATCCCCGCAAGCCATCTTTTCATGTGAGTCCGGATCGGATATGAGCGCATAGGTCTGGGCCTCGCTCCCGGTGCCGGCGGTGGTGGGGATGCCGATCATGGGCAATAGATCCATTTTGGCCTTGCCGTATCCCCGGTAGTCCTGCATGCGTCCGCCGTTGGTCAGCAGGAAGTTGATGCCCTTGGCGCAATCCAGAGAGCTGCCTCCCCCCAATCCGATGATGGAGTCCGGCCGCTGCTCGGCGGCGAACTGCCGCCCCTGCTCGACCATGCGGGCATCGGGGTTGACGTCGAAGTCATGGAAGGGAACCGCCTCGACGCCCGCCGTCTTGAGAGAGTCCAGGGCTTCGTCTACGTGGCCCGAGGCTTGCAAGCCATGGTCCGCCACCAGCAGTGATCGCTTGAATCCCAAATCAGCCGAGACCTCGCCGAGGCGTCCGATCGCATTCAGACCGAAGAGGACCCGGGACGCCGATCGAAATTCAAAAGAAGTTAAATCCATGAAATCGGAAGGTTGCGGATTCCCGTCGGGGAAGGCGCCGAAGGGGGAAAGCCTGGCCGGCTACTCTCCTCCAATTATGCGGAGGGGAGCCCGGCAAGTAAAGTCCCTGCAACTCCAGCAGCTTCCTCAATACCCTGCCGCCTGGCCGTCTTTGCGCGACTCGGAAGCGCCTCGGTAGACCCGGCTGGCCGGGTCGAACCCGATGGCCTGGTACCCGCCGAACGGCCCCGCGTTCCCGGTGACCCGGTGACCGCGTTCCACCAGTCCGGCCACCGATTCCCGGGGGAAGCCTCTCTCCAGCTCGATGACGCCGCCATCGGTCATGCGGTCGCCCGTCGGGGAGGAGGATCCGTCGTGGTTGATGCGTGGAGCATCCCCGGCCTCCTGCAGGTTCATTCCGAAGTCGATCAGGTTCAGCAGGACCTGAACCTGGCCCAGGGCCTGGAAGTCGCCGCCCATTACGCCAAAGCTGAGGATGGGCCGGCCCGCACGGGTCACAAACCCGGGAATGATGGTGTGGAAGGGCCGCTTGTGGGGCGCGTAGCAGTTGAAGTGGCCCTGCTCCAGGCTGAACAGCTCGCCCCGGTTCTGCAGCATGAACCCCAACCCCTCGGGTGTCATTCCCGAGCCCATGCCCTTGAAGTTGCTCTGGATAAACGACACCATGTTCCCGGTCGAGTCGGCTACTGTCAGGTAGACGGTGTCTCCCGTGCCGAGGACCGGGTCGCCCGCATCGAAGCTCTTTCCGGCCCGATGGGAGTCCAGCAGCTTCCGGCGCCGTCCGGCGTAGGACTTGGAAATCAACTGCCGGACCGGAATCCTGTTAAAGGCGGGATCGGCGTAAAACCGGGCCCGGTCTTCGAAAACCAGCTTTTTGGCCTCCACGAAATGGTGGATGTGGTCGGTGCTGCCGAAGCCCATGGAGGCGATGTCGTATCGCTCAAGCAGATTGAGCATCTGCAGCACGGCAATGCCCTGCCCGTTGGGCGGGAGCTGCCAGACCCGGTACCCCCGATAGTCGGTGGCAACCGGCTCCACCCACTCCGAGCGATGGTCCGCCAGGTCCCTGGCGCGGAGAAATCCCCCCACTCCCTTGAAATAGGACTCGATCCTCCGAGGGATCTCACCCCGATAGAAGGCTTCCCTGCCCGACCGGCCAATCTGTTCCAGCGTGGCCGCCAGATGGGGATTGGTGAAGACCTCCCCTGCCCTCGGAGCCCGGCCCTTCAGGGTGAAGGTCTCCAGGAAGCCGGGCCACTGCCGGTGGATCTCCACGCTTTGCTCCCAATCCCTGGCAATCACCTCCGATACCGGAAACCCCTGCCGGGCGTATTCCACCGCCGGAGCCAGCAACTCCTCCATGGGCAGCCTTCCGTAGCGCCCGTGGAGGGCGTACCAGCCGTCCACGCATCCCGGGACGGAAACCGAAAGAGGCCCCCTGGAAGGCAAGCGACTCAGACCTCGCCGCTTCAGTTCGTCCAGAGTGAGGGAATGGGGCGAGCGGCCGCTGCCGTTCAGCCCGGAGAAAGTCTTGCTGCCGGCATCCCAGACCAATGCGAAAAGGTCGCCGCCAATCCCGCAAGAAACAGGCTCCACCAGCCCCAGCACCGCATTGGCCGCGATAGCGCCGTCGACCGCGCTCCCGCCTTCCTTTAGAATTTCGAGGGCCGCCTGGGTGGCCAAGGGCTGACTGGTGGCAGCCATGCCGTTTCGGGCCAGCACCTCGGAGCGGGTCGCCCACCTCCTGCCGGCCACCACAACCTGAGGACCCCCAAAAAGAGAAACGCCGGGTTCGGTTCCGGAATCCATGGTCACCTCAACTTGCCTGAAACAACAGTGAAGAGTGGCTAGTGGAGAGTGAAGAGTCGTGTGATCGACACGTTCAGCATCTTGTTGATCTTGGCACAGATGTCATAAGAGTGCGGCCACGTCACAAGGCGCTCGCGTGAAACAACCCTTGTTTCTTCAACTTTGAATGATCCGCCCTGTCGTGGGGGCGGGGGCCCGGCTTGTTTGAAACAACCCCTGATTCAACTGCCTAATGAACATGGATGAACAGGATGTACAGGATCCTTGGTTGATGGTCTTGGAAAGAATGCTCCGGGACGAAAGTTCTCTCCCCCCCTCGAGTTCCACCGTTTCCCTTTCTTCAAACAAGGATTCCAACGCCCGTTCCCATGGTCATGGATCACCTCGAACGAGCATCCGATCATCGAGCCCGTGCGCTTCCCGCGCAACAGCGTTTCATTCTTTTTATCCTGTTCATCCTGTCTATCCATGTTCCCTAATGCAACCAACCGGATTAAGGAAGCTCTGATCAATCACCGATTTCAACCGGAGACAGACAAGGGAAGGGTGGTCGAGAAAAAAACAGGTGATTTGAGAGACCGACCCCGGCTCTGGGCAGTCCCTCACAGGCACTTTCGAGCGGGTAGTCGTCAA
>JAJECY010000087.1 GCA_022821775.1 Acidobacteriota bacterium
TCAAGTATCACTCCCCCCTTGAGGGGGAGTCGCAGAAGCCGAGCCGAATGGCGAAGGCTGATGCGGAGGGGGGCTGACGCCGAGGTTTCATCCAGGGGACGCCCGCAGCCTAAGGCCGTCAGGAGTTGCAGAAGCCCAGCCGTCAGCAAAGACGGTGCGGAGGGGCCGGATACCGGACCGCTTCACCCGGAACCGGTCAGGTGTTCTTGGGTGCCCGAGCGGCAACCCGAAAGGTTCCAACCGCGAAGATACTGGGGATTTCCAACTCCCATGCCCCCCGCGGGGATCGGTAGCGCTGTTCCAGTTCGGGAAGTGTGACATTCTCTGCCGTATCGAAGCCACGAGCCGCCATCAGGGCATTCATCGACGCCAGGGAGTATTCAGCGACCATGGGCTCTCCCCGTTTGGCCACGAAGGTCTTCATCTTCTCTTTCATGACCCGGTGTTCGGCGCTCGAGGAGGTCTCGTCCAGCAGGTAGTCGAGCAGCAGGAGGGTGCCTTCAGGCAGGTTTCGGGCAATGGATTCCGCCGTTTGGCCCAGGTCCTCGGGACTGATGTAGTAGGCAACTCCCATCAGGGTCAGGAAGGTAGGCCGGGACCGCTGGAAGCCTGACCCTTCCAAGGCGTCCACAGCAGAAATGCTGGTGAGGTCGGCGGAGACGAAATGGAGACGGGAGGGGATGGTCCATCCGGCTTGGCGGATTCGGGCCAGCTTCTGGCTTTGGGTGAAGGGGTGGTCGATCTCGAATACATCGATTCGACTCATCATGTCGGGCCGGCGAAAGGCGAAGGATTCCATCCCGGCTCCAATGATGACATACTGGTCGATACCCCTCTCGACGGCCAATTCCAGAGCCTGTTCGGCATATCGCGCCCGCAACAGCACGCACAGGGACACCGGCTCTATGGCTCGCAGCACGCGCTTAACCAGGATCCAATACAATGGGCTCAGCCGGACCACCAAACGCCAGAACCATCCGCAGAGAAACCTGGCGAACGGATCCTCGAACAGCCGCACCGGATTCCTCTGGTGGTGGGCACGTACGGCTGCGGCTAGTTCTGCGGTCGAGGCCCTGCTTTTCTTGTGTAGAGAAATGGGCTTGCGAAGGCTCATGTGTTTCCCCTGATCAACCGGTTGGATCTCAATGCACAAGTCCCGGCGTGCAGCCCGGGATGGCTGCCCATTATGCCACTCGTTCATGAAGACGAACCACCAATGAACACCAAAGGGACGGGATGCGGGCGGGACGCCCGCGCTCACGGGGGGCATTCATCCCATGACACCGTCCCAGCGAGAGCGCAAGATTGCTGAAGTATTCGGGCACCGCTCCCGGTTGAAGTCTGCCTGCGCAGCAGCCTCTTGTCCCGCTTTCCCTGCTTCATCCCGTCTACCCATGAATTCCCTAAACATCGATGCACAGGATGCACAGGATTTTTCTGCAGACGGCGGGCTTGCAGTGCTGGACATCCGTAAGTCCGCACGCGATCATCGCCGGGGTCAGCCCCTTATGCGGCAGCCTCCCATCCTGATTATCCTGTGCATCCTGTGCATCGATGTTCAATTTATGGTCCTTCTCGATTGATTGGCCCCGTGGAGGAGATGGCTTTGGCTGATCAAAAATTTGTGCGGGCGTGACGCCCGCGCTCCCGAGGGATGCCGCCCGGCGGTTTTGGGGGAGTTGGCGAAGGCTTGAGAAGGCTCGGGATTGCAAATGTATAGTCGGACTGCTAAGCTACCCTTGAGGCAGGCGAGCATGAAACGAGCGATTACCTATCTGCTGTTCATCCTCTTTGTGGGATCCCAGGCCGGCGACGCGGTCCGACTCTGTGCGGAGTGGCTGTGTCCGAATGGCCGGGAACACGCTTGCTGCCCCCAAACCCTGCCCGTCAACGGCGGTCCGAGGGTCAGTGCTGAAGCCGGACACTGTTCGCCGGCAGGAGCGGCAGCGCCTCTCCTACTGGATCGGGCGCTCTGCTGCGAGAGTTCAATCGACGGCGCACACAGCCTGTTCCTCACCACAGAACGATTTGCCAACAACGCTTTCAGACAGTTTCTTCTCGCGTCCACCCAACCGCGCGACCGGAACCTCTCACCCGCTGATCCGGGTTCTACCCGCAGCCTTTCGCTACGTTTCCCGGAGGATTCATCTCCTCCCGATCCCGACCTCTATTCGCCGGTCCTTCGTATCTAGACCCCATCCATTCCATTGACCCGTCCCACCCAATGAGGGTGCCGGCGCCGCAGCGCGTCCGAATCCGTTCGGATGCCTGACCGCGTTCCCGGAACGCCGTCCAAGCCCGCAACGCCCGCCCTCCAATGGAATGAGGGAGATATGAAGCTACACCCAATTGGATGGCCAGGTTCGGGGGCGCCGTTCCAGGCAGTGCTTGGCGCGGTCCTGATCCTCTGTGGATCGACATCCTCCGCTGCCGCCGAGCCCTATTCCCACTACGGAGATCTCCGCCTGAAGGCGTTCATCGAGCAGGCGCTGGACCGCAGTCCCCTGCTCCAGCAGAGCCTTGCCGGCTACCGGGCATCGCTGCAGCGGCTTCCCCAGGTTGGCCAACTCCCCGACCCGGTGTTGGCCATCACCCAGTATGCACGCCGTCCTGAAACCAGAGTGGGGCCGCAATCCACCATGGTTTCGGTATCGCAGCGCTTTCCCTGGTTCGGCAAGCTGAAGGACCGCGAGGCGGTATCGATGCAGCGATCCATGGTGCTGCGGGAGCAGCATCGGGCCCGCGAGGCCGAACTCGTCCGTAAAGTCAAGGATGCCTATTACAGTCTGGCCTATCTGGATCGCGTCATCGAGATCAGCCGGGAGGATGAATCCATTCTCGAGCACTACGAAAGGCTGGCCCAGTCCCGCTATGCCCAGGGCGCGGGCTCGCTGCAGGGAGTGGTCAAGTTGCAGGCCCAAATCACCCGGGCCCAGCACCGGTTGCAACTTCTGCTGAGCCGGCGGGTGGATGTGGAGGCCGAGTTGAACGGATTGCTGGATAGATCGGCCGACACGCCCGTGGGATCCGTGCCCCTGCTCTCGCTTCCTCCCCACTCGCTCGATATTGAAAAACTCCTGCAGATGGGGCGGCTTGGCCGGCCCGAAGTTCAAGCGGCACGCCACCGCATCGAGGCAGGAAAAAGACGGATCGAACTGGCCAAGAAGGGATATCGGCCCGATGTTTCATTGGGAGCCAGTTTTGTCAATGTGCTGGAACGCTCCGACCCGGCGGGAAGACTTCATCCCCCGGACCAGAACGGCAAGAACATTTACGGACTTACCCTGGGGATCAACCTGCCCATCCGCCGGCAACGCCATGATGCCGCCGTCCTGGAGGCCACTGAAGAAACCATTGCTTCCCGGCGGGCCTACCAGGGCCTGATCCGTCAAGTGGAGGTTTCCATTCGAACTCTCGGATTCCGCATTCAGACGCTGCGGGAACAGATCGACCTGTTCGAGCGGACGCTGCTGCCCCAGGCCGAACAGGTCCTTCTTTCCACGGAGGAGGCCTACGCTACCGGCAGGCTTGGCGTCCTGGAACTGCTGGACAGCGAACGCGATCTCTTTCAGCTTCGGATGGGACTGGCTGGATTGATGAGCGACACCATGAAATCCATGGCTGAGTTGGAACGCGCCGTCGGCGTTTCCTACCGGGAGGTGAACCAGTGAAATCGCACGGTGGTTGGATTCTCGGAATTTTTTTGGCCTTTCTGCTGGGTTTGGCGCTGCCGATGATGATCGACGGAAAGCTGCCGGACTGGGAGCGGCTGGCCGGCTGGTTGGACCGTGTTCGGTTTTCCGGTTCCGCATCGGATCTCGGGCAGCAGTTGGCGCGCTTGCAGCTCTGGACCTGCGGGATGCATCCCCAGGTAATCCAAAAGGAGTCGGGCACCTGTCCTATCTGTCACATGGAACTGGTTCCGGTGAGGGATTCCGCGGCTGAACCGGAGCCACCCCGGGAAGAACGCAGGGTTCGGCATTGGCGAGCGCCCATGGATCCCACCTATACTTCCGACAAGCCGGGGAAATCACCCATGGGGATGGACCTGGTTCCCGTCTACGAGGAGCCGGCTGAGGAACCGTCCGAGGAGCCGTCCGGCATACGGGTGGATCCCCACTTTCTGCAAAATTTCTCCATCCGGTCCACCCAGGTTGAAAAGGGTCGGATTCCCCGGGTGATCCGAACCATCGCCACCCTCCATCACAACCCCAGGACCATGGTGTCTATCAACACCAAGTTCGAGGGTTGGATTGAAGCGGCTCACGTCAATTACCTGGGTCAGCCCGTGAGCAAGGGGGACCTGCTTTTCGAAATATTCAGTCCTCAGTTGCTCACCACCCAGCAGGAGTACCTGGCGGCGCTCCAATTCCTGGAACGACTCCGCCAGCAGGCCCATCCCAAGGCTCTTCAACGGGCCCGGGCCCTGGTGGAGGCCGCCCGCCGGCGACTGTTGTTCTGGGACGTCACCGAAGATCAGATCAGACGTCTGAAGACCCAGGGCAAGGCATTCAGGCGATTGAAGATCGCCTCACCGGTCTCGGGAGTGGTGGTCGAACAGGCCGCCGAATCGCTGGAGGGCATGCGGGTCTCCCCGGGGATGAACCTCTACCGGGTCGCCGACCCCTCCACCGTGTGGGCGCAGGTGGAAGTCTTTCAACATGAAATGCGCCACCTGCGAATCGGACAAAGGGTGCGCCTCAGCCTGGACGCCTTTCCCGAGCGGAGGTGGCAGGGCACCGTCGTCTCCCTGAACCCGGAGCACGACCCCCGAACTCGAACCCTGGGGGCTCAGGTGGAACTGCCCAACAGCGATGGACGCCTCCACCCGGAAATGGTCGCCGAGGTGGAGCTTGAAATTCCCGGCCCCGCCAACGCGCTCAAGGTGCCCGAGGAAGCTGTGCTCCATTCGGGAGAAAGGAGTGTGGTCATCGTGCAGAAGGAACGCAATCTCTTTGAGCCCAGAGAGGTTGAGCTGGGAGCCGCGGGAGGCGGCTTTCAGGAAATCCGAAGGGGTCTGAGCGCCGGGGAGCGTGTCGTGACCTCTTCTCAATTCCTGATCGATTCGGAAAGCAACTTGAGAGAAGCCATCAACAAGATTGCGGCACGGGCCAGGGCGACAACTGACGACCGGCAAGCGGAGGCTTTCGAGAACCGCTAGGTGAACCGGGTCACGAGGGAATGACGATGCTGACAGGGATCATCGACTGGTCCATCAAAAACAGGTTGCTGGTTCTGCTGGGAGCTGTATTCCTGTCACTGGCCGGAGTCTATGCGGTTCAGCAGGTGCCGGTGGACGCCATTCCCGACCTCTCCGACGTTCAAGTCATCGTTTACACGGAGTACCCGGGACAAGCGCCTCAGATCGTAGAGGACCAGGTGACCTATCCCCTGACCACCCGAATGCTGTCGGTGCCCTTTACCAAAGTGGTTCGGGGGTACTCCTTCTTCGGCTACTCCTTTGTCTACGTCCTTTTCGAAGACGGCACCGACATCTATTGGGCCCGCAGTCGGGTCCTGGAATATCTCAACGACGCCTCCAAGAGCCTTCCCGCCGGGGTCACGCCGGCTCTGGGTCCCGATGCCACCGGAGTCGGGTGGGCATTCATGTATGTCCTGAAATCGGACCGGCACGATCTCAGCCAACTCCGCTCCATCCAGGACTGGTATCTGAAGTACGAGCTTACCGCGGTGCCGGGGGTTTCGGAGATTGCCGGCGTAGGGGGCTTTGTCCGGCAATATCAAATCACCGTCGATCCCAACAAGCTTCGAGCCTACGACATTCCGATTTCCCAGATTCGCCGGGCCGTTCAACGGAGCAACAGCGACGTCGGTGGGCGTCTGCTGGAAGTTGCCGAGCGGGAGTTCATGATCCGAGGACTGGGTTACATCCGAAACCTGGAGGATATCCGCAGGATCGTGCTGGGCGTGGGGCGCAATGGAGCTCCCATCCTGCTGGGCGACCTGGCCCGGGTATCGATGGGACCGGAGATGCGCCGGGGGCTGGCCGATTGGAACGGTGAGGGCGAAGCGGTAGGCGGCATCGTGGTGGTGCGATACGGCGCAGATGCCTACCAGGTGGTACAGGATGTCAAGGCCAAGCTCGAACAAGTGAGACCGGGACTTCCGGAAGGCGTGCAAATCGAGGTCGCCTACGATCGCTCGGCCTTGATCGAGAGAGCCGTTTCCGGGGTGACAAGCAGCCTGTTCAGGCAGATTCTGATCGTGGGACTTGTCACTCTGGTCTTTCTAGTTCACCTCCGCAGCGCCCTGGTAATCATCACCATCCTCCCGGTGGGAATCCTGATGGCCTTCATTGTGCTCAACCTTCAAGGCCTGACGGTCAACATCATGTCCCTGGGCGGTATCGCCGTAGCCATCGGAACAATGGTCGATTCGGGGATCGTGCTTGCCGACGCGGTGCACAGGCGGTTACGGGAGCGGGGCGCAAGGGATCCAAGATGGCGAATTGTCGGCGACGCCTGCAAGCAAGTGGGTCCGTCCCTGTTTTTTTCACTGTTGATCATCACCGTCTCCTTCCTGCCCGTGTTTGCCCTGGAGGAGCAGGAGGGACGGCTGTTCAAACCGCTGGCCTTTACCAAGACCTACGCCATGGCCGCGGCGGCGCTTCTCACCGTGACCCTGGTCCCGGTGCTGGTCGGCTACTGTGTCGGTGGCAGGCTCCGGCCTGAGAGGCGCAATCCCATCCAGAGATGGTCGATGGGGCTCTATCGCCCGCTGCTCGCCTTCGCCTTCCGTTTCAAGTGGCTGGTGTTGGTGTTGGCGCTGTTGCTGCTGCTGGTCAGCCTGCAACCGTTCGCTCAGTTGGGCTCCGAATTCATGCCGCCACTCTGGGAAGGTGACCTGCTTTACATGCCGACCACCCTGCCCGGCATCTCCATCACCAAGGCGCGCGAGGTCTTGCAGCAAACCGACAGGATCATCAAGAGTTTCCCCGAGGTCGACCGGGTTTTCGGCAAAGTGGGCCGAGCCGACACCGCAACGGACCCGGCGCCGCTCTCCATGATCGAGACCACCATCATGCTCAAGCCCGAGAGCCAATGGCGGGAAGGCATGACCCCGGACAAGCTCATTGAAGCCATGGATGCAGCCATACAGGTGCCCGGGCTCACCAATGCCTGGACCATGCCGATCAAGACCCGCATCGATATGCTCTCCACGGGCATCAAGACGCCCGTGGGAGTCAAGATTTCCGGTCCCGATTTGCGGGAGTTGGAACGCCTCGGCAAGGAGGTCGAACAGATCGTCCGTCAAGTGCCGGGAACATTGAGCGTCTATGGCGAGCGGGTGATGGGAGGCAACTACCTGGACTTCCGAATCGATCGCAATGCCCTGGCGGTTTACGGTCTTCAGGTGGGCGACGTTCAGGAAGTCATTCAGTCCGCCATCGGCGGCATGAATATCACCACAACGGTAGAGGGTCTGGAACGCTATCCGATCAACCTGCGCTACAGCCGCGAACTGCGCCACAACCTGCCCGCCCTGAGCGCCACCCTGGTGTCTGCGCCCAACGGCCGGACGGTTCCCCTGGGCCAACTGGGCAAGTTCCGCTACGTGAGCGGCCCCTCGGGAATCAAGAGCGAAAACGGCAAACCCAACGCCTGGGTCTACGTGGACGTCCGAAACGTGGACATTGGCGGCTACGTGGCGCAGGCCCGCCAGCGGGTCAATCAAGCGGTCCAGGTCCCTCCGGGCTACACCATCGACTGGAGCGGGCAGTTCGAGTCCATGCAGAGGGCGCGCCGGCGGCTGATGCTGGTCGTCCCGCTCACGCTGGTTCTTATCTTTGTCATGATCTATATCAACACCCGTTCACTGGTGGAAACCGGAATGGTTCTGCTGGGAGCTCCCCTGGCCTTGACGGGAGCCATCTGGCTGCTCTACCTGTTGGACTACCGGCTGAGCGTGGCCGTCTGGGTGGGGATCATCGCGCTTGCCGGGCTCTATGCGGAGACGGCCCTGGTTCTGCTGCTTTATTTGAGGAGCGCTTACCGAAAATTCCAACGGGAGGCTCCACAGCGGGACCGCAATGGCCTGCTTCAAGCCATCGGCAACGGTTCCACGCAACGGCTACGACCGATCCTGATGACCATTGCCACCGACGTGATGGGGCTGATGCCGATCATGTGGAGCCAGGAAACCGGAGCCGAGGTGATGAAGCGGATTGCGGCTCCACTGGTCGGAGGGGTGGTGACTTCGGGTCTGGTGGTGCTGGTGGTCCTTCCCCTGATCTATTCCGTTTGGAAAAGCCGGGGTCTGCCCAGGGGGGAGAAGTTCACGGTGCTGCATGACCCTGATCAAGAGGCGTGAGTCGGATCGTGGTCAAGTGCTTCCCACCCGGGTAGTCACAGGGGCCGAAACCGGTCGTACTGAAGGGGTCAATTCAGCGGTAGTGCGCTAAAGGGGAGCAGCCTGCCCCCGTGCTCCTGCCTGAACGCTTCCGCGGCCTGCTGGCTGGAGAATGCCAAGACGCTCGGGGAGCACCGGTCGAACTGCATCGAGGCCGGCTGTTTTTGCGAATCCGTCATGACAGGATGCTGCAAGCAGAGATTGACGTCGCTTCCCTGCACCACGTAGGCCTCCTCGGGGGCAATCCCGGACCCGGTCTCGAAGTCGGTGAGCTGGACCACGGTGACCGCCCGTCCTGCCTGACGGCCGAACGTGACGGTGCAGGTCGGGCAACAGAATGCTTCCTTGCGCCCCTGCTGCAGCGCAACCACCTGGCTGCCCGCATGGAGGTGGCGCCGGCAAACGCGACAGCTATCCGACCGGGAGCCTTCTCTCCAGTGCCAGGCGGTGTAGATCAACCCTCCAACCGCCACCAGCATGGCCAAGAGGACGATCGTCTCGGTCGCGCGCTTCATGGCAATGATTCCGGGTTTCGGCAGACCCCCTGCCGGCCTTCGCGGATGTCAATGGACGATTGGTGCCCGGGACCGGAGTCGAACCGGTACGGAGGAAAACCTCCGAAGGATTTTAAGTCCTTTGCGTCTACCAATTTCGCCACCCAGGCATACTCTTCCATCCAATCGGTTGGGGAGCTTCGGCCACGCCAGGCAGAGTGTTCGAGATATAGCACCTTCCCGACGAAGCTGTCAATCGGGCCCAAGCGGACCGGGCCCAAGCGGACCGTGACCATTGAGGGGAAAATGATTGTAGATTTTGGATGATTTGTGATTGCTGATTTCGGGCAGAGTAATCGGATCGAGGGTTTTATCTCCCGAGTCCGTCAAGGATCAGGTGACACTGAACCCGTTTGCCGTCTGAATCTCAATGGCCACAAAAGGCACAAAAAGCACAAAAAGAACCATCGGATCGGCAAGACTCGAAATCAAGAAACTCGTTTTGTGCCTTTTGTGCTTTTTGTGGTTTCTGTTGCCTCTTGTGCTTTCTGCGGTGAGTGCCGGGGCCTGCAGCCCATCACCTCTGGCGCCTAAATGTCATTTCCGATTGCTTGCGAGTTATGCAAAGGGCCCAGAAATCTCTTGCTGGCCCCGTGGACCTCACGCCTCATCGACACTGCCCGAAGAATACTTGCCGGTCTTGCCAAATAGGCCTGCCTTGCTCAATAATTCCGACTGGTCTCTTGGATTCCCTTGGAACGCACTCGATGGAACAGGCTCAGACTCGCTTCCCCAGGCACCCTCCCTGGCTGAAGGTCCGTTTCCCCGGCGGAGACAACTACCACAGTCTCAAGAAGCTGGTGCGCTCCCACTCCCTGCATACCGTTTGTGAGAGTGCCCACTGTCCCAATATCGGGGAGTGTTGGGAAGCCGGCACTGCCACCTTCATGATTCTCGGAGACATCTGTACGCGACGATGCGGCTTCTGCGCCGTCCGGACCGGCAGACCGACAGGCTACGACCGGGCAGAGCCTCTGCGGGTAGCTCGGGCCGTTCGCACGCTCCGCCTGCGGCACGCCGTAATCACTTCCGTGGATCGAGACGACCTGGAAGATGAGGGATCCGAGGTATTCGCCCGGACCATTCTCGACATTCGCAAAACCAGTCCGGCCACCAAGGTCGAGGTCCTGATCCCCGATTTCAGAAGAAACTTCACCAATCTCGACCGGGTCGTTCAGGCCAGGCCGGACGTGTTGGCTCACAACCTGGATACCGTGCCCCGGCTGTTCGCCAAGGTGAAGCCCCGCGGCTCCTATAGCCACTCGCTGGACTTGCTGAAGCATGTCAAGAAGAAGGATCCTGCCATCAAGACCAAGGCCGGCTTTATGCTGGGTCTGGGGGAGGAACTCGAGGAAATCGAGCTGGGCATGGGGGACATGCTCGAGGCCGGTGTGGACATTCTGACCATCGGGCAGTATCTGAGGCCGTCGAAAAAACACCTGCCGCTATTGAAATACTATCGACCGGAGGAATTTCGCGAACTCAAGAGGAAGGGGGAGGCCCTTGGAATTCCCCACGTGGAATCAGGTCCCCTGGTGCGAAGTTCCTATCACGCCGCCGAACAGGTGGACGATCTCCTGAGCAGAGACAGTCGACCCTTCAATATCCTGCAGTAACCTGATCCCGTCGGATAATGAACCCTTCCAAGCCCTTGGACCGGAGCTTGTCCAGCGCTTTCCTCGCTTTTCCCCGGCTCGGGAAGTCGCCTGCCAAGACCCTGTGGAACACTCCCCGGGAAGTTCGGAAGAGACTGACCGTCACCGGGTCGTAGTCTCCTTCCAATTTCCGTTTGAGGGTGTGAGCCCGGGACTCTTGGATGAACGAACCCACTTGAATGGCCAGACTCTCGGTAACCTTCTCGATTCGCAGGATTTCGAGCCGGACTTTGGCCGTCCCGGGTCCGACCATGTCGATCTCTTGGGCAGCGGCCAGGGACAGATCGACAATGCGTCCCTTGACAAAGGGACCGCGATCGTTGACGCGGACCTGGACCTTCTTGCCATTGTCCAGATTGTGCACTCGAACCACGGTCTGGAAAGGCAAGGTTCGGTGAGCCGCCGTCATGGAATGCATGTCGTAGACTTCCCCGTTGCTGGTCCTTTCCCCATGGAACGGGTCGCCGTACCAGGAAGCAATTCCATAGATTTCGGAACGGGCCACTCGTAGATCCGGGGATCCGGGAACAGGGATCAGGAGCCGCCTCTTTCCACATCCGGCCAAGAGCAGAAACAGGACCAGGCCGGACCACAAGAAACATCGGTATTGACGATTGGACGGGTGCATCAAGCGAGAGAACTCGAAGGTGTCATGTGTCGGGCGAGGTGCCCGGAACGTGAATGGGCAGACCGAAGAGGGGAGTGATCGGCGTGAGCCGGCACTTCAGGTCTCCCCGGGCTGTGCTGCGCCGGCAGAATATGCGGGTCAAGCCCTGGCGTCGTCTAACGGCCAGCTATAGAGTCTGCCCTGGCGCCGACTGAATTCCAACTGTCGCTCTTCCTTGTCAATCAGTTCCTGAATGTACTCCAGAACCTGTTCCTGGCTCCGTTCGTAAATCTGTTCCAAGCGATTGATAATGACGTCACGCAACTGCGTATGATGGGCGCCGGCTTTACCGGCATCCTGCGGTGAGCAGGGATGGCTCATCGACTTCGAATTCTCCATGCTGGTTCCTTTCCGGAGGGGACGATCCCCCACTGCTCACCGGCACACTGGCTGAGACGAATATGCCTGTCTGCAGCGCCCGAGGGCGCTTCGTTCGGAGGCCGTGACTATCCACCCCGCGTCGGCAATGCAGGCAAAAAAACAGCGCCACTATATTCCGAAATCTGCAACGAGGCAATACATATTTGCCCCTATTTTTTTAGGTCTTTTTCTTGTTGAAGTTTGGCCCGATTTTTTGGAGTGTTACTCAAGAGTAATCTATGTAAAACAATGTTTATAAACAGCTTATGAAATTATTCCACAGCTCGAACGCAGCCGCGGGGTGCCATTTCCAACCACCATGCCGATCTTGAGGGTCGTCTCGGGACACCCTGCTCCAGGCGCCCGGTAGCCGCCTTCCTCCAGGGCTGCTCTCAGGCCGAATCGGCCGCCTGCATTTTTTGCAGAATCCCTCCTACCTGCCTCTTCAAACCGGCCTCGTCCAGGGTCGTCACGGTTCCCTTCTCAAACAACACCTCTCCCCCCACCATGGTCAGGGTCACATCCGAAGCTCTGGCGGAATGGACGATGGCGGTCACGGGCGAAAACACCGGCATGGTGTGAATTCCCGCCAGGTCCACCGCAATCAGATCGGCTTGCTTGCCGGATTCCAGCGACCCGATCGAGCCGGACAAGCCCAGCGCCTCGGCTCCCCCAAGCGTTGCCACGCGGAGTGCCTGCTCGGCCCCGAAGACCCCCCGCGTGCCGCCGTCGGCCAAGGCTTCCTCCCTTCGGCTGAACCAGGACGGATTGAACAGACCGAAGCGCATCTCTTCAAACAGGTCCATGCTGTTGTTGCTGGCCACGCTGTCGCTCCCCAATCCCAGCGGGACCCCGGCCTGAAAAACCTGTTTCAGGTCCATCCATCCGTGGCCCAATTTCCAATTGGACTTGGGACAGTGGGCTACCGAGACACCACTTTGCTTCAGGATAGAGAGATCCGGGGGGCGCAGTCGGACGCAGTGCACCAGCAGGGTCCCGGGGGTCAGAACCTCCAGGCGGTCGAGGTACTGAACCGGGCTGCAACCCGGAGGCGACCACTGGATGCCCCGTGAGCGCAGGGCTTCCGCCATCGCTCCCCTCCCCTCCTCTATCAGGAGGCTCTCTTCCTCGGATTCGGCCACATGAATGCACACCGGAAAGCCTCTGGAGGCCGCCCACTGCCGGACGTTCCGAAACAGAGGCCCGCTCACGCTGAAGGGGGCATGGGGGGAGACTCCCAGAACGATCCTGGCGGAACGACCTCCGGCGCGGCCATTGCCCCGGGCGGCCTCGGCTCCGATCCGTTCCTCCAGTTTCGCCAACTTCGCCTCCAGATCCGCCAGCCGCTGCCCGGCCTCCTCCGGCCGGGGTGAAAAGACCTCCTGATAGAGGACTCCGCGCAGGCCGCTGGCCATGAGCGCATCCAGGCTGGCGCCCAGATCCATGGCGTCTCCCAGGGTGGTGACGCCGGCCCGAACGGCTTCGCAGGCGCCCGCCAGGGCCGAGATTCCGAGATCTTCCCGGGTCAGCAATCGGTACTTGATCCGAGTGAGACGCCGGATCCAGTCCCAAAAGCCTAGATTCTCCAGGTAACCCCGGAGGAGCGTCAGCTCCAGGTGGGAGTGGATGTTGACCAGGCCCGGCAGCAGCGCCGCGCCCCTGAAGTCGCGTATCTCCCGGCCGGGGTGGCTCTTCAGAATCTCGGCCGTCGGTCCGACATCCTGGATGCGCCCGCCCTGCAGAACCACCGCCCCTTCGGAGATCGGGGGGGAACTGACCGGGATCACCCAACTGGCGGAGAGAATCATGTGGCCAGAACCTGCGGTTGGAAGGGGACCAGGCGATAACCGACCTCGCCGGCAGGAGAGGCCGATTGAAAGCCGTCGACGCAATAGCCCCTGCCGAACAGATCGGTGACCTGCTGTTTGAAATCCTGCTGAATGGACGCTGCCCTTGCAGGATCCCGAACACGGATATCAGCGATGTCGGCCGGAAGATGCACTACCGTTGATGTCACCGGAAGCCGGTTCTCCGCCCGGTGCAGCCCGCCTTCGACCCGGGAGCGCACCCGTCGACTGGCGAGGTGCCATTCGGCCACCAGGCGATCGGTGGGCAGGCGGCCGTGCAGGGAGCTGGTGCTGGGGCCGTAGGCGTCGGCAACGTAGCGCCGGCACAGGGTGCCCAGGCCTTCAAGATTGAAGTGGGCATTGTGGATTTCGAGGGGATCGAAGGTCCACTCGATGCGCTGAATTCCCCGGCGGATGGCCTCGGTCCGTTGAGCCAGCTTGAGCGCTCTGCCGATGCCCTTCCGGCGGAAGTCCATCAGCACTCCCAACATCTGAGAGTGCAGGTACACCCTTCCCTCGCGGAAACCGGGAAACGCGTTGATGAATCCGATCACCCGGCCGTCACGATCCACCGCTCCCAACACCAGGCCGCCGATCTTGTTCAGGAGCAGAAGCGTTCGCAGGGGCAGCAGGTCTTCATCCTTCCATCCCCAGGTCGCGCGCTGGATCTCGACGCATTGACGCAGGTCCTCCAGCGACGTCAGCTCTTCGATTCGAATGTCGGGGTCAGGCATGAGTCGCTGATGGCGTGCAGGAAGGGCCCCTGAGGAGACCCGGCGGTCACTCGCCCACGTAAGTGAGATTGAAGAATATGAAGTCGGCCACAAAATGGGAGAGCAGGGCGGATTCGAATCCCGCTCGCCAAAAGATTCCCCCGAACAATACGCCCGCCAGGAAGGCGGTGGTGAAGCCGAAGCTGCCGTGAATCAGCCCGAACAGCCAGGCGGACAGAAGAATGGAGCCCAGGACGGCCAGCCAAGTCAGGCGGGTCCATCCCCGATCTCTCAGGGGCTGAAGCATCCGGGACAAAATATAGTAGAAGGCAGCCAACAGGAAAAAGCGAAAGACCAGTTCCTCAGTCACGGCAGCCCGCAGTGACAGCACAAAGCTGTCATAGAAACTGTCCATCTCCCGCAAGTAGGAAGGGATCCTCGGGCTGAAGCGAAAGGGGGCATACATGCGGTGAAACGAAAGGCCGATGGCCGCGCCCGGTATCACCCCGAAGATCATCAGTTGCCGTCCCTTGCCGAGCCAGGCCGAGGGACGGTTGGCCAGGAAGGGCTCCAGGCCGGTTTTCAGGGCAAAGACCGCTCCGAGAAAAGCGCATGGAGCGAAGAGACAGAACAGTCTCAGGAATTCCCACCACGGCCACTGCTGGCCCTTTTGGAGATTCAGGTCCGAAAGGCACTGGCTGAAGCTGGCCAGCAGGCCCAGAATGGCAGCGTACCGGGCCGCCGTGCGCCAGTCGATTCCCTGGAAAAACCAGGGGGTGTGCCCGGTAGGGGTGGAGGGTACCCCGGCGGCTGTCGTCGAGTCTGAAGATGGATCCGGATTCAATGGATTCTACCCTTTTGGGGGGCGACGCTGCCGTCCCTGAAGCGTACGTCATCGTGACCGGGCAAGGCGGCGCCGTCCGAAGCACAACCTTCCCCCTGTCTCGCCTGTTCAACCCAGGGGGACTTCGACCTCCTGACCACGCCTCTCGGCCGAGAGGTAGGAGGCGTACATCACG
>JAJECY010000251.1 GCA_022821775.1 Acidobacteriota bacterium
CATTCGCTCCGGAGACGCCATCAGCATGAACCCCGACCGCCTGATTGCCGACGCCAAAGGGAAGGTCCGGACCCTGGTCCGGCAAGGCTATCAGAAACCGGATCCACCGCAGGCGATGCCCGCGCTGGGCCGTCCGGCACTTGCCACTCTCAAGATCGGCATGCACCAGTTGCTGCGGGGAGCATACATCAGCCCGTACGACTACCACATGGGAAGCAAACTGGCCCATATTCTCTGCGGGGGCGACTGCAACAGCCCGAAGAACGTCAACGAGCAGCACTTTCTGGATCTGGAAAGAGAAACCTTTCTCAGTCTCAGTGGAGAACGCCGGTCGCAGGACCGGATCCAACACATGCTTCAGCGAGGAAAGCCGCTGCGGAACTGAGCGGAACCATCGGGAAGAGACCCATGAAAGAAGCCGTGATCGTCGCCGCCGCCAGGACTCCCGTCGGGAAAGCCAAGAAGGGAGCCCTGAGACATACCCGACCCGACGACCTGGCTGCCGCGGCCATCTGGGAAGCGGTCCGGCGCGCTCCCGGATTGAAGCCCGGCGAGATCGAGGACGTCATCCTGGGGTGCGCCATGCCGGAGGCCGAGCAGGGAATGAACGTGGCCCGTATCGCCGCGCTGAGGGCCGGTCTGCCGGTCGAAGTTCCGGCTGTCACCGTCAACCGCTTCTGCGCCTCGGGCCTCCAGTCGATCGCCTTCGCCGCCGAGAGAATCCGGTGCGGCTCAGCCCAGGTCATCGTGGCCGGAGGAACCGAAAGCATGAGCCTGGTCCCCATGGCCGGGCGCCATTTCTCACCCAACCCCGAGTTGGTGGACTCCTACCCGGACGTCTACCTCAACATGGGGTTGACGGCCGAAAACCTGGCCCGCAAGTGCGACGTCTCCCGCCAACAGCAGGACCGCTTCGCCCTCCAAAGCCACCGCAAAGCACTTCAGGCTTTGGCGGGCGGACGCTTTCAGGATGAGATTGTTCCACTGGAGCTGACCCCGGATGGCCTTGGCCGGGCCGCATCGGATTCTCACGGCGGCCAAGGGAATGGAAGGGGTGAGAAGGAGACAGTCCGCACCCGTTTCGATCGGGACGAGGGTCCACGGAAGGACACCAGCCTGCAGGCCCTGGCTCAGTTGAAGCCGTCCTTCCACGCCAAGGGCTCGGTGACTGCCGGAAACTCCTCGCCCATGAGTGACGGCGCGGCCGCGGTGGTGTTGGCCTCTCGGGAAAGGACCGCCGATCGGGGCTGGAAGATCCTGGGAAGGTTCGTCTCCTTCGCCACTGCCGGAGTGCCTCCCGAGGAGATGGGTCTCGGCCCCGTACAGGCCATTCCCAAGGCTCTGAAACAGGCGGGTCTCGATCTCCGGCACATCGGTCTGATTGAATTGAATGAAGCCTTTGCGGCTCAAGCGCTGGCGGTCGTTCGCCAGGCGGGCCTGGATCCCGACCGGGTCAACGTCAACGGCGGCGCGATCGCACTGGGGCATCCTCTGGGCTGCACCGGCGCCAAGCTGACGGCAACCCTGCTGGCCGAGATGCGGCGGCGACAGGTTCAGTTCGGAATGGTCACCCTGTGCGTCGGGGGCGGCATGGGCGCCGCGGGAATCCTGGAGTTGGTCGATTGACCGGCGCCAAGCGGAATTCCACCAGATCCGGCTGAGAGAGTCCGCAGGATAGCGCCACCGTTCGATTCCCATCCATTGTTCCCTCCCTATTTGACCCCGCCGAAGGCAATGTGCTAGGGTGCCGTCTTCGTTCAGTGGTTCCTTTGCTATCAAGGAAATACAACTTCCATGTCCAATGATATCCAGTACGACATCAAGGATCCGTCCCTGGCCTCGACCGGCCGAAAGCGGATCGATTGGGCCGGCCGATCCATGCCGGTGGTCCGGCAGATTCGCCGGCGCTTCCTCAAGGAACAACCGCTCAAGGGCATTCGTATCTCGGCCTGTCTGCACGTCACCACCGAGACCGCCAACCTGGTCATTGCCTTGCGGGACGGTGGAGCCGATGTCACCCTGTGCGCCTCGAATCCGCTGAGCACCCAGGATGACGTGGCCGCCTCCCTGGTCGAAGATCACGGGATATCGGTCTACGCCATCAAGGGCGAGGACAACCCGACCTACTACTCCCACATTACCGCCGCGCTGGATCGACGCCCCCAGATCACCATGGACGACGGCGCCGACCTGGTTTCGACCATTCACTCGGACCGCCGGGAGCTCCTGCAAGAGATCATCGGAGGAACCGAGGAGACCACTACGGGCGTGATTCGTTTGCGCAGCATGGCCAACGACGGTGTCCTGGAGTTTCCCATCGTCTCGGTGAACGACGCCGACACCAAGCATCTCTTCGACAATCGTTACGGTACCGGGCAGTCCACCCTGGATGGGATTATTCGCGCCACCAACCTGTTGCTGGCGGGACTCAACGTGGTGGTGGCCGGCTATGGATGGTGCGGGAGAGGGGTGGCCAGTCGGGCCAGGGGACTGGGGGCCCAGGTGATCGTGACTGAAGTCGATCCCACCCGAGCCCTGGAAGCGGTCATGGACGGCTTTCAGGTGATGCCCATGCTGGAGGCGGCGGAAATCGGCGACATCTTCGTCACGGTTACCGGAAACAAGACGGTCATCGCAGGGTCCCACTTCAAAAAAATGAAGGACGGAGCCGTGGTCTGCAACTCGGGTCACTTCAACGTGGAGATCGATATCCCGGCTCTGGAACAGCTCAGCAGCGGCACGGAAACCGCCCGCGATTTCGTGGAACAGTACAATCTGAAGGACGGTCGAAAGATCTTTCTACTGGGGGAGGGACGCTTGATCAACCTCTCCAGCGCCGAAGGCCACCCGGCTTCGGTCATGGACATGAGCTTCGCCAATCAAGCGCTTTCGGCGGAATACCTGACCAAAAACTACAGAAACCTTCCCAAGGAGGTGGTTCCGGTACCTCCCGAAATCGATCGCGAAATCGCGCGGCTCAAGCTACATTCCATGGGGTGCCGCATCGACGATCTCAGTGCGGAGCAGGAAAAGTACCTAGCCTCCTGGTCGGAGGGGACTTAGTCCGCACTCCTTGCCAGGGAACACGAAAGACAAAAAGATATCCACGAAGACACACGAAGGAAGACGAAGGGACACGAAGAAAGACGAAAGGAAGAGCCCATAGCAAGACTCCCAATCGGGAATGACATTGAGGCGGGAGAAGCGATGGGCTGCATGCTCCGGCAGTCACCCCAATAGGCCCAAGAGACAACAGAAACCACAAAAGTCACAAAACGAACTTCTTGATTTCGAATCTTGCCGAACGCCAAGCGGGTTCAGTAAACCGGGAACATCCTTTACATCATGCCCGGGAATCGGGCACGTCGCCGGGTTCAGCGCTCAAGTATCACTCCCCCCTTGTGGGGGAGTCGCAGAAGCCGAGCCGATTGGCGATGGCTTATGCGGTGGGGGGCCGACGCGGC
>JAJECY010000249.1 GCA_022821775.1 Acidobacteriota bacterium
CGGCTGAAACACGGGATCGTTGTCCCGCCACGGTTGCCGGCAGGCTTCTTTGCGCTGATAGCGGGCGAGATTGTCCTGCAGCAGGTTGGCGAGCATGGAGCGTTGGGCCCGGGTCACTTCGGTGATCATCATCCTCTGCACCTGCACGGCCCGGTCGAAGAGGCCCAGCTCGGCGTAGATCATGGCCAGCGTCTCCAAATGCTCGAAATCGGGGGTCTTCACTTGTTTGAGCACCTTCTGCAGCAGCTGTCCGGCCCGCTGCCCGTTCCGGATGGCGGCGTCGGGGCAGGCCGCCAGGAGGCGGGCCAGCGCGTGCATCAGATCGGTGTCCTCGGGCAGAGCCGTCAGACCCGCTTGCAACCGCGATCGGGCCTCCTGCCATCTCTGGGTCCTCACCAGTGCCATGGCGCCCATGAAGTGGGCGAACGCGTTGCCGGGGTCCAGCTCGATGACCCTGCCGTAGTGGGGGATCGCCTCGTCGACGCGTCCCCGGCGCATCAGCAGGTTGGCCAACTGGAAGTGGGCTTCGGTGAAGTTGGGATCCGTATCGACGGAATGGCGGCAGTGTTCCAGAGCCTGTTCCTCACGGCCCATCTGGATCAGTCCCATGGACAGGTTCAGATGGATCCGCGACTTGGAAGCCGTATGAGGCAGGGCGGCCTCGAACTGCTGGACGGCCTCCTCCACTCGGCCCATCTGCGCCAGGGCCGTGCCCAGGTCGACGAGGGCGAGGGCGTCGGTGGGATCTTGGGCAACCATCTGGCGAAAGAGCCGAACCGCCTCCTCGTGTTGTCCGGTCTCGAGTAGACGGTTCGCTCGCTCGCGCTGCCGCCAGCGTCCCGTCTTCATTCTCACCAGCTCCTCCAGCAGAGGATCGGGATAGTTCACGGCGCCGTCCCCCTGCTTCCCCAGGTGCAGCCGCGCCTTGTCCACCTGCCTCAACTGGCGGTAGGCCATGGCCAGCCGGTAGTGGAGGCTGCTGGCCTGAGGCTGGCGCCGTAGAGCCTCTTCATAGTGTTCGACGGCCTTCGTGTAGTCGCGTCCTGCGGCGGCGATTTCGCCGAGACCCGCCATCGCGGCCGCCGATCCCGGATCCAGCTTCAGCGCCCGCTGGAAATGTTCCGCCGCTTCCTTCGTCCGGCCCAGCTCCAACTCGATCCGGGCCAGGCCCAGCACCGCCGCCAGGTCGTTGGGGCGCAGGGTCAGGACATGCCCGTATTGGGTGCCGGCCCGGTCCAGGTCTCCTTTTGCCCGATAGCCGAGAGCCAGGTAGTAGGACCAGCGGTAGTCTCCGGGCGCCAGCCGCAGGGCGTTCCGGTAGCAGGCCTCGGCCGCCTCCAGCAGGTCGTAGGTCTGCAGCATCTGGCCCATTCGCCCGTAGGCTCGAGCCCGCTGCTCCGGGTTGGCTCCGGGCTGCCGGGCCGTCTCCTCGAGTTCGGCCCGGGCGCGCTCCAGTTGCTCCCGGACGTTCGCGTCCATGGCCGTCAGGTTGGGGAAGGGAATGGGCTCCAGGTCGGAACCTGTGGCCTGGGCCGGCGGCGGTTCGGCCAGCGGTCCTGGCGGGGCGGCGGTCAGAGGGGTCGGCAAAAGCGCGGACAACGCCACCATGGTGATGGAAAACAGCCGTCGTGTCGCCGACTTTCGTTCCATGGCTTGATCGACCGTTCCGCTGGTTGCAACCCGAGAGTCGCCGGGCGCGTCAATAGGGCCAATTCAACGGAGGGGAGGCGGCCACGAATTGGCGGCGCTTCACCCATCGGACCCGGTCCTGCCGGTAATGGTCCCGCTGATAGAAGGGATAGTATTTCCCGGGAGGATCGATGAAGACGACGCTGTTTCCCTTCACGACCAGGTTGAAATCGACTCCCCACATCTTTTCCTTGACCGTACGCTCCTGGATGGGAAAGGAGAGTTCCACGACGTCCCCCGGATTCACGCTCCCCACTTGGGCGTAGCGCCCCTCCCACGACAACTCCCGGGGCTGCTGATTCACCTTGCAGACCGTCTTCTCCGATTCGGTCCAATCGGGGATCCGGACCTGGAGGCGGGTCGGCTGCTTGACCTTCACGTCGACCTGTCCCTCGTAGGGGATGTAGCTTTGGACGTCCGCCCACGGCGACACGCGGTTGAGAAGCAGATTGACCTTGAGGTTCCCGTCCCGATAGTGGAGCAGGTGCCTCCAGGCATACCAGATGGCCCGGGCGTGGTTGCCCGTGCAGCAATGCATGAGGAACAGGTGGTCGGAATCGGGGCGGTCCGGCCAGGTCAGGGGATGCCCCACGAAGTCGTTGGGGGAGGCCAGGCTCATGGCGGAACCGATATTTCGTTCCACGGCCCGGTCGGAGCTCTCGAACTCGGGGCGGTTCCAGGTCTCGTAACGGTCCTCCGGCAGTAGCCGGTTGACGAAGTCCCCCTTCAACAACTGCATCTCGGCGAACTGGTTCCTCAGGTAGCGGTCGGCGTCGTCCCAGTAGTCCCCGGCCCCGGCGATGCTCAGCTTGATGGCCAGCGCCGCCATGTCGGCTATCGTACAGCCCTCTACGCCGTATCGGGCCACCTGCTGAACCGTCTTGGCCGAGTATTGCTGCCCGGCACCGGGAGTGGAGGGGAAGAATCCCACGGTGGCGCTGCCGCTGGAGTCCCGCGCGTATTCGTACGATTTTTTCGAATACTCGATGAAATCCTGGTCCTTGCTGGCCATGGCGAATTCCAGCAGGCCGGAGATGGGGCGGGTGTGCAAGTGGGTGTGCGGGACGCCCCGGAAGCGCCCTTCCGAGTCGTAGCAGCCCGAATGCCGGGTCATGTAGATGGCCAGCTTGCGGGCCAGGTCCAGGGCCGGCTCGTATCCGATGGCCAGGTAGGCCTGGCTGAGACCCTGGATGATCCAACCCGCGGCGGCCCCGCTCGCCTCCCGGGTGCAGTCCGGGTCGACGACCTCCCGGTCTTGGGGAACCTCGGTGTCCGGGTTGACCGCCATCAAGGGGAAGTAGCAGTAGTCGTCCTTGTAGATCATCAGCCGGGCCACGGCGTCGACGAGTTTCTCCAGCCCTTCTTTCCAGAACTCGTCGCCGCTGAGCAGGTAGTAGAGGGCGAAGTTGCCGAGCCAGCCCCCTTGAGCGACGGTGCTGGCCAACTGGGTCTCCTTGAGTCCCTTCTGCTCCAGCCAGT
>JAJECY010000083.1 GCA_022821775.1 Acidobacteriota bacterium
CATCGCCGCTTTGGTCGAGGCAGGGGCCCACACGGAGGCCCGTGATGAGCGTGGCCAGACTCCCCTGCACGCACAGACCTGGTTTGGGGGCAACCCCGCCATCATCGCCGCGCTGGCCAGAGCCGGCGCCGACCTCAATGCCCGAGACGAACAGGGCGAAACTCCCTTTCACTACGCGGTGACCAACAGGGCCAATCCCAGAATCATCGGCCTGCTGGTCAAGCATGGCGCCAATATCAACGCACCGGACGATAACGGCGGTACGCCCCTGCACAAGGCAGTCTGGTACAACAACAATCCGAGCCTCATCTCCGCACTGCTCAAGCAGGGCGCCGACCCCGCGGCTCGCGACAACCACGGGAAGACTCCGTTGCATGGAGCCGCGGGTTACAAAGCCAATCCAGGCATCATCGCGATTCTTCTCAAGGGCGGGGCCGATCCCAGGGCGCGAGACGAATTCGGACAAACACCCCTGCACGCGGCAGCCGAGTCCAGAAGCGATCCTGCAGTCATCGTGGCCTTGCTGGATGCAGGCGCCGACCCCAACAGGCCGGACGAACTTCGCACTCAGACCCCATTGCACCTGGCAGCCGAGTCCAACCCTCATCCGGCTGTCATCAAAACACTGCTCGATGGCGGAGCTGATGCGACGTTGAAGGACCAAAGAGGCAAGACGCCCGGCGACCTTGCCGAGGGCAACCCCGGGCTCCAGGGAACCGCGGCCTACCGGCGGTTGAAGGAGGCGCGGTGAGCGCTGGTGCCTTTTGCCCGGCGGGGAGGAAAGGACACAAAGCCCCTCCCAAGATCATTGACACCTTGATAAAGGCGGGCGGTGACCCGAAGAAACGGGACTGGTCACCCGTGTTGAACCCGGTCACCCTGTCCATGGTTGTTCCGGCTATTGTCGTGTATATCGTAAACTGATCGCAAAGCGACCGCGGCGCCGCTCAGTCGGTCCAACCCCTTCAGGGCAGGAACCGGTCCAGCCCGTCCGAGCAGCGCTTCATGCGCTTGAAGGCCTCGATCATGTCGGTGATGTCGTGACCGGGGCAGACCATGCGGAATCCCTGGGCGGCCCGCTCTTCCGCTTCGCTCGGGCTGTTGGTGACGTAGCCCGCGGCCACGCCGGTCTCCCCTGAAGCCTTCAATACCTCCTGCACCAGTTCTTCGGCCGCCGCCGAGGGCCGGAATTCCCGGGTGGGTTGCTGGCCCAGGGCTTCGGCCCCCACCGCCCGTTCCAGGTCGTAGGGTCCGATCAGCACGCAGTCCACGTCCGGCACCGCCATCATCTCCCTCACGTTGCGGACCCCGGTGGGTGTCTCCACCATCACCACCGTCAGGATCTGGTCGTTGGCATTCTCGGTGTAGTCGAAATAGCTGTGGCCGGCGTGGTAGGCGGTCCGCAGACCGGTGGCCGAGCGGTTCCCCCTGGGCGGGAACTTGGCCGCACGCACGATGCTCTCGCACTGCTCGGCCGTCTCCACCATGGGAATGATGACCCCCAGCGCCCCCAGGTCCAGCACCTTCCCGATCCAGGCCGGGTCGGGTCCCAGCGGCCGCACCAGCGGAACGGTGTCCCGGTGGACGAAGGGCGCCATGGAGGCGTTGATGCTCGACTCCGACCAGGCCCCGTGCTGCCAGTCGATCCAGACGAAGTCGAACCCGTGCTGGACGGCCTCCTCGGCAATTTCGGGTGACGGGTAGTAGAGAGAAGGGCCGGAAATGATCCCGCCCTCGAGCAGCTTCTTGCGAGCCAGGTTGACTTTCATCGACATTACCTTTCTTGAAGTCTGAAACAACAGAATTAAAGAGTAATCCACGAAGGGACACGAAGGACGACGAAGGGCCACGAAGAAAACAGTACGGGGAAAAAGATATCCACCAAGGATACGAAATGACGGCGTTCCATTCCCGGCGTTTGGTCTCAACCCCGAGTGCAAAAGATCTATTTACATGGATGGACAGGATGAACAGGATGGATTGGGTCGAGGCTTCAGCCTCTTGAGTTCGACCCTTGCCCACTGTTGAACAAGAACTCCGAAGAACCCGCTCCCAAGCGCATCGATGTCCTCAAACGCCCACCCGATCATCGAACGAGTCCCCTTCCTGGGCAGCAGCCTCTCGTCCTGTTTATCCTGTGCATCCTGTGCATCGATGTTAAATAAAAAAGGAAACATCGATGCACAGGATTTATAGGATTACCGTCCTCAACCGCCTTGCCCCGATTGCGGGCATCCTGTCTCTCGTTTCGCGCGAGTCAGCTTCCTCTGCGGCAGCGTTTCGTCCTCTATATCCTGTTCATCCAGTCTATCCATGTTCCTTACTGCAGCCGACCGGTTTGACGGAACATTCGCCTATTGCCGAAACCTCGTGATGTCGGGTTGTTTCAACCGCAAATGATCCGCCCCGCCGTGGGGGGTCTGCTTACCTGAAATTTCAGCTCCCTTGCGTCGAAGGCTTTTCCTCCTGCCCGACCCTTGGCGGATCCCTATTGAGCTTTCTCAAGCCCCTGAGGGGCCCTTCGTGGATCACTCTTTTAGTCGTTCCGGCATAGCCTGCCTATTCAGGTCAGCAGGTCACTCCCTTGCCCTCCTCGCCGAACACGGCCAGGCGGTCCTCGTCCTCGGTCTCCCGGCTGTCGGGAGCCACGTAGTGGTACTGCACGGCCCAGCGCTGCCTGCCGGTGCGGTTGGCGGGAGTGCCGTGAGGCAGGAGCGCATCGAACAACAGGCAGCCACCGGCTTTCATGGGAATCGCTACCCGGGGAAGCCGCGCGATCTCGCTGTCGCAGATCTGCCAGTCACGCCTCATGAAGTGAATCCGGGGACCCTGTCGATGCCCCCCTTCGATCACCTGCATGCAGCCGTTCTCGGGCGTGGCCTCATCCAGCGCTATCCAGATGCCCACGATCCGGCTGGCCTGGGTGAGGTTGAAGTAGGCCCGATCCTGGTGCCAGGGCTTCTCCCTTCCGCCGGGAGGCTTGATCAGGGCCATGTCCTGGTAGAGTCGCGGCTGTCCTCCCAGAAGCCGGCTCAGCACCCGCATGAGCGATGGATCCTCGGCCAGCGCCTTGAGAGCCGGGTTCTCCTCCCGGGTGAAGCCCATGAACTTGCGGACAAACCGCATCCGGGTGGCCGGATCGAGTGCCGGCAGTCGCTTGTCGGTGTGTCCCAGGGCCAGATCCGCGAATCGCGGCCCACTGGACGGCGAAACGGCCTTCCCCTCCAACTCCGGCAACTGCCGCCTGACCGCACCCTCGAAATAGACCGACTCGCAAACCGGCCGCGGACTGGTTCCCAATCGATGGAGCTCCCGCCTGGCCGCCTCCACCCCGGCCATCGAATAGGCCTGGTGAACCACCAGGTACCCCCGTTGCCGAAAACGGGCCAGTTCCTTCTCATCGACGGCTTCAAAACCGGCAATTCCCTCCGCCACTCTCTGGTATCGGTACAGTTCGGGATCGTAGGCGGGGACTTCGGGCTCGAAGACCACTCTCAGTTCCGGTCTGTTCATGAATCCATCCCTTGATTTGCCAACGCCCGGTATGACGCCTATCCCAACCGATGGGACTCCACCACCAACCTCTCCAGCTCGCCCCGATCGGGGACGCAACCGATCCCCGGCCCCGGCTGGGCGCGGATCCGCCCGGGGGCGGAAAGCTCGATTTCCGGTGCGGAGAGGTCTTTCCGGTAGAAACGACTGGAGGGAAAGATGTCGGCCGGGTAGCCGATGTTGGGGAGGGTGGCCAGGGCAATGCAGTGACAGGCCCCCACCGCCGATTCCAGCATCCCTCCCACCCAGCAGGGAATTCCGCCCTTCTCGGCTTCTCGCAGGATTTGAACGGCCGGGGTCAGTCCACCCACGCGCGCGGGCTTCAGGTTGATCCAGCCGCAGGCGCCCAGGTCGATGGCCTGGCGGGTGCGTTCCAGCGAGACGATGCTCTCGTCCAGGCAGACCGGGGTCTCCAGGCTGCGCTGCAGCTCGGCATGGTCCAGCAGGTCGTCGTGGCGCAGCGGCTGCTCGATCATGACCAGGCCCAGCGAGTCCAGGGCCTGAAAAACGGGCAGGTCCTGCAGGCGGTAGCCGCTGTTGCAGTCCACGTGCATCGCCAGCTCCGGAAAAGTCTGGCGCACGCTGCGAACCATCTCCACGTCCCAGCCGGGCCTGAACTTGAGCTTGACTCGGGGAAAGCCGGCTTCGATCGCGCCCCCGATGGTTTCCAGCAACTCGGGGACGTTGTCCATCACCCCGAAATCGGCCCCCACCTCGATGGTGTCGCCCCGTCCGCCCAGCAGTTGCCAGAGCGGCATCCCGCGCCTCTTGGCCTCCAGGTCCCACCAGGCCAGGTCCAGGCCGGCCTTGGCGAAGGGGTTGCCCTTGAAGGGAGCCAGTTGCTGCTGCAGGGCCTCTCCCGAATCGATCTCCCGCCCCAGCAGCCGCGGCGCCAGCCAATCCCGAATCAGGGCAAAGACCCCTCCGGCCCACTCCGGGGAGTAGAGGGGCGATTCCCAGGGCGTCGACTCTCCCCAGCCGTCCAGCCCCTCGGACGACATCCTGACCAGCACGCTCTCGATCACGTGGCCGTCGCCGTAGGCCGTGCGAAAGGGGTAGATCACCGGCATGGCCACCCGGTAGAGCTCGATCGACTCGATTTTCATGGTGCTCCAAGAAAATTTCGCCGGAACGCAGTCTTCGGCGAAGCCGGAAACCTTTCTCGGCAATAGGGGCAAATCCCTTGACTCGGAGTCAAAATACAGTATTCTGTGCGCGATTTACAACCTGCATCTGACCCGTTTTCGATCCCCCTGAAGGGTATCCGCGCGACGGCCCGGCAGGAGCGCCAGGGCTGCCGGCACTGACCCAAGGCCCCCTACGGAGAACCCGTTTCCAACCGAGGAACAGAACCCATGAGATTCGTCTTGCGATCCGCAGCGGCCTCCGTCACTCTGACTCTGGCCCTCTTTTCGGCCTCCCTTCCGGCCGGAGATCCCATCCTCTGGGTGGAGGACTCCTTCGAGGACTTCGCCGACGGCCGGTTGGACGCGGCGGGCCACAACCTGTACGTCAGCCGGGACGGCGCAGTCCGCACCATCCACCGCTTCGATCTGAATAGCGACGGGCATCTGGACCTCATCTTCAACAGCACCCACGACAACTTCACCTACATTCCGGCCACGCTGGGCCTGTTGGAGTCCCCGCGGAGAGTTCGCCGGGCTGAACTGGCGGTGGAGGGGAGCCTCCGGGTGGTGCTGGAAGATCTGAACCGCGACGGCCACCTGGACGCCCTCTTCTGCCCCAACCGCAGCGGCCTCCAGAACCCCAGGCGGCTGCTCACCATCCTGTGGGGAGGCAAGGACGGCTGGTCCAACCGGCGAAGCCATGGCCAACTGCCGGTCTACGGCGCGCTGGCCGTGGCCGACCTGGATCGGGACGGCTGGCCCGACATCGTCACCCTCAACCAGACCGCCTGGCTTCCCGGACAGCCCGAAGGAAACATCCTGAGAGTCTTCTGGGGAAGCCCGGAGGGATTTCTGCTGACCGACACGACCGAGCTTGGCATTCCCCAGGCCCTGGACCTGGCCTCCGGCGACTTCGACGGCGACGGCTTCAAGGAAGCGGCCGTGCTGAGCGGGCGCGGCGTGGTGGAGGTGGTCCGCGGCCGGGCGGCCCCGGAGTCACCCCGCAATCTGACCCGCCGGGAAGTGACACTCCCGGGCGATGAAGGCCTGTGCCTCACGGCCGCCGATGCCGACGGCGACTCACGTATCGACCTGCTGGTGGGCACCGATCGGGGCAGAATCTACTTCCTGGCCGGAAAACCCGAAACCGACTGGGGAGAGCCCCGCACCTGGGCCGCACCCAACGCCTCCCACATTGCGGTGGGCTACCTCAACGGAGACAGGCATCCCGACCTGGTGCTGACCGACTTCACCCTGGCCCGGGCCGGAGGGGGCGAAGCCGCCGGAGCCGCCGAGAGCGTGGCGGAGCCCGTCCAGATTCTGTGGGGATCGGCGGACGGGTTCGCCGCCGGCCGCTCCACCGGCCTGGCCATTGCCTACGCCCGGTCCAGCGCGGTGGGGGACCTGGACGGAGACGGCCACCAGGATCTTTCAGTGGCGGTTCACCAAAGCTCCACGCAGTTCGAAACCGACTCACTGGTCTTCTTTGGAACCGGCAGCCGGGTGCTGGACCAGCATCCCTTGACGCTGCGGACCGCCGGCGCCACCGACACCGCCATCGTTCCACCCGGCGGGTCCCTGCCGGGCCGGGTCCTCTTCTGCAACAGCCTGGGCGGCACCGTGTCCGAACAGGTACCCCTGCACGTCTACTGGGGAAGCTCCGGGGGCTTTTCCGCTTCCAACCGCTGGGAAATCCCCTTCCGGAGCGGTTATGAAGCCAGCGCCGCAGACCTCAACCGGGACGGCTACCCGGACCTGATCGTGCTGAATTCCCAACACGCCGGCGACGCCGCCGCAATGGATCCCACCGCCGGGGCCAATATCTTCTGGGGCGGCGCCGGGGGCTTCGACCTGGAAGGCCGGCGAACGGTGCTGCGGGAGCGCAACCTGGGCTCCAGCAACGTGGCCGACCTCAACCGCGACGGCTACCTGGACCTGGTATTGGGCGCCTTCGAAGCCAAAAAGGGAAAGAACTACCTGGTGATCCGCTATGGATCCAAGGAGGGGTTTCCGCCGTCCGGCCGGTTGGCGCTGCCCTTCGACTATCGCACGGTCGGCAGCCTGGTCGCCGATCTCAACGGTGACGACTGGCTGGACACCGCCTTCGTCTCCTCGCAGCAGAACCGACTCCACATCCTCTGGGGCGGCCCGGAAAGGTTCGCCACGGAGCGCCGCAGCCAGCTCCGCATCCCCGTCCCCATCAGCCTGGAAACCGCCGACTTCAACGGGGACGGACAACTGGACCTGGCGGTGGGCAGCTACCAGGACCCGGTGTCCCACCACCACGACATGGGACTGTCGATTTTCTGGGGCGACGGCGGAGAATTCCGATCCTCCAACGCCCAGTGGCTTCCCGGCTTCACCCCCATCGGCATCGCCGTGGCCGATTTCGACGGCGACGGCTACCTGGACCTGTTCTCGCCCCACTACCTGGCGGAACTGACCCGCGAGTCGGTGCCTTCCTACCTCTACTGGGGAGGCCCCCAGGGGTTCGGAACCCGCAACCGCACCATCCTCATCACCGACTCGGCCCACGACGCCATGGCCGGCGACTTCGATCAGGACGGACTACTGGACCTGGCCGTCTCCTCCCACACCCGGGACGGGAACCACCACACCGACTCCAAGGTCTTCTACAACGACGGAAACCGCTTCCGCAATCCCAGGGTGGAATACCTGCCCACCATCGGCACGCACTGGATGTGGATCCAGGACGTGGGACACATCCATCACCGCCGGTGGAAGCAGGTCTACCGCTCCTCGGTCTTCGCCTGGGACCGGAGCGTCTCGACGGGCCGGCTGACTTTCCGGGCGGAACAGCCCAAGGGAACCGGATTGAGCTTCCAGGTCCGCTCCTCGTCCGACCCGGACGGCCTGGCCGACCGGGCCTGGCGCCCGCTGGAGGAGGGAGCCTTCGATCTGAGCCCCGGTGACCGGCGCCTGCAGTACCGGGCCGTGCTGGAATCGGGCAATGGAGATCTCTACCCTGTCCTGGACCGGGTGGAGATCCAACTGAAGTAACCGCTGCTGCGCGGCTGAAAGGGTGTCACCATGAACGAAATCAGGCGGTTGGGCGGGGCGATCCCGTTAATGCTCGGGTTGGCGGTCCTCTGCTCCGCTCCGGGGTGCGCCCCCGCCTCGGACCCATCAGCCCCCGGGGCAAAGCTCCACTGGAGGAAATCCACGCCCCTTCCCGAGCCG
>JAJECY010000095.1 GCA_022821775.1 Acidobacteriota bacterium
TGTATCTCCTGTGCATCCTGTGAATCGATGTTAATAATGAAAAGTGATACCCCTCCTGCCGGCTCGGCTTCTGCGACTTCCCCTCCAGTGGGGATTGATACTCGAGTTTTTACCGGGAGGTCTCGCCGTTGGGCAGGGCGGTCACTCAACCCATCGGGGCGCCCGCCCGGGGACTTTTTTTGTGCTAGGATACCCCCTGTGGCGTCGCCCTGTTGGAGTGGGCGCTCATCCTTGCCCGGCGTCGCCCCAATTCCTTTTGGTCGCAGGATTCCCTAAGGCTGAATCGAAGGCGGCGGTTCCGCGGAACCACGATCGGGCTGTTCGGCGCATCGGGCCTCTGGTATGGATCATCGCGCTGACCTGCTTCACCCGCTCAGAGAGTGCTACGACCGAATGGGGGCGGCGCCGCCCGCGATCGCCCGCCTCGCCGGGGAGGAGATGCCCCAGCCCTACAGGCGGCTGCTGGTTCACGACCGGGACATGACGCCCACCCTGGAGGCGGCCTTTGGCCGGCCGATCCACCTGCGCGTCATGCAACAGTGGACATCCGGGGAGCTGCTGACACGCCAGGTTCTGCTGGAGTTGGACCCGGAGGGGATTCCGGTGGTGTTCGGGGCCATCCGGATTCACCTGGATGTCTTTCCCCTCCCGGCAAGAGAGGAGATTCTGCAGGGTCGGAGGCCCCTGGGAGCCATTCTCCACCAGCACCGGCTGGCGCACCAAAGCCGTCCCCAGGCATTCATTCGTGTCGAAGCCGACGGGCCGATCAGTCGGGCCCTGCGCGGGCCGTCCCCGGGAAGCCTGCTCTACGGGCGGCTCAACCTGCTTCGAAGCCTTCAAAAGGAAACACTTGCAGAAATTCTGGAGATATTGCCCGCCCTGCAGGAGGGCGGCGGTCAAGGCTTGCGTATTCAATCCAACTGAAGGAGGTGGCCATGCTTGTCAATAATCCTGGAGGGAACTATCTCTTTGCGCCGGGAGGGGAAGCCTTTTCGGACGGAGTGGTTTCCGCGCCGGGCTACGAGATCGTGCGCGTCACGCTGAAGGAGTTGCTGCCCTGGCGCCAGGGCTTCGATCTCATCGATGCGTTTCTGAAGGAACAGGGGAGGCCGCGGCAGGCGCTGTGCGCCGTAGAGCTGCGTTGCGCCCGGCCCTTCACCGCCGAGGGCTTCAGCGAATTCAACCAGGGGTACCGATCCCTGGTGTCCGATTGGCGGATCCTGGTGGACGGGGTCAACCCCATGGCCAGAACCAACGTGGCCCCGGTGGTGGGTCCTCCCGCCGAGGCCTCGCTGTTTGCCTTCGCCTTCACCGCTCCGGCGCCCGGCCTGCAACGGTCCACCTTCGTGGCTGCCGGGGCGGGTGAAATCACTGTCTCGCCGGATGGGGGAAGCACCATCGTCCGCCGCGGAGACACCTCGGCGGAGGCGATCCGGGAGAAGAACGCGGCCGTCATGCAAATCCTGGATCAGCGCCTGGTGGACCTGGAAAAGGACTGGTCCCAGGTGACCGGGGTCACGGTCTATACCGTCTTCGACATTCACCCCTTCATCGAGCAGGAAATTCACTCCCGGATGGGGGCTGCCAGCCTCCGCGGCCTCGTGTGGCACTATGCCCGCCCGCCCATTGTCGACATCGACTATGAAATGGACCTGCGCGGCCACGCCCGTGAGATCTACCTGTAGTTGGAATCAGTGCCTCGGGCGCCGGGGCGCCACGGTGGTGGCCTGGTTGAGCTTGACCAGGCTGTCGGCCGGAGTGTAGCCCTTGCGGAGCGCCACGTTGGCGTAGATGAGGGTGCGCGGACCCACCAGGCAGCCCGGGTGGGTGACGCAGTTGCAGCCGGTCTGGACGTCGTCCCCCAGTATGGCGCCCAGCTTGGTCAGGCCGGTGTCGTAGGTCCGGTCGTCGATCCGGATCCGGAGCGTAGGCCGCCGGCCCGTCTCGGGGCTCCTGGCGCTGACCAGGGTGAGATTGGAGAGCTTGGTGCCGGCTCCCAGGTTGGCTTCCTGTCCCAGGATGCTGTCTCCCACGTAGGCAAAATGGGGGGCCTTGCTCCCGTTGAGCAGGATGGCGCCCTTCACCTCGGTGGCGTGGCCGATGACGCAGCCGTCTCCGGCCACCACGCCACCCCGCATGTAGGCGCCGTGCCGGATCCGGCAGTCGCCGCCGATAACGGCCGGTCCGGCGATGTAGGCGCCGTCTTCCACCACGGTGCCCGGTCCGATGCGGATCCCGGTTCCATGAAGGGTGGCGCCCTGGGAGATTTCTCCCTGGATGTCCAAGGTCCCGGGTGGGACCAGGGCTTCGAGGTAGGCGTGCAGCCGCTTCAGCGCGTCCCACACCCTGTCGCCGCGGCGCCAGAGATCCCGGTGTTGGAATCGGGTCAGGTCGAAGAAATCGGTCGGATCGGTCACGCTAGCTGGCCCCCGGCGTCGTGCCGGGTAGTATACAGCAAGCGACCGGGCGCGCCCAGCCGGCGGGCTCCCGACACGCGGCCATTTCCAGTCTGAAACAACAGAGAAAAAGAGGAATCCACGAAGTCACACGAAGGACCACGAAGACACACGAAGAATGACGGTGCTCTTGACCTGCTCAAAGGGAACGCCCCCGGGTTTGAGTGATAAGGAAACGGGTTGAGGAATGTTCCACCAGGGACAGGAATTGAAGGGAGTCCATCCGTATTTGTGTCTATTCGTGTTCATTCGTGGTTCGTCTTTATTGACGACCGCCTGTTTCCCACTCGGATGATCCGCCCCGTTGGGGAGGGCCGTTTGTTTGGGTCTGGAAGGGCATAAAAGGGTTGAGGAGCACCATGGTTCCAGCCGGATGCGGCAGGCCGCTCGGCGTTCACGGGCGAAGATGGGCGTGGCTGCCCGGTCTGTTCCTGTCCCTGCTACTGACCGGCTGCCAGTCCGGCCCTCCCGCCGGGACGGCTACCGGCAAAAAGGTGATCGTGCTGGGCATCGACGGCATGGACCCGGTCCTGCTGGCGCGGTTCGTTGAGGATGGCCGGATGCCCAACTTCGGCCGTTTCATGGACGGAGACCATTTCCGCCCCCTGCGGACCAGCACCCCTCCTCAAAGCCCGGTTGCCTGGTCGAGCTTCATCACGGGCATGAATCCGGGCGGGCACGGAATCTTCGACTTCATTCACCGGGACCCGGCCACCCTGTCCCCCTACCTGTCCACCTCCCGCAGCGAGGAGGGCGCCTATGCCCTGTCCCTGGGATCCTGGAGAATGCCCCTCTCGGCGGGCCGGGTGACGCTCCAGCGCAAGGGCAGCGCCTTCTGGGAAATCCTGGGCCGCCACGGAACATCCTGCACCATACTGCGGGCGCCAGCCAACTTTCCGCCGGCCGGCGAATCCGGCCGGCAGCTCTCGGGGATGGGAACCCCCGATCTTCAGGGGACCTACGGCACCTTCTCCTTTTACACCGAGGATCCCGAGCTTCCCTCCGGAGAGATCTCCGGAGGGAAGGTCATTCCTCTGACGGTCCGCAACCGGAGTTTCCAGGCCAGAATAGCGGGGCCGCCCAATCCCTTCAGGACGGATGTCGACCAGGCCTGGACGAGCTTTCGGGGAACTGTCGATCCCGAGAGCCGGGTGGTGCGGATCGAGCTCGGAGACCACCGGTTTCTGCTTCACGAAGGGAGCTGGAGCCGGTGGGTCGAGGTCGAATTCGAGCTGGTGCCCTTGCTTCACAGCGTGCGGGGGATCTGCCGCTTCTATCTGAAGCAGGCAGCCCCCCGCCTTCAGATCTACGTCACCCCGGTCAATATCCATCCCTCCCATCCCGCCCTTCCCATCTCCCATCCGGCCGACTACAGCCATGAATTGTGCGAGCAGATCGGCCTCTATTCCACTCTGGGCATCCCCGAAGACACCAAGGCTCTTTCCTCCGGAGTCCTGGACGAGCAAGAGTTCCTGCAGCAGGCGGACGCGGTCTTCCAGGAAGAGATGCGGATGCTGGAGACGGGATTGCGGGACTTCCGGGAGGGCTTGTTCTTCTTCTATCTGGGACGGCTGGATCAGCTCAGCCACATGTTCTGGAGCGCCATGGATCCCCGGCATCCGGGCTTCCAGCCGGATTCAC
>JAJECY010000274.1 GCA_022821775.1 Acidobacteriota bacterium
GCCCTGGCTGGTCTTTTTTCCTCCAGCGCGCACATGCTCCCTCGACCGTAGAAACCGCTACGCTCTTCGGTCGCGAGCACGCGCTGGAGAAAAAAATCCTGCGCCATGATCATGCCCCCTGGTGAGAAATGCGGGCTCGCCGGAGGGAATAACCCCTCGCGAGGAGATTTCCATGGCGGCAAGGGTGAAGTTCGATATCACCAAGGATGATCTTTCTCAACTGCAAGCCGGTGGTCCGGTCTTTGTGACCTTCGGAGAGGTGCTGGTGCGGGAGACGCCCGCCGACCTGGAACGCCCCGAACGGACCCGTACGGTCAATCTGTCGCTGGCGGGCAGTGAATTCACCCTGGCCACCGCCCTCAGCCGACTTGGAATACCCTCCGCTTACATCACCAGGGTTCCGGCAAACCCCTATGGGCATGCGGTCCGGAACACCGCCCGGGAGCAGGGCATCGACACCCGTAACCTGGTCTGGGCTCCCAAGACGGAACCCATCGGCCGCCTGATCTATGAAATCGGTCGCACTCCCCGGCGCAACATCGGAATCTACCAGCGCATGTACTCTGCGGCTTCCAGGCTGGGCGCCGGCATGGTGAACTGGAGAGAGGCCTTGCAGGGCGTCCGATTGTTTCACACCTCCGGAATCACCTTCGGTCTGGCCGGCCATAGCCGCTACGAACGCAACTACAACCTGGAAGCACTCCAAGAAGCACTTGAGAACAAGCCTCCCAACTGCCTGGTCGGAATGGACTTCAACTATCGAGGAACATTGTGGTCTCCCGAAGAGGCCTGCAGGGTGCTGACGCCCATCGCCGCCGACCACGTGGACGTGCTCATCACCACCATTGAAGACATGGCCAGGCTCTACGGGATGAGTTTGGGAAGCTGTTCCGCCAAGCAGATCGTTGACGGTGACCTGGGGCCCATCGACGATGACGATCTTCGCGCCTTTGCCGGAAGAGTGCGGGACCGCTTTCATGCGCGGGTGGTCGCCATCACCATCCGCTATCCGGACAATTTCGAGCAACACCGCTGGGAGTCGGCGGCCATCGATTCTCAGGGGCGCTTCTTTCGTTCGCCTGCCGTCAGACCCATCACCCTGTGGGACCGCCTGGGGGGAGGAGACACCTGGAACGCGGGATTCTACTACGGCCTGCTCACCTCGGGATTCAACCGGGAAGGCATGGAGAAGGGGGTCCTGACCGGAGATGCGGCCACCCGTCTGAAGCAGACCCTGATGTTCGATCTGCCCATTGTCGACAAGGCGGAAGTACAGGCGCTGCTGCGATCGGACGTGCTGGGGGGCGGCAAACGCACGTCACGCTGACGGGTGTCGCCTGCTCCGGAAATACTGGAACTTGGGACTCGCAAGCTGCTGAAATGAGTATGCTTTCACCATTTACAGGCAGCCCGCCGAGAAATAATGTCAGAGGGCTTCCACCATGACCAAGGAACAAAAACTGGACCTGATGAGGCAGACGGGGGTGATTGCCATCATGCGGGCGGACAGTTCCGATCAGTTGATTGCGGCTGCCGACGCCATAAGGGCGGGCGGCGTGCGGGCCATTGAAGTCACCATGACCACTCCGGGGGCCATAGAGACCATTCGGACGGCCAGCCACCGATACCGCGGGGAAACGCTCTTCGGGGCAGGCACGGTATTGGATCCTGAAACGGCTCGTGCCGCCATTCTGGCCGGAGCCGACTTCGTGGTGGCGCCGACCTTCAACCCGGAAATGGTGGCGCTCTGTCTCAGGTACGGGGTTCCGGTGTTCCCGGGGTGCTATACGCCCACCGAAATGCTGTCGGCCTGGGAAGCGGGCGCCTCCATGATCAAGCTGTTCCCGGCGGACATCGGCGGGCCCGCTTACATCAAGGCCATTCGAGCGCCACTGCCCCAACTGGAGATCGTTCCGGTCGGTGGAGTGAACCTGGATACGGCGGCCGACTTCATCAGAAGCGGAGCTGCCGTGCTGGGGGTCGGCAGCAGCTTGATCAATCAGAAGCTGCTCAACTCGGGCAACATGGAGGATCTGCGCCGTCGCGCGGCGGCCTTTGTGGCCGAGGTGGCAAAGGGCCGAGCCGCCTGATCCGGCACCCGAGGGCGCGGCTTGCCTGAAACAACAGAAGAAAAAAAGAGTTATCCACGAAGACACACGAAGGACGACCAAGACACACGAAGTGAGACGCCGAGGGGAACCGAAACCTTTCCGTGCTCCCGATACGCCATCCGGGTCCCCTGTTTCTCTCTCGGCTGATTCACCGCGAAATCCAAGGCAGCCATTCTCAACCATCCATTCGGGAGTCTCACCATGAGCCCTGGGGAAGAGAACGACCGTATTCTCGATTCCAACGATCCGGCCCTGTATGAGATCCGGACCAACGCCCGGGGACCTGAAGGCCGGGTTCCGATCAACGAGGAATTGCTTCGCCATGCCCCCAGCGGCAACCTCTTCGCCTTCAGCCAGAATGCCGGCATGGGCTGGAATCCGGCCGAACTGGGTCGAAGAGAATTCCTCATCCTGAGCACTCAGGGGGGCATTCGGGCCCCGGATGGACGCCCCCTGGCTCTGGGCTACCACGTGGGCCATTGGGAGGTCGGGCTGTTGATGCAGGCGGCCGCGGAAGAGATCCGCGCCTCCGGCTGTATTCCCTACGCCGCCTACTGCACCGACCCCTGCGATGGTCGCACTCAGGGCACGCCGGGAATGATGGACAGCCTCCCTTACCGCAACGACGCCGCCCAGATTTTTCGCCGTCAGATCCGCTCACTGCCCACCCGACGCGGCGTTATGGGAGTGGCCACCTGCGACAAGGGACTGCCTGCCATGATGATGGCGCTGGCTTCAACCCGGGATTTGCCCTGTGTCCTGGTTCCCGGAGGGGTGACTCTTCCTCCTGCCGAGGGAGAGGATGCGGGCACCGTCCAATCCATCGGATCTCGCTTTGCCCACGGAGAAGCCACTTTGGAGGATGCCGCCGAGGCGCTGTGCAGGGCCTGCGCTTCTCCGGGCGGCGGCTGTCAGTTTCTGGGAACGGCCGCCACGGCGCAGGTTGTTGGGGAGGCGCTGGGGCTGGCTCTGCCGCACTCGGCTCTGGCCCCCTCGGGACAGGAGATCTGGCTGGACATGGCGCGCCGGTCGGCCCGAGCGCTACTGCTCCTGGAGAAAGAAAAGCGCACCACGGGGCGGCTGTTGACCGAGGAATCCATTCACAATGCCATGGCTGTGCATGCTGCCTTTGGAGGCTCCACCAACCTGCTCCTTCACCTCCCGGCCATCGCCCACGGGGCCGGACTACCGCGCCCAACGGCGGCCGACTGGGCCGCCATGAACCGCCGGGTGCCGCGCATCGTGGATGTTCTGCCCAACGGCCCCCGGCACCATCCGACCGTTCGCGTGTTCCTTGCCGGAGGCGTCCCCGAAGTCATGCTGCACCTGCGGGACCTCGAACTCCTGCACCTGGATGCCCGAAGCGTGAGCGGGCTGTCCCTGGGGGAAATCCTGGATTGGTGGGAGCGCTCCGACAGACGCCGTCACTTGCGCCGCAGGCTTCGGGAACTGGACGGCGTCGACCCGGACGAGGTGATCATGAGCCCCGGAGAGGCCCGCCGAAGGGGATTGACCAGCACCGTGACGTTTCCCGGCGGGAACCTGGCTCCGGAGGGCTCGGTAATCAAGAGCACGGCCATCGATCCTTCGGT
>JAJECY010000093.1 GCA_022821775.1 Acidobacteriota bacterium
TGGCTCGCCTTGTGCGAACCCCCCACCGCAGAAGCCTTCGCCATTCGGCTCGGGCTTCTGCGACTCCCCCTCAAGGGGGGAGTGATCCTCGAGTGTTTGGAGGGACGTTTGGGGGGAATTGAGGGGCGGGATGACCTGCGGGGAATAGCTGTAGCCATGTAAGGGCCGACTCCCCCTCAAGGGGGGAGTGATACTTGAGGCTTGCATAAGGCTTCTTGCCCGATTCCTGGGCAGGATGGAAACCCTGTTCCCGGTTTATGGTGTGGAGGATGCCCCGCGGGGGCACTTGGGGCGGCCCGTGCAGATCCGAACTTTGCAAAAGGCTCCAATAGTATTGAAATACAGCTTTGTACTATGAGTCATTGGCCGATGGATCGATGGACCGGTGAACGCCGATGAAGACCGTGGGGCTGATTGTCAATCCCGTGGCCGGGATGGGAGGCAAGGTGGGGCTCAAGGGCAGCGACGGCCCTGAAGTCCTGCGCCTGGCCCGAGAGCTGGGCGCGACTCCTGAAGCTCCCCAGCGCGTCAGCCAGGCGCTGGCCGCCTTTTCCGGATCGAGGGATCGGCTGCAATGGATCACCTGTCCGGGGGACATGGGAGAGGACGTCTGTCGTCGCGCCGGTCTGGACCCTCTGATTCTGGGTTCCGTCATGGGACGGGAAACCACCTGGGAGGACACCGAACGGGCCGCCGGGGAACTGTTGCACAGAGAGGTGGACCTGCTGCTGTTCGCGGGCGGGGACGGCACCGCCCGGAATGTTTGCAAGGCCGTGGGCAGCCGCCTGGTGACCCTGGGCATCCCGGCCGGAGTCAAGATCCATTCGGCTGTCTACGCCGTCACACCGAGGGACGCCGGGGAAGTGGCCCGCAGGTTTCTGGAGGGCGGGTTGCGGACGGTGCGAGAGGGAGAGGTCATGGATATCGACGAGGAGTCCTATCGTCAAGGCGTGGTGGAAGCCAAGCTCTACGGCTATCTGCGGGTGCCCGTGGAAGACCGCCATGTCCAGAGGATGAAGGCGGGAGGCATGGCGTCCGAGGCCCAGGCGCTGGCCGGGATGGCTGAGGAGGTCGTCGATGGCATGCAGGATTCGGAGGTCTTTGTGATCGGACCCGGGACAACGACCCGGGCCGTAACGGAGAGACTGGGGCTCTCCGGCACGCTGCTGGGCGTGGACGTCGTCTGCAACCGCCGCCTGGTTGGCCGGGATGTCTCCGAGCGACGACTGCTCGAGCTGACCGCCGGGCGTCGGGTCAGAATCGTGATCACCGTCATAGGAGGGCAAGGCTATATTCTGGGCCGGGGAAATCAGCAAATCAGTCCGACCCTGCTCCGGCAGGTGGGAAAGCAGGGCCTGCTGGTGGTGGCCACCAAGGAGAAGCTGGCTTCCCTGGGGGGGAGGCCGCTACTGGTTGACACCGGCGACGAGGCTCTGGATCGGGAACTGAGCGGTTACCTCCGCGTCATCACCGGATACGAAGACTACGTCGTCTACAAGGCAGGACATCGTCTTTTTTAACTTTCCGTAGCGACTTGATGGGAAATGCGGGCTAGAATGGCAGGCGGCATCGAGGCTACCGCGTTCCATGCAGGGACGACGGTCCGCTTCACATTCTCTGTTGGCTCCCGGCAGTCTCGGCCGGGACCTTCCCGCCAATCTCGTTCCCAGAGTTTTGCTATGAAAAAGATAGGTTTGGTGAGCCTGGGCTGCGAAAAAAATCTGGTCGACAGCGAGATCATGCTGGGAGTGTTGCGCCGAAGAGGGTACGAGGTCACGGGGCAGGCCGAACGGGCGGACGTGATTGTCGTCAACACGTGCGGCTTCATCGACAAGGCCAAGCAGGAGAGCGTGGACACCATCCTGGAGATGGCGGAGTTCAAGAACAGCGGCCAGTGCTCCCGGCTGGTGGTTACCGGTTGCCTGGTAGAGCGCTACAGAGACGAGATCCAAACGGAGATTCCGGAGGTGGACGCTGTTCTGGGAACGACTCAGTTGGAGTCGATTATCGACGTCTGCGAGGGTCGAATCCCGCCCAGCATCGATAACCGATATTACCTGTACGACGAAAATACTCCCCGACTGCTGACGACTCCCGGCTACACGGCCTATATCAAGATCGCCGAGGGTTGCGATCGCCCCTGTTCCTTTTGCGTCATCCCCAGGATTCGCGGAGCCCATCGCAGCCGTCCCATTCCCTCCATCCTGAAGGAAGCCCAGTTTCTGGCTGACGGCGGGGTCAAGGAGATCGTTCTGATATCCCAGGAGACCACCCGTTATGGAGCCGACCTGGGTATGAAGCGGGGGTTGTCCCGGCTGCTCAGGGAACTGACCAAGGTGGAAGGGATCCGCTGGATTCGCTTCCTCTACGCTTTTCCTTCTCAGCTTGGAGAGGACGTGCTGTTGGCCATGCGGGAGGAGGAAAAGATCTGCCGATACCTGGACATGCCGCTGCAGCACGCCAGCGAGAGGATTCTGAGATCGATGAAGCGGGGGGGCAACAGTTCCAGCCTGTCCCGGCTGCTGGATCGGGTCCGGGAAAGGGTTCCGGGAATCACCTTGCGGACCTCCATGATCGTGGGTTACCCCGGCGAGACCGAAGAGGAATTTGCCGAGTTGTGCCGCTTCGTGGAGTCGATCCAGTTCGATCGGCTTGGCGCCTTCACCTTTTCGGACGAGGAAGAGGCCGGCAGCTATCACCTGGACGGCAAGGTGCCGGCGCCACTGATCGAGAGGCGCCGCAGGCGGTTGATGGGAATCCAGGCAAAGATCTCCCGGCGGAAGAACCGGAGCATGGTGGGGAAGCGTCAAGCCGTGCTCGTCGAAGGGAAGTCGGCCGAGAGCGACCTCCTCTGGCAGGGCCGGCTGGAGTCTCAAGCTCCCAGAATCGATGGCGTGGTTTTGATCAACGACGTGGAGGGTGCCCGCCCCGACTCGGGAGAGTTCGGCAGCGTTGAAATTACCCAGGCCATGCACTATGATCTGGTGGGCCGGTTGGTATAAGTCACGGTGCATTGTCAGGGTCGGGCACGGGCGGGCGCTACCTGTTGCCTGGGCAGATGTGTACGATGATGAAGTGTCCCATATGCAAGAGGCCGGTTCGGTGGGAAGGGAACGCCTACCGCCCCTTTTGCAGTAAGCGCTGTCAAGCGCTTGACTTGGGAAACTGGGCAACGGACCGCTACACGGTCCCGGTGGAGAATATGCCCGAAATCGACGAAGCTGAAGAAGCGCCGGTCGAAGAATAAATGGGGGCTCCGACAGTCACCAGACCATCAGGCATCAAGGACCGATTGGCTTTGGTCATTGCCACCGGATTCGGGGTCGGCTACTGTCCGATAGCGCCCGGCACGGTCGGTTCCTTTGTAGGCATTCTACTGATCTTGCTCCTCTCCCGTTGGGAACTCCTGGGCGGACAACGGGTCTTCGTCAATTGGCTGGTGGTAGCGGTCATTGGCGCCGTTGGCATCTGGGCAGGTTCCCGGGCGGAAGCAGTCCTGGGCAAGCGTGATCCGCCTCAAGTCGTCATCGATGAGATCGTGGGTCAGTTGTTGACGTTCGGCCTGATCTTCAGGAACCCCAGGCTCACCCTGCTGCTTCTCGGTTTTTTGTTCTTTCGCTTCTTCGACATTGCCAAGCCCTTCCCGATAAGGTCCCTGGAGAGAGTTCCCCTGGGATTCGGAATCGTGCTCGACGATTTGGCCGCGGGCTTTTACGCCTCGCTATTGCTGGTGCTGATTGATCGCTTTTGGCTCTCACTGGCTTGATTCGCGGGTGCTTTCCGACACCATCGATCGTTTCGATCTGACCCATGATTAGAATTCTGGATCTGCTACCTGCAGCAGCCCTTCCCGGAGGAGAGGTATTTATTCGCTGCAGTGGATTGGAACTGAAGTCCTTCTTGCGCCCCGAGGTGAGGATCCAGCGGTCGTCCAGCCACTTGATTTCGGCGGCCTCCGATCTGATCGTGGCGCAGGTTCCTTCGGAGGCCCGCAGTGGGGAATTGTGGATTGCCATTGACGGACAGGAGAGTAACCACGTCACCTGTGAAGTAGCCGACCTGGTGAGCGACAATTTGCACCCGGTGGCCAATCCGGTCCTGGATTCGGGCGGCAACCTCTATTCGACCCTGAGTGGCCGCAAGGGCGAGAAGGTTCCCAACTCCATCTTCAAGATCGGTCCAACCGGGGCTGTCGAACCCTTGGGCGCGGAGATCGTCAACCCCACCGGGTTGGCTCTCAACAGCAGGGACGAGCTTTTTGTTTCCAGCCATCACGACGGGAACATCTTCCGAGTCTCCCGGCAAGGTGAGACGTCGATCTATGCCAAGGGCATGGGGGTTGCCACCGATATCGTCTTTGATCGCGAAGACAACCTTTACGTCGGCGACCGCAGCGGCACCCTGTTCAAGATCGACAGAAAGCGTGAGATCTTCGTTTTTGCAACTCTCGAGCCCAGTGTCTCGGCCTACCACCTGGCCTTCGACCAGGCCGGCAGCCTCTTTGTGACGGGACCGACCGCCTCTACCTGCGACCATGTCTACAAGGTCAGCTCCAGCGGCGAGGTTGAAGTATTCTTTACCGGTTTGGGCAGGCCTCAGGGTATGGCCCTTGACGTGGAGGGCAACCTCTACGTGGCGGCCTCACTGGCAGGCCGCCGGGGCGTGGTGAGGATCAATCCCGATGCGGAGGCCACACTGGCCATCAGCGGCTCCAACCTCATCGGCCTGACATTCGGATATGGGCAAGACATGTATCTTGCCACCACCGGTTCCATTTATCGAATTCACGTCGGAGTCGAGGGTAAGCCTCTGCCCTGACACGGGCGAGGCCTGGGCCTATTCGACCAGCCCCTGCTCCCCTCTTGGCCGCCCGATCCTTCTCCCATCCTATGGAAACCGCCGAAATCATCGCTATCGGATCGGAGTTGCTCACTCCACACCGGGTGGACTCCAACTCCCTCTATCTGACCCGGCAGCTCAACTCCATCGGTATTGAAGTGGATCTCAAGGTGGTTGCCGGAGACCAGGAAACCCGCTTGGAGCAGGTGGCTAGGTCGGCGGTGGAGCGGTCCCAACTGGTGATCGCCACCGGAGGCCTGGGACCGACGGAAGACGACATTACCAGGAAGGTGTTCGCCCGCGTGCTCCAGAGGCAGATGGTGCTGCAGCATGACATTCTTCAGACCATCCGGGATCGATTTCGGAGCAGGGGTCTGGAGATGCCCGGAAACAATGCGCGCCAGGCCCTGGTTCCCCTGGGGGCGCGGATCCTCGACAACCGGTTGGGGACGGCTCCGGGCCTTTGGCTGGAACAAGGCGAGGTCGTCATTATTCTGCTCCCGGGAGTGCCCTCGGAAATGAAGACGATCTTTGAAGAGTCCTGCCTGCCGTTGCTCAGCCATCGGTCGAAAGGATTTCATCTGGTTACACGGGTATTGAGGTCTACCGGGATGACGGAGTCCCAGCTCGACGAACGGATCGCTCCGATTTATACGCCCTACAAGAATCCGGCGACCACCATCTTGTCCGGCAGGGGAGAGATTCAGATTCACCTGACCGGCCGCGCAAAGTCGCCGCAGAAAGCCGAGGCGCTGGTTCATGAAGTGGCCGGTCGGATCGAGGCCGAACTGGGAGATGTCATCTTTTCCACCGGCGACCAGAGCCTGGAACAGGTCGTGGGTGAATGCCTTCTCGGCAAAAAAGAGACGCTGGCCGTGGCTGAGAGCTGTACCGGTGGGCTGATTGCCGAAAGAATCACGCGGGTTCCCGGCAGTTCCAGGTATTTCATGGGTGGGGTCACCTGCTACAGCAACCAATCCAAAGTGGAATTTACCGGCATGCCGCCGCTGCTTCTGGAAATGAACGGCGCCGTCAGTGCGGAGGTGGCCGAGAGCTTGGCGGAGGGCGTTCGGGATCGGATGGGAGCCAGCATCGGCGTCGGAGTGACGGGTGTGGCCGGACCCTCCGGCGGCAGCCCGGAAAAACCGGTAGGATTGGTCCATCTGGCCCTGGCCATGGGAAGCCAGGTTGAGCATCGGGAGTGTCGATTCGGCGGTGATCGAGAGAGGATCCGTTTTTGGGCCTCCCAGACGGCCCTGGACATGGTGCGGCGCAAATTGCTCTGACCGGCATGATCTTCGGGGCGCTGTCTGCCAACGCGCGGGAAGTGCCGCCCCAACCAAGGCTGCAGTGTTGAACGGCAAGCAGGGGCCGGAACCATGAAGCGGGTGGCGATCATAGGCGGAGGAGGCTGGGGCACGGCTCTTTCCATTGCTCTGTCCGGAAGGGGACACCGGATTCGGCTGTGGGTCTATGAGACGGAGCTGGTGACCGCTATCAACGAGGAGCGGCGCAACCCTCTTTACCTCAGCGGGTTTTCGATTCCCGAGCCGGTAGTCGCCACCAATTCTCTTGGCTCCTGTCTGGAAGCGGCCGAGATCGTGCTGACGGCCCTCCCGGCCAACTGTTGCCGCCGGATCTACCGGGAGATGCTTCCGTTCCTGCGTCCCGAGGCGATCCTGGTGAGCGCCACCAAGGGGATCGAGAGCGCCAGCCTGCAACGCATGTCGGAGGTGATGGAGGCCGTCATCTCACCCTGTTTTCGGCCGCGAATGGCAGTGATCTCGGGCCCCACCTTTGCCAGGGAGGTAGCTCGAGGAGATCCGACGGCCATCGTGGTGGCGGGACCCGATTCAACCCTCAATCGGTTCGTGCAGACCGAGTTCTCCGGTCCCTCGCTTCGTTTCTACACCAATACCGATATCATCGGCGTCGAACTGGGCGGGGCGGTCAAGAACGTGATCGCCATCGCGGCGGGTGTATGCGCCGGTATGGGATTGGGCTGCAATGCGGTCGCGGCGGTGGTGACACGGGGTCTGGTGGAAATGACGCGGCTGGTGGTGGCCTGCGGCGGCCGCAGGGAAACCATGGCCGGTCTTGCCGGCATGGGGGACCTGGTACTGACCTGCCATGGCGAACTCAGCCGCAATCGCCGCGTCGGCTTTCAATTGGGCAAGGGGCAAGGGTTGGCCGAAATCACGGCGGGAATGCGCACGGTGGCGGAAGGAATTCCCGCGACCGGGGCCACCTTGAAGCTGGCGGCGCGTTACGGTTTGGAAATGCCCATTACCGAGCAGGTGAACCTGCTGCTTCACCACCGGAAGAATCCGCGGGATGCCGTGAAGGACTTGATGGGAAGACGGCTGACGGAGGAATGAGAGCGGCCCGCCGGAACGTCAGCGTCAATTTCACAACGGGGACTCATCGAGGAGATGCAGGAAATCGCGGATGATCCGGGCCGTCAGTCCCCAGACGTCCCGACCCTGGAAATCGTAGTGGTAGACGAGGATGTCCCGGCCCAGCCGCCGAAGGGTTTCGGTTCTGCACAAGCCGGGGTCGCGAAAGAGGCTCCAGGGAACCTCCAGGATTTCTTCGACCTCTTCAGGGCTGGGGCTCAGCTCCAGCGGCGGCGAGACCCAGCCGACAAAGGGAGTGACAATCAGGTCGGTGGAGGACAGGTAGTCGTCGAACTGCCCCAGGATCCGTATTTGCGATTCCGGCAGTCCGATTTCCTCACGCGTTTCTCTCAGCGCTGTCTGAACCAGGGGCTCTTCCTCCGAGTCTCGCATCCCTCCGGGAAAGGAAATCTGCCCCTTGTGGGTTTCAACCGTTTCAGTCCGCCGTGTCAGCACGAAATACAAGGCGTCCCCTTGCTCCCAGATGGGTATCAGCACTGCCGCCCGCCCGGAGTGGCGGCCCGCAAGCTTGTGGGGGACCCTGGAAGCCAGATGTGAGGCAATTTGAACCGCTGTTTGCGCCATAAGCTGAAAGAGGTTGCCGGGGAGAAACTGGAGTGCGGGCCAGCATCTTAATGAATGGCCGCAAGCCGGTCAACACCAGGCTGCCGGCGAGTGTGGGACGGTGAGAACGGTCAGGCGCCGGCAAAAATCCGGCCGGCTTCCAGGATTCCGCCTGCGAATACGTCCTGAAACCGGACGGATTCCGAGGCCTGACAGGGGGTGAGAACTGCAATGGACCAAGAAGCCGTGATGAGTTCCTCCCAAGGAACAATTGTCAGCATCCAGAGGAGTCCCGGGGTGCGCCGGCCCATGCAACCCGTCAATCCGGCCAGCATCATTCAGGATTTCGGTTTGGAGGAGGACCACCATGCGCGCGCGGGAAGCGAGCGCCAACTGCTCCTCATCGAAGAGGAGACCCTGCAGGCCATGAACCTGCGCATCGGCGAGGTCAGGGAGAACCTGACCACTCGCGGCATTGACCTGGCCGGCCTCGAGAGTGGATGCATTCTCCAGATCGGGTCAGAGGTGCGGCTGCGGATTACCAAGCCCTGCCTGCCGTGCAGCCGCATGGACGAGATCCGGGCCGGCTTGCAGCGGGAGTTGGATGGACGCAGGGGCGTGCTCGCAAGGGTCGAATCGGGCGGCTCCATCTCGGTGGGCGATCCCATCCGGATTCCGTGAGGGAAGCGGGACCGTCACGGCCGGGCCGCAAGCTGTAGCCCCCGCTTGACGGCGGCACCTTGGCGGCACCGGGCTCGGAGTTGGAGTCCCTCTGGACGCCACCCCCCGATTTCATTACAATCGGGCGCAATTGAACGGGGAGAGATGGCCGAGTGGCTGAAGGCGCACGCTTGGAAAGCGTGTTTAGGGGAAACTCTAACGCGGGTTCGAATCCCGCTCTCTCCGCCAGGAATTATATTTATATCCTTACTTATCAGTTACTTATACTTATACCATCCACACCTGATCCCCCAGTTAGTCCCCCAATTGTTGCCGCGTTTATACTCCGATAACTCCCTCAATCTAGTCTGGTGCAGCGCTTTGGGCCTAAAAAGGTAGGGCTTACCTTCCAACTACACCCGTCTCATGCGGCTCGCCCGTGTGCCGGTCGTCGCTGGGATGCGAGGGGTGCAGCCCCGCCGCCTTGGTCGCAGACGACGCGGCAATTCTGTGCTAATCCGCGTGGAATGAAGATTTCCAGGCAAAGCCTGTACCAAAAGGCGAGGGCTCAACCTTCTGTCCGAACCTCAACACCTTGCCGTCACCGAATGCCGCCAAGCCAGACCAGCCTAATGCTGAACCCCCGCTACTCCAACCGGTAGCCTAGATTTGGTCCCGAGTCGTGGGCTGCACCCCGACCAAGCGGGAGTCGAGCGTCCTGACACGCGACCGCAGGCCGCTATTTCATTGCTTTTCTCCTACTCAGGATTCCTGCTGGCGCGACCATGCCTTCCAACAGGCCCGGAGACTCAGCGAATTCTGCCGCACAAAGCTATTCCAAGACCTGTAGCATCGGAGAGACGCCTTTTTAGGATGAGGTGCATTGGGAGTAGATGTAAGTTTCCCATGCAAAAGGAACATGGCTTGATTGATCCTTTTTGTGAACCGGAAAGGATTGAGATTTGGGATTTTGGTTGAATCGATAAATCCATCGGAGATATTTATTGGAATACGGCTATGGTTGTCTAACCAAAACCCATTTTCCTTGGCATTTCTAGCAGTAATTTTTCCACTCTCAAAAGCACGTGACCACTGATAGAACTCGTCCTTTAACTTGCTAAACAAGAATTCTGAGACTATGAACAGGTCCAGATCAGAATCAGGCGAGAATGGTCTGAGGCCCTTCTTGGGAACAACGGACGCGCCGAGACGAGCGCTGCCAACAATTCCAATCTCCTTTGCGTGCACAGATAGACGGCCACTGAGCCAAGAGCGGACCGACTCATATACTGCAGGACACTCTAAGAATGCGTGAGGTATACCTTCCGACAGCCAGAGGCGAACCAGCGCTATTCGTGCAGGATCTCCACCCCGTCCCGATGCATCTAAGACTAGGTCTGGGTCGGGGTAAGGGTCGCTGAGGTTTCTGAGTGAGTCCGGAATGCGAAACGGTTCCATAGTCGATTCTTTGACCGAGATTGCTTCAACGACATCAAATGGCCTGCGCGGCAGTGGATTCTCTGACTTTGCTTTCGGTTTGGCTTTCGTGGTTCTGGATACTTCAGTCGAGCGACGAGCGTTGCCGACTCAAGTTCGGTTGCCGAATTTGGGTCGATGCCAGCTTGGGAACAAGCTTGAATGAAGTTGTCCATCTGCCAGCCGTAATACGCGACCCAGAGATAGATAGCAGGTAACCGGTCACGTCCAATGCGACGCGTCAAGCGAAGTGCCAGTATTATTTCGGCAAGTTTGCGTTTACAAGTCCACTCGTAGCGATTTGTCAGAGTACGCACGAGTTGCATCGCAATGGTAGATCCTCCCTGCCGTTGGCCGCAGAAGAATGTCTTCCAAATGGCTCGACAAAGCGCTATAGGATCGACACCACGATGATGGTGAAATCGATGATCCTCCCCGACTACCAGGAGATGACACATTTGATACGTGGGCTTCGGGAAATCAGAGGATGCCATCTCAGCAATGATTCGTTCTACCTTGTTCAGGAGTCTCTCCCAGCCCCAATGTGGAAGTTTTGGCCGTAACTGCGCACGCATAGCCGAAAAGACCCCGGCCAATGCAAGTCCTACCGCCAGCACGGTAGTTAAATATCTGACTATTTCGGTACTCATGCTTCGACTAGACTGCTAATCAAAGTATCCTCCCGACCCTGCAATGTCCAACAGCTCGTTCTTGATTTCCTTGGTCCGCGCGTCAGTAGTGGCGTCAGTCTTATTGTGTTTTGCATGCTCAGCGAGGTATAGCAATTCTGCGTGGAGTAGCAACGTCCTTAGATCTATGAGCACATTCGGTGAATAAATGTTGTGTTCCTCCCAGTTTCGCCTCTCAAACGGGTTCTCGTAGTACGGCAAGGATTCGAGGGGTGCCAAATCATAGCCGAGTCTCTGAACAAGCTTTCTCAGATCGTCAGGGGCCCTTTCGTCCGACCACCTGTAATGTTCGAGCAGTGTTTCCATATGCTGGAGCTGAGCGGAAAGGTCCCTGAATACTTCGGCCCCGGATGCGGTAGGCTTTACTACGCTAACCGCAAAATCCGGTGCTGGATGCTCCTTGTGGCGTTTCGCGAAATCAGTCCAGTACGACTCCATGGACCGCTCCACTTGAGAGATGACTAGTGCGTCAGCTTCAAATTCTCGGTTTTGCATCCGCAATTCATGTTTGGCCTTCATCTGGTTCAGTCGTTCAACAGTGTAGGTGTCAGAGTCGGAATCAATGCGGCGATGATGAGCATGACAGA
>JAJECY010000082.1 GCA_022821775.1 Acidobacteriota bacterium
AGAAATTCTGAAGCCCAAACCGGTGTTCTCACCCGCCGCGGCTTTTTTACGGCGGCCCTGGCAAGCGGTTGTCTGTTGAACGGATGGAAGCCGGTATGGGCGGCCAGGAAGAAGGCCGAGGCCCAACATGGAACCATCCGGGTCACCGACATCGAGGTGCACAACATCACCGAAGAGTTCGTGGACTGGATCGCCTATGAGCTCAACCACTTCTACGGCCCCTGGAAACGGACCGTCTACGTGGTGCATACCGACGCCGGACTGACCGGGCTGGGCGAGAGCGGAAGCCCGGAGCCGCAGGAGACCATTGAGAAGTACATCGGCACCAGCCCCTTCGACTGGGTGGGAGACGAAACCTCCCTGGGATTGGGGACGGCCATGTACGACCTGATGGGCAAGGCGGCCGGAGTCCCCGTCTACAAGCTCTTCGGCCAGCGCTACCGCCGCTGGGTGCCGGTGGCTTCCTGGACGGTCTCGACCCACCCGGACCGCATGGCGCAGGCCGTCAAGAAGTTCTCGGCCATGGGCTACACCTGGATGAAGTACCACCTCTCGCCCTTCGAGAACGTGATGGACCAGATGGACGCCATGCAGGAGGTGGCCCCCAAGGGGTTCCGCATCCACCACGACATCACCATGCACGGCACCAACGACCACATGTTCGAGCTTCTGGAGAAGATCTCGAAATACCGCATCGCCGGCTGTTTCGAGGATCCTCTGCAGGAGCGGGACATCGAAGGCTACGCCGAGCTGACCAGGCGCTGCCGGCTGCCGATCGTCTATCACCACACCCCGCTGGGAGCCACCTTCGAGGTGCTGAGGCGGGCGGCCGATGCCTACATGCTGGGACACCAGAAGATCGGCGTGGCGCGGCGGCGGGCCGGCCTGTTCGCGGCCGCCAACATTCCCTTCATGCTGCAGAACGTGGGCGGCAACATCACCCGGGCCATGACGGCCCACATGCAGTCGGCCTTCAAGACGGCCAGCTTCCACTTCGTCAACACCTCGGAGAGCAAGAAGTCGGATGTGGTCAAGGAGCGGCTCGATCCGGTGAACGGATTCGTCAAAGTTCCGGAACGCCCCGGACTGGGGGTAAGCCTGGACCGGGCGGAGCTGGAACGGCTGGAAAAGCTGCAACTGCCCGAACAGGACAAGTGGATCATCAAGACCCGCTTCGCCGATGGCACCCGCATGTACAACATCGCCGATCCCGAACGCTCCCTCTTCATGGTGCGCCCCGACCGCTGGCGCCTGATCCCCATGAGCTACGACTCCCCCCTCACCACCGAATACTGGGACAACGACGGCTCCGAAGAGTACCGCAAGATGTTCGCCCGAATCGAAAAGGAAGGCATCGTGCTGGTGAAGCCGTGAGAGGGTACAGACGACCCCGGGGCGCCAGCCCGGGGTGTTCGAGTTGAACCGCGAATGCGGCGCCAGCACTTAGCCGTGGGCGTCAGCCCATGGGAATGGATGCCCAAAAACCCCCGAGCCGCGTAGGCGGCGGCAGCAGCACGCTTTTCCCTCCCCGATAGACAATAGGCTAAACACATACCCCCATTTGGAACATGATTTCCCTCAACTTCATCGATCATCCCCTCGTCGGCACCCCGTACGGTGTCGCGCTGGATTTGGGCATCCTCTTGGCCATAGTCTGCTGGGTGCTCTCAATTCTAACGAGAGAGTATTCCTGGGTGGATCGGCTATGGTCGGTTTTGCCGGCGGTTTACTGCGTGATCGTTGCCGTGGACCTGGAGTTTCAATCGGCTCGCGTCAACGTCATGACCCTATTGGCGACAATGTGGGCGATACGGTTGACCTTCAACAATGCCCTGAAGGGAGGATACTGGATCGGCGGCGAAGATTATCGGTGGATCTATCTCAGAAAACAGATGAGCAAGCTGGAATTTCAACTGGTCAACGTGGTTGTGGTCGCGGTCGGTCAGATGGCGGTTGTGTGGTTGTTCACCTCGCCCGTTCATCAAGCCTGGGTGCATTCCAGGCAACCCATGGGATGGCTGGATTTCGTTGCCGCCGGGGTATTTCTGGTCTTGCTGGTTTTTGAGACTATTGCCGATGCGCAGATGTGGAGGTTCCAGCAGAACAAGAAACGTCTGATTAAAGAGGGAGCCGAAGTCAAACAGCCGTTTATCGACAGCGGCCTGTTTCGATTCAGCCGCCATCCCAGCTATTTCTGTGAGATGGGGATGTGGGTGACGTTCTACGCTTTCGCCATCGCCGCATCAGGCCAGTTCTGGCACTGGACGGGTCTGGGCTGCCTTCTGTTGATACTGGTTTTTCAAGGCTCCACACGCCTGGCAGAGAAGATATCCGGCGAGAAATACCCCACCTACAGCAAGTACCAGGCCAGGGTGCCAAAGCTCATTCCGTTTACGAGCCTGGGTTGCATTCCAGAAAAATAGCCTTGTTCCTCATCATTGGAGGAAGGGGCATTCGGTCATGATTGAATGGCTCGGTATCGGCCACCTTTTCGAGCTTTCCCGGACGGAAGCGATTGCGGGGTTCTTCAGCCCGCTGGCGATCTTTGCCGCGTTCTTGCTGGCGCAGCTCATTCTGCCGGGGAGGCGGGTTCCCGGATATGTCATCAACCCGGAGACCGGCGAACCCCGCAACTATCGGTTGAACGGTATTCTGGTGTTTGCAATTGCGCTGGTCGTGTGGGCTCTCGAACTGACCGGGATGTCGCGTGAATGGTTCTACCGATCCTCGATCTATGCGGTGGCGGGCGGAACGGTCTTTACCACACTCTTAACCATCCTGGCGGTGTTCAGCCAGCCGCAAGGCAAGGTAAAGAACCCACTCCTGGCCCTGTGGTTTGGGCGCGTCCAGGAGCTGTCGTTCTTCAACGAACGCTTCGACGTGAAGATGTACTTCTATGTCGTCGGTGGAACGATGTTGTCGCTCAATGCCCTGTCCGGGGCCGCCTACCACTACGGACTCTTTGGCAATGACTCCAATCCGGGCGTTTTCCTGTTCGCGGCGTTCTTTACGTTCTACGTACTGGATTACTTCATCTTTGAACGGGTCCAGCTATATACCTACGATGTGATCCATGAGAATCTCGGTTTCAAGATGTTCTGGGGTGGCCTCATCGTCTACGGATGGCTGTTCATCCTACCATTGTGGGGCACGGCCGCTTACCCGGACCCCGGATTCTCCCCGGCATGGACCTATGTCTGGCTCATCGGAACGGCCGGGCTGTTCCTGTTCGGCTGGGCCATCTCGCGCGGCACAAACCTGCAGAAATACTCCTTCAAGCGATGGCCCGAGCGCAAGTTTCTCGGGCTCATCGAGCCTGTATACATTGAGGCCGGTAACCGCAAGATCCTGTGCAGTGGTCTGTGGGGTGTGGCCCGCCACTTCAACTACATGGGCGAGGGGTTCATGGCCCTGTCGATCGCCCTGGCATTCGGCTACTTCACCAATCCCTGGGCCTGGACCTACCTGGTCTTCATCATCGCGCAGTTCATTTTCCGGCAGCGTGACGACGACAGGTACTGTGCAGAGAAATACGGCGCCGACAAGTGGGCCGAGTATCAGGCGCGGGTGACGTACCGGATCATTCCCGGCATTTATTGAAAGGATTTACTGCGGAGTTCCTACGAGCCCGGATGTCCTCTGCGGACAGAGCCGCTATTAGCCATTCCCCCCTTCCCGACGGATCGCCTGCCGGATGTGTGCCAAGTGGTGCCGCCCGTGCCAGGCATAGGATCCAATGGTTTCCGGCAGATTTACCAGGCCGGATTCTGGGTGAATGAACGTTCTTTCGAGATCCCGCTCGGCCAGGGAACGCAAGAGCGCCACCCAGCGCCGATGGAGCCCGTCCAACAGATCGAGAGATGCCGCGACCGGAGTCACCGAGTAGTCCGGCAGTTCCGCCCAGCGGTCCTCGAAATAGGGCTTGATTGTGGGTCGGTCCTCGGTCAGCGCCCACTTGAACCGCATGAAACTGTTCATGTGACTGTCCGGCAAGTGGTGAATCACCTGGCGGATGGTCCAGCCCCCGGGACGATAAGGCGTGTCCAACTGGGTGTCCGTCAATCCCATGACGGCCCTCCTGAGTTTGGCCGGCAGGACTTCGATCTCTCCAATCCACCTCTCGATCTGGTCCTGATCTATCCGGGATGGCGGCTCAAAACGGCCAATCGGATAGCGCAGCGTCTCGAGTTCTTCAGTCATCGTGTCTCTTGGTGAGTTCCCAATAGTAGCGCTCTATTTGTGCGTCCATTTCTCTTCCTCTACCTCCCCGCAGATGATTCAGGGCGAACTTGGTAGCATCGGCGGACACGCCAAGCGCATTTCGAGCGTCACTTGACGGGAATCGATAGTGCCCGGTAGCGGCAAGGTCACTGCTTCAGAAGAGCGCAGTGGGCTCGTCGACCTTCGTACTCGGGATTGATTCTTCGCAATCCGTTGTTTGTAGTTCGCGGTCAACCTCAGGCAGTGACTGAGGGTTGAAGCGACTAACCACGTCGAGAAGCTCAGGAGCCTGCCGCAGTGTCAAAAAAGACTTTGCCGGCGCCACATAGAGGACCAAGGGTCTGCCTCGGCGTATTAGTCCGACCGCGTTCATAAGTGTGCCGCGACTCTTACCGTCCCAGAGCATTAGACCGTAATCAGCCTCCTCGACCATCGCACGGTCTTTCGCTCGATAAAACTCAAAGTTTCTCCGTGCCGGATTTTCCGCGCGTATCGCGCGTGTCGGCCAATTACCGAGGTTGTTTCGACAGATATTCTCCGTGCAAAAAATGATGACCCTTTTGTAACCCATCTCGCTTAGATACTGCTGCACAGCCCTATCTGCACCATTGGCGTCGCCAACCATGACAGTAAAGCCGCGGTAGATGATATTGCCTATTCTATGCTTGGCATCTTTGCTGAGGCGCGGCAGACGTCGTGATCCAGCAATGAAGACCCTTGTTTGCTCGTTCATCTTCCTTATCGTGTTCGAGTCAAGACTAGCGCGTAGACAGATGTTGCTTCGCCGTTGTCCAACAGAACGCTTGCAACTCGTCGAAGGGTGGAACCGGATTCGATCAGGTCGTCGACAAGCAAGATGGACTTACCAGCTACTTCCGTCCCGCCGGACTGGATAGCGTCTTCCAAAGCTCTGTGCCTTTCCCAAATGGGAATGTTCTTCATTTGATCAGTCTTCTTTACCTTTGCGACAGCGTTTTCTAAAACGCCAACATTCAGAAACGTTCCAAGTGCAAGTGCGATCTCAACAACAGGCTGAATTTTTCGACGGAGGGAAGGTGGGGCCGGCACGATACATTCGACGGGTGGCTTCCACGATTTCACAAACTCCCCAGCAGTCGCCACGATTTTCTCAATAGCTGTCCGGTCCCCCCGGTACTTCAGTCGGTAGAGCAGTTCACCTAGCTCGGTCCGTTTCGTTTCAAACGGATGATACGGATCTCCTGTTGGAATACTACTGATACTGTGGAAATCAAGTACAAATCCATCGTTCCACGGCCCCGAAGTGAGCCTCATGGGATTGATCTCTGACATGGTCAACTGAGTCTAGCATGACGTGCGGTCGTGCCTATAGAGTGGCTTATATTCCAGTTGAAGCGCTTTATTATGGTATTCCGTCAAGCTACGGAATGCCAGACGAAGGCCCCCTTGGTGACAGCCTTAAGGAGTATTGGGGAAAGCCGAACGACTCGGAAATGGACCAGGACGTAGTCCATGACTGAGTGCTATTTCCGTTCGATTTCAATCGCCACTGGAGAAAGACATTTTATGGCTTCTAGGCACGGACCATTCAAATTTACCGACCGATTGGATCAACCACGAGCGTCCATAGAGCGGGCAGCTGCTGCTTCGAGCAATCGGTCCCGTGCTTTCCTGATTTCGTCAATCGCCGCCTCAATCTCCTTGTGGCACCGCCACGCTGGTATCCGTAGGACAGTCCAACCGAGTTTGGCCAGAACGCGGTCTCGAGTAATGTCCTGGCGCCGCTGTTGGCCTCGGGCGTCAAGATGCTGATCGCCGTCAACCTCTATGTTCAGCTTGATTCCTTGTTCCAGCAGTGCACAGTCCAGTTCGTACCCCTCAACCTCAAGCTTGGCGTAGGGCAAGAGGTCTCGAAGTTGCATGGCTTCGAGCAGGATTTTCTCGGACTCGCTGTCCGCGCGGAACTCCGCGGACGGCGAACCGGGGTCCTCATTCCGGTTGACCTCATCGCGTACGTAGGCACGCAGGGAGGCGAGTGTACTACTCCCCAAGTTTCCGATAAGCCGGTGGCCGAGAATAATCAGTACTCGACGCGCACGGCTGACGGCGACGTTGAGAAGGTTTCTCTCTTTTTCTACCCAGCGGGTGACGCTCTCGGACATGCCAGGGGAGAGCACAGAAGCAAACAGGATTACGTCACGCTCTCCTCCCTGGAAGCGGTGTGCGGTTCCGCTCGCAAAACCGATGTCGTCCAAGGAAACCTGGTCGATTTGTTTTCTGGCGAGCTGATCAATGAGCCGCGCCTGCGCGGTGAACGGGGTCACGACGCCAACGGACTTGTAACCGGATTTAATGAGGCCGCAAAGTAGTCTCACTGTATGCTCTGCCTCCGCCCGGTTTAGCCAGCTTCCGGTGGGGGGCCGTACTGCCTCGCCGTCGACATCGACCCAGCTAATGGCGCGATCCCGCTGGGATGTATCCGAAACATCCGTCAACACAGTGAGTTCACCATCGTAAAACGTCTTGTTGAACCAACGGGCGATGTGTGGGTGGCAACGGTAGTGCTCGTTGAGAAGAACCGGCTTTCGGGGTCTCGCGGCAAACTCGAACGCCAAGTAGGCGGATCCGGATTTGTGGTGGATACCGCGTTTGCAAAGATCATCCGTGTCGAAACCCGTTTGTGCGGCGATCTCCTTTAAGAGTCGATCGCCAAGAGAAACGATTGGATTCAGTTGGCATGGATCTCCCACGACCGCCAAACGTTTGGCGCGGTAGGCCAATGGTAATACTGCCGCGAGGCTGCACTGGCTGGCCTCGTCGACGATTACCAAGTCAAACAGGCCAGATTCCAAGGGGAAGTTGGAATCCGCTGTGAGTGCCGTGCACGCCCAGCCTCGTATGTGGTGGAATGAGTTGACGACTGCCCGTTTGAAACGGTCGCTGTGGGCGGGAATTTTACTGAATACGGCCAGACGGCTGGTACCGGAGTAGATTCGCGCTGCCGTGTCCACGCGGATGGCGTGGAGGCTTGCATCGGCCCATTTCTGGTCCACCTTGCGCATAGTGGTTGCCGGGTCGCCGACTGCAAACGCCAGTTGTCGACGCTCCGCTCGCCCCATCGCCAATTGGGAGGCGAGTCTCTCCAGGCGCTGATCAATTCGGGCCCATGTAGCGAGTTGCGCCAATGCAGCGGTTTCCAGACAGTGGAGTCGCCTGCGTAAGCGCCGCGTGCGGAATCGACGGAACCACCGCGTCCGCAACAACCGTCTGGCTCGCCGCTCGATTTGGCGGGAATTGATGGGCGGTCTCGGAGGGTTGGGTTCGGTCCAGAGTGTTAGAGCTACCCGTTTCAAGGCGGGCGAGAGTTTCTCCTGCTCTTCGACAACCCGCAACAACTCCGAGTCCAGTTTGTCCAGCCGCGCCAGTTTCTTCATCAGTTCCGCGCGCTCGGTTGCGGCGTGTTTCAACCGGGCACGGGAGGCGGCCTGATTACCACGGTGGGTTTTTGCCTGATCCAACGCTGCGGTGATGCGAGCCGCTACTTGCACGCGCTCTTCGCGATTTCCCGTACGGACCAACAAGCCGCGATTCACGTCCTTCGCCGCGCGGTCAACAGCGACATCTACAGCGCCATTGTTGGTCGAAGTTACCAGGACCTTGTCGCCATCCAGCCAAGCGTTCGCAACCGCATTTACAACCAGTTGCGTTTTGCCGGTCCCGGGCGGGCCAGTCACAATGGTGAGAGGTTCTCTGCGGAGACATTCGAGTGTTTCCTCCTGCGATTGGTTGCAACTGAGTGGAGCTGCAACAGGCCCGGTTAGGTGTCGCGTGTTGTCTTTTTGTGCAAGACGGTTGGCGAGAAGGTGTGCTGCTGCCGTTGTCGACCAGTCTTTCCGCTTCTGCAATTGTCGCAGCTCCTCGCGAAGTTTGCTGGTGTATCCTGGCGATTCGGCAACAACCGAAATCGCGACGTTGTAAACCCCTCGGTTTCGACCTATTTTCGATGCGAGGTTTCTGCCGTCTAATGGTGAAATGATCCGTAGCCCGAGCAGTTCGGCCGTTCGAGTGGCGAGAGTGGCAAGAGCATCGGCCTCGCCGAACGGCAATTTGTCACCCAACAGTTCACTGATTTCTTCGCTCGTCGAAAAGTCGAAGATTCCGCTGGCCGTGATAGCCAAGTTGAACTCCGGTTCCGTTTTGGCGTGAAGCATTCTTTGGTTTTTAGGGTCTCGTTCCGGTTCGACCTGGACGGCAAAAAGGGGTGCCACCTTGGGCATGTGGTCGCGGTCGATGACGACGACTGTCGGCCAGCCATAGATGATCGACCCTGTACGAGACTTCAGTTTTTCAGGTAGTTCCTCGGGCGCCGGCGTTGAATCGCTCTTTCCAACGACCAATTTCTCGTCCCCAGAGTGTGTGAACCACAATGAGTTCATTTTGGCGTACGGGACCAACGATTGTGCTGCTTCCGCTTCAATGCAACGTTGTGCGTAAGTACACAGTCGCTCCCATGGAGTCGGTAAACTTTTGGTACGCGCCTTTGAGTTTCTTGAACCACCGGGGCTTGCGTACGTAGCCCTACTCTGGGAACCGCCTATTTCGTATTGGGAAGTGACCTGGACAGAGGAACCTCCACCAGTTGCGCACTCAACACACCAAACGCTCTTCGACGACGGAGACCAGTAGGCATGCTTGCCCGCCTCCAGTCTCATCGCACAGGATCGGCAACGCCCCGCGTACTTCAACGGGATGAAGAGTGAGTCGTTCGGAATTTTCATCAATGGTGTTGAGTAGACTCCTCCAGCGACGAGCAATGGTTGGAACTGATCGTGACGAGCTTTTCGGTCCGTGCTGGTGTTCTTTTCATGAGCAAGCGGAAGTGCATGTCCGGTCCAGGGTAGCCTGCTCTTAGCATCGCAAAACTTTCTCTCCTGGGATAGAATTTTCCGCAGCGAGGCGGAAGACCGAAAATCTGCTTTCTGGCTGGTTGCGGGTACCCTGACGGGATAGGTTGCCGCCGGTGTGGCCAGCGCCCCAACCACGGAGACACACCCATGCTCTCTGGCAAAAACATCCTGCTGGTCAGCGTGGGCCTTTTTTTGCTGAGCGGTTCTGTCGGGGCCCAACAGTTGCCCGGTCTGCCGGGGATCGACCGGCGAGCTACCCGGATACGCCACCTGCACCTGCCTTATACCTTCAAGCCGTTTCTAACCGAGGCGGGCTGGTTGCGGCGGGCCGGCCAGTTGCGGCGGCAGATAGAGGTCAGCGCCGGGTTGTGGCCGCCGGTGGAGAAGAGTCCCCTCAAGGCGCGGATCTTCGGGAAGGTCTCCAAGGGGGACTATTCCATTGAGAAGGTTTTCTTCGAGAGCTATCCGGGTTTCTACGTCACCGGGAATCTCTACCGTCCGGTGGGGAAGAAGGGTCCCTTCCCGGGGATCCTCACCCCCCATGGTCATTGGGCCTACGGGCGGCTGGAGAATCAGTCTCTCGCCTCGATGCCGGGCCTCGCGATCAACCTGGCCCGGCAGGGCCACGTGGTCTTTGCCTACGACATGCTGGCCTACAATGACAGCCGCCAGGTCAAGGACCATCGGCGTCCCCTGGACAGGAGCTTCAGCCTGTGGGGAATCAACTGGCTGGGGATTCAGCTCTGGAACAGCATTCGCTCGGTGGATTTCCTGCAGTCCCTGCCGGACGTGGACCCCGACCGGATTGGTTGCACCGGGGCTTCGGGAGGGGGGACCCAGACTTTCCTGCTGACGGCGGTCGACGATCGGGTCAAGGTGTCGGCGCCGGTCAACATGATCTCCCACTACATGCAGGGTGGCTGTATCTGCGAGAACCAGGCCAACCTTCGTCTCGACACCAACAACATGGAGATCGCGGCCCTGATGGCTCCCCGTCCGCAGTTGATGGTCTCGGCCTCGGGGGACTGGACCCGGGAGACTCCCCGGGTGGAATTTCCGGCCGTCCAGAGCGTCTATCGCTTGCTGGGCGCCGCCGACAAGGTGCAGACCATGCAGGCCATGGCCGACCACAACTTCAACCGGGAGAGCCGGGAGGCCGTCTATGCCTGGTTCGGTCGCTGGCTGCTGGGGGAGAGCGACGCCAGCCAGTTCAGTGAGAAGCGCTTTCGCCTGGGAAGTCCCTCGGAGTTCCTGGTCTTCTTCGGTCGTGACCTGCCCGAATCCGCGGTCACCGAGGAGGAGATGCTGGCCTCGCTGAAGGACAGCTACCGGCGGCAGATCGACGATCTCCGGCCGCGGGACTCCGAAGGCCTGTCCCGGTTCCGGGAGCTCATGTCCCCGGCTCTGCAGCACGCCCTGGCTGTCGGCTATCCTGATCCCGGCGAAGTGCTGGCTGTTCCCGCCCCCTCTTCCAAGCCGGGTGCGACCCGGGAGTTTCACATCGGCCGTCGGGGCCGTGGCGACAGGGTGCCGGCCGCTTTATGGTTCCCAAGGGGGAAGCGCAGGAATCTGACGGCCACGCTGCTGGTGCACGCCGAGGGCAAGGCGGCGCTGGAGTCACCGGACGCATCCTGGGTCCGGCCGCTGCTGGCCGGGGGGCACCTGGTGATGGCCATTGACGCCTTCAACACGGGTGAGGCTCAAGCCAAGCGGGACATGAGCGACCCCTTCTTCACCACCTACAATCGAACCGACGTTTCGAATCGGGTTCAGGACATCCTGACGGCGATGGTCTACCTGGAGAGCCGGCCGGAGGTGGACCGGGTGAACCTGGCGGGGGTGGGAAAGGCGGGGCTGTGGTGCCTGTTGGCCCGGTCGCTTGCGCCCGAGCCCCACCGCACACTTGTGGACGTGTCCCGTTTCTCAAGCGAGGAGGACCGGGCCTACCTGGAGCACCTCTACGTTCCGGTGCTGAGAAGGGCGGGGGACTTCAAGACCGCCGCCATGCTGGGGCCGGCAACCCGATTGCTGATCCACAACACGGGCGAATCCTTTGAAACCGATTGGTTTCGGCAGGCCTATGAGCTGGCCGGCAAGGCCGACCTGTTGGAAATTGAGTCAGCCGCGCTTCCTCGGGAGCAAGCCCTTTCCTGGTTGACCCAAGCGGGTCCTTGAGGCCGGTCGAGGCTTGGTTGCGGGCCGGGCATGCGGAGGAAGCGGTCTGCTCGCGAAGTGACCGCCGGCATTGAGTGCCGGAACCTCTGGACCACCCTGAATCGGAGTCCCAAGCCATGGAGCACCACTTCACTCCCACCCGATACTACACCACCCTGGGGCCGCATCCGCCAGTATTGCGGGTGGGCGACGGCGATACCCTGGTGACCAGGACGGTGGATGCATGGGGAGTCGACCACCGGCGCGAGCAGGTGACGCCCAGAAGCAACCCTCAGACCGGGCCCTTCTACGTGGAGGGGGCCGAGCCCGGCGATACCCTGGCGGTGGATCTGGAGGAGATCCGGCCCAACCGGGCCTACGGGTTCTGTTATTCGGCAGTCGCGCCCAACGTGGTGGATCCCGATTACGTGCGCCAGTTGCCCCCGGCTCTGGTGGCCGAGTGGAAGGTGGAGGCCGAGAAGGGAACCGCCACCCTGGTCGGCCCGGAATCCAAGCTGGGGCAGCTTGTGATCCCGCTGGAGCCCATGCTGGGTTGCTTCGGCGTGGCGGCCAAGGGTGGGCAGGCCATCTCCACCGCAACCTCCGCCGAGCACGGCGGCAACATGGACTACCGGGGGTTTGTGGCGGGCGCCACGGTCTATTTCCCCGTCTTCGAGCCGGGAGCCCTGTTTTTTCTGGGAGACGGACACGCCGTGCAGGGGGACGGCGAGATCGTGGGCACCGGGATCGAAATCTCCATGGATGTTCGCGTCACCCTGCGGGTTCTGAAGGGGAAGTCGATCGGGTGGCCGCGGGGGGAGAACGACGAGTGGATCTTCACCGTCGGGAACGCCCGGCCGCTGGACCAGGCCACCCAGCACGCAACCACCGAGATGCTACGCTGGCTGCAGCAGGACTACGGCCTGGATGGGCTGGGCGCCAATCTGCTCTTGTCCCAGTGCGTCCGCTACGAGCTGGGAAACATCTTCGATCCGGCCTACACCATGGTCTGCAAGGTGAGTAAGGAACTGTTAGGCGGACGGTGAATCGTTTGATGTCAAGCCACGGGGATGATTGCTGTCGCCGCCTACGCGGCTCAACTCTGGCAGCAACCTTCCCATGGGCTTACGCCCACGGCTAAGTGCTGTCGCCGCTTCGCGGCTTGATGAAATCCCGGGCTGGCGCCCGGTAGATAGGCGCTGCCGCTACTCTTGCGGCTCAGGAGGGTGGGTTAGCCGATTGCAGTGGCTTGCAGTGAGGCTTATGCCCACGGCTAAGTGCTGTTGCCGCTTCGCGGCTTGGTGGAATCCCGGGCTGACGCCCGAGATGATCCCGCGCTACCCAATTCAGGGTGCATTTAGGGTCAGCCCTTGTGAGGGCACATTCCGAGGGCAACCGGGCGAACACGAACGGCGGGCAACCACAAGGGTTGCCCCTACAGGCTGCACTCGCCTGACGAGAGCAGCCCCCAGGTGGGGGATGCGGGTTAAATCCTGGTGGCGATCGACCTTTCGGAAGGGAGGCATGCCCATGAAAACGATTTCAAGGCGCACTTTTGCCGGGAACCTGGCCCTGTTGGCCGGGGCGGGGCTGTTGCCGGTCCTGTCGGGCTGTCGGGGGAAAGCAGCCAGCTCACTGATCGAGGGCGTTCAGATCGGGGTTCAGAGCTACAGCTTTCGGGACCGCTCCTTCGAGGAGGCCATCGATGCCATGGTGGAGGTCGGGATCGACAGTTGCGAGCTCTGGCAGGGACACATTGAGCCCAGGGGACTGGAGCCCGCCGAGCTCCGCCGCTGGCGGCTGGAGACCCCGCTCGGCTTCTTCGAGGATAAGGGCGGCAAGCTGGAGCAGGCCGGCATCCGGCTCAACTCCTACAACTACAGCTTTCAGAAGACCATGAGCCCCGAGGAAGTGAATAGGGGCTTCCTTATGGCCCGCGCCCTGGGCACCGATGTGATCACGGCCTCGGCGAGACCCAGCCTGGCGCCCCTGATCGATTCCTTCGCCGGCAAGCACCGGATCAGGGTGGGCATGCACAACCACGCCCACGGCGACAAGGAGGATGTCTTCGACGGGCCGCAGGATTTTGCGGCGGCCATGGAGGGGAATTCTCCCTACATCTGCGTCAATCTGGACATCGGCCACTTCGTGGCTGCCGGGTTCGATCCGGTGGACTACATCGATCGGCACCACCAGCGGATTGTGGCCCTGCACCTCAAGGACCGGAAGAAAGGGCTGGGCCCCCGGTCGCCGGTGGTGAAGTTCGGGACCGGGGATACGCCCATCAAGGAAGTGCTGCAGCAACTGAAGGCGGGGAAGTACCCGATCCCGGCCAACATCGAGCACGAGATCAAGGGTCAGCCTGCCCTGGAGGGAGTGCGGGAGTCTCTGGAATACTGCAGGCAGGCCCTGGCGTGAACGGGGGGAGGTCAGCCTCCGCCCGCTCCGCCGAACCCCGACCATCGCCCTTCAGGCTCGTCCTTCAACTCCCGGTCTTGGGGAATATCCTCTTTCCCTTGTAGCTTCTCAGCCCGCAGGAGCCGGCCGTCCGGAATCCGTTCTTCTTGAGTAGGGCCGCGGCACGCGCGGCTCGGCCACCGCCGTTTCAGGCGGTGACGATCAGCCTGTCCTTCGGCAGCTCGTCCAGGCGCTGCTCGAGCTGGCCGATGGGAATATTGACGTAGCCTTCCAGGGTTCCCAGTTCTTCCAGCTCCTTGGGCTCCCGGACGTCCAGCAGCAGGGCATCCTCCTCCATGAGCCCGTCCAGGTCGGCGGCGGCGATGCGCGGAGGCTTGTCCTCCGCCGGCACGGCGCCGGCTCCGCCCGCGGGACCCCCCTGCTGGCAGCCGGCGGCGGCGAAGGCCAGGAAGGGCAGGGCCACCCAGCTTGAAATCTGTTTTTTCATGTGACCTCCAGGTTGAGTTGTGTCTTGCAGAAGCTTCCTTCGGTTGGTCAGGGTTTGACGATAGTGCCGTCCTTGCGCCGCAGGTTGCCCCAGTGCAGGTCGAAGCTGGGGTCGTCCTTGACGGGGAAGCGGGCCGCCAGCTTCTCGTCCAGGTCGACTCCGATGCCCGGCGCTTCGTTGATGTAGACGTAGCCGTTTCTTTCCTGCGGGCTTCCGGGGAAGACGTCCCGCTCCGACTGGGTGAGGCCGTGGAACTCCTGGATGCCGAAGTTGTTGACGACCAGGCTCAGGTGGATATTGGCGGCGTGTCCCACCGGCGAGGTGTCGCCGGGGCCGTGCCAGGCGGTCCGAACCCGGAAGAACTCGCAGAGATGGGAGAGCTTGAAGGCCATGCTGATGCCGCCGATCTGGGAGATGTGGACCCGGATGAAATCGATCAGCCGCTGGCTGATGATGTCCAGCCATTCGTTGGGGTTGTTGAACAGCTCGCCCATGGCGATGGGGGTGCTGCTCTGCTGGCGCAGGTGCTTGAAATATCCGACGTCTTCCGGGGAGAGCGGATCTTCCAGGAAGAACATCCGGACGGGTTCCAGCTCCTTGGCCAACTGGATGGCCAGAATGGGGGGCAGCAGCTCGTGGACGTCGGTCAGCAGCTCGACCTGTTCGCCGAAGCGCTCGCGCAGCTTCCCGAAGAACCGGGGAAGCGCCCGGGCGAAGGGAGCCGCTTCCCAGATGCGCGTGCGCTGATTGGCGGGTCGAGCCGCGTTCTCCGGACCGAGGGGAGGCGAGGCTTCCGGCACCACCGGCTCACAGCGAATGTGCCGGTAGCCCTGCTCCCGCAACTGCTGGAACGAATCGACCAGCTCTTCGAAGGTGCGGCCGCCGGCCGACCTGTAGGTGTCCACCGCCCGGCGGCTCTTGCCTCCCAGCAACTGGTAGACGGGCAGGCCGGACCATTTCCCCAGGATGTCCCACAGGGCCGAGTCGACTCCGCTGAGGGCGTTGTTCAGGACCGGTCCGTTGCGCCAGTAGGAACTGAAGAAGGAGGACTGCCAGATGTCCTCAATATCCCAGGGACTCTTGCCCACCAGAAACTGCTTCAGGTAGACATCCACGGCGGTCTGCACGGTGCGAATCCGCTGGGTGAAGGTGGCGCAGCCCAGGCCGTACAGTTCGGGTTCGCTGGTCGAGACCTTGACCACGGCCAGCCGGCGTCCGGCAGGCGCCGTCAGGATGCACTTGACGTCGGTTATCTTGATCGGAGGCAGTCCGGAACGCTGCTGTTGAGCCGCCAGCAGGGAGGATCCGGTGGAAGATGGCGAAAGAGAACCCAGTCCGGCGGCCAGCGCGCCCAGTGGGCCGGCTTGCAGCAGATCGCGGCGTTTCATGATTCGATTCCTCCGGGGGGGATGAGGGCGGCCTCTGCGGCGGTCACCCGAGAGCCGGCCCAGTTTACGTTGAAGACCAAGAGATGAGCCCTATCCTATCACGGCCGCCCGGGAATAATTCCGACTCGGTTGTTGCAAGCCAAGTATCACTCCCCCCTTGAGGGGGAGTCGCAGCCGAGCCGTATTGCGAAGGCTGATGCGCTGGGGGGAATGGCGCCGGAGCCATCTACCCACCGCTGGAGCTTACTTACGGGGCGTGGCGTTGGCCCCCCACAGGCTCGACAAGGGCGAAGCCCCACCCGGGAGCGCGGGGGGCTCGCCCGCACGCGGCCCGGCATCATCGTTGCTGTTGTTTTGACCTGTGGGTCGCCGCAAGTCCCGTAGCGTGGGACCTCCCTGGGACGGCGATTGACCCCGACAGGCGTATCGTTTAGGATGCGCTACGTTAAGGGGTCGGCCGGGTCCCGCCAAGTGGCCGCGCGCCGGGCCGGCTCAGGATGAGAGAAGCACGGAATGGAAGGACCGAACACCCATCCGATTCGCGTCATGATCGCCAAGGTCGGGTTGGACGGCCATGACCGGGGGGTCAAGATCGTGGCCCGCTGCCTGCGCGATGCCGGCATGGACGTCATCTACACCGGGCTGCACCGCACTCCCGAGGAAGTGGCTCTGGCGGCCGTCCAGGAGGACGTCGACATCCTGGGCATCAGCATCCTTTCCGGGGCCCAGATGACGGTGTTCCCGCGGGTGCTGGAGTTGCTTCGCGTGCAGCACGGCAGCGACATCGCCGTGGTGGGCGGCGGGGTGATGCCCGACGAAGACGTGGCGGAGCTCAAACGCATGGGTGTGAGCGAGATCCTGCTCCAGGACACGCCGCCGCAGGCGATCGTCGAGTCCATGCGGCGCCTGGTCCGGGAGCGAGGCCCGCGGTGACGGAGGAGGTTCCCCATCGAGGACTGGTCGTTCCCACCGAACTACAACCCGGATTACCTGCCTGATCCCAGCAGCAAGTACTGGTTTCCCCGGCGCGAGACCATGCCTCCGGGGGAGCGCGACGCACTGATCCTGGAACGCCTCAAGCAGGTCACGCGATATGCCTATGATCGCTCCCCCTTCTATCGGAGTCATTGGGACAGGGCCGGCTTCCACCCCGGTCACCTGAATAGTCTGGAAGACTTCGAGGAGAAGGTCCCGGTCATCACCAAGCAGGACTTGAGAGAATCCCAGGCCCGGGTTCCCAGCTTCGGCGACTACCTCTGCATTCCCGAGGAGGAGATCCACCACATCCACGGGACCTCCGGGACCACCGGCCGGCCCACCGCCTTTGCCGTCGGCAGGGGGGATTGGGAGGCCATCGGCAACGCCCACGCCCGCATCATGTGGGGCATGGGGTTGCGGCCGGGAGACACCATCTTCATTGCCTCCCTCTTCAGCCTCTACTGGGGGTCCTGGGGAACGCTGATCGGCTCCGAGCGGCTGCGGGCCAGGTCCTTCCCCTTCGGGGCCGGCGCTCCCGGGATGACGGCACGGGCGGTGGGGTGGCTGCGGCAGATCAAGCCCACGGCCTTCTATTCCACGCCCTCCTATGCGCTGCACCTGGCGGAGACGGCCAGGAGCCAGGGGGTCGACCCGACCGAGTTCGGGCTCAAGGTCCTGTTCTTCTCTGGCGAGCCGGGGGCGTCGGTGCCGGGCGTGCGGGACAGGATTCGACAGGCCTACGGCGCCCGGGTGATCGACTCGGGATCCATGGCTGAAATGACCCCCTGGATGAACTGCGCCGGCACGGCCGAGGCCGAAGGCATGCTGCTTTGGCAGGACCTGGTCTACACTGAAGTGTGCGATCCGGCCACCTTCCGGCGGGTCCCCTTCGGTCAACGCGGCACGCCCGTCTACACCCATCTGGAGAGGACGTCGCAGCCCATGATTCGCCTGCTCTCCGGGGACCTGGCGCTGTGGGAGGAGGGCCCCAGCCCTTGCGGGCGCACCTATCCGCGCCTGCCCAACGGCATCTTTGGCCGCATCGACGACGCTTTCACCATTCGAGGCGAGAACGTCTATCCCAACGAAATCGATGCGGCTCTCAACACCATGGCCGACTACGGGGGAGAGCACCGCATCGTGATCTCCCGCGAGCGGACCATGGACGAGCTGCTGGTGCAGGTGGAACCCACCCGGCCCGTCTTCGGGGCCGGTCAGGAGGCCCTGAGGTCGTTCCGGGACGAGACGGCCGGTCTGCTGCAGCGGATCATGGGGATTCGGGTCCGGGTGGAGGCGCTGGCCCCCGGCTCGCTGCCGAGGACCGACTTCAAGGCGCGGCGGGTGGTGGACGACCGCGACGTGTTTCGGGAGCTCAACCGCAAACTGGAGAAGGAGCGCTAGGTCATGGGAAGGGCGATTCCGCCTTTAGCATTGGTGCAACCGGTTCTGGAAGGGCGGCTGTCCGCCGTCGCCAGGATGATCACCCATGCGGAATCGGGGGAGGAGGACTGCCAGGAGGCCCTGGCCGAGATCTACCGCCATACCGGCAAGGCGCACGTGGTGGGGATTACCGGCGTGCCCGGCAGCGGGAAGTCGGCGCTGGTCACCCGGCTCTGCAAGGCCCTGCGGGCCGGTGAGCGAAGCGTGGGCGTGATCGCCATCGATCCGTCCAGCCCCTTTTCGGGGGGATCCATCCTGGGGGACCGGATTCGCATGAACGAGCTGGTGACCGACCCCGGGGTCTTCATTCGCAGCATGGCCACTCGGGGAGCCCTGGGCGGGCTGGCGCGGGCCTCGCTCAGCGGAGTCGACATCCTGGACGCAGCCGGATACGATGTGGTTCTGATCGAGACCGTCGGCGTGGGTCAGGACGAGATCGACGTGGTGCAGGCCGTCCACACCACCCTGGTGGTGTCGGCCCCGGGTCTTGGCGACGACATCCAGGCCATCAAGGCAGGAGTGCTGGAGATTGCCGACATTCACGTGGTGGGCAAGTGCGATCGGTCGGATGCCCATCGAACCGTCACCGACCTCAAGAACATGCTGGCGATGGGGCACGGGAACTCCCAGGGATACGGCTGGCAGGTGCCCCTGATACCCACCAGCTCCGTCAGCGGGGAGGGCATCCCGGAGCTGCTGGCCGCCATCGACGGCCACCTGGAGACGCTCACCTCCTCGGGAGAGCTGGAGCAGCGCCGCCGCCGCATCGCCCAGACCCGGCTGTTGAAATCGGCCGAGAATATCCTGCGAGACCAGTTCCAGCGCCACCACGATCGCCAGATCGCCGAGCTGACCGACCGGATGATGGCCGGACGGACCCATCCCCATGCGGCGGCTCAAATCCTGCTGAATCAATTCCGTAGCGAGAGGAAGCCATGAAAGAGACCAAAGAGGCTCAGACCGTCGAGAACCTGGCCGAGCAACTGCAGGCCTGGGAAGGCCGGGAGGTTGCCAGCTTTCTGGCCCGCCAGCCGGAGAGGCAGGAGCAGTTCTCCACGCTGGGCGGTTTTCCGGTCAAGCGGGTCTATACGGCCCTGGATGTTCAGGACATTCCCCAGGAGGACGTCGGTCTGCCGGGCCGTTATCCCTTCACTCGCGGTCCCTATCCCACCATGTACCGGGGACGGCGCTGGACCATGCGGCAGATCGCGGGCTTCGGCACCGGAGCCGATACCAACAAGCGCTTCAAGTACCTGATCCAGCAGGGCCAGACCGGGCTCTCCACCGATTTCGACATGCCGACCCTGATGGGGTACGACTCCGACCATGCCATGAGCCAGGGCGAGGTGGGGCGGGGAGGGGTGGCCATCGACACCCTGTCCGACATGGAGGACCTCTTTGCCGGCATCGACCTGGAAAAGATCTCGGTTTCGATGACCATCAACCCCTCGGCCTGGATCCTGCTGGCCATGTACGTGGCCCTGGCCGAGAAGCGCGGATTCGACCTCAATCGCCTGTCGGGGACGATTCAGGCCGACATGCTGAAGGAGTACATGGCCCAGAAGGAATGGATCTTTCCCATCGCTCCCTCGGTGCGGATCGTCAGGGACTGCATCGCCTACTGTGCTGAAAGAATGAAGCGCTACAACCCGGTCAACATCTGCGGGTACCACATCAATGAAGCCGGGGCCTCTCCGCTGCATGAGCTGGCCTTCACCCTGGCCAACACCATCGTCTACGTGGAAGAAGTGGTCAAGACCGGCATGCCGGTGGACCGGTTCGCCCCCCGCCTGTCCTTCTTCTTTGCCTGCGGCTCCGATTTCTTCGAGGAGGCGGCCCGCTTTCGGGCCGTGCGCCGCGTCTTTGCCACCATCATGCGGGAACGCTTCGGGGCCGCCAATCCCGCCTCCATGCGCCTCCGGTTCCACTGCCAGACGGCCGCGGCCACCCTTACCCGGCCCCAGTACAAGGTCAACATCGTGAGAACCGCCCTGCAGGCCCTGGCGGCCGTGCTGGGCGGTGCCCAGAGCCTGCACACCAACGGCATGGACGAGGCCTTCTCCATTCCCACCGAGGAAGCCATGAAGATCGCCCTGCGCACCCAGCAGGTCATCGCCGAGGAATCCAACGTGGCCAACGTGGTGGATCCCCTGGGCGGCTCCTACTACGTGGAGAAGCTCACCGACCAGTATGTCCAGGCCATCCAGGCCATCCTGAAGGAGGTGGATGAGCGGGGAGGCACCGTGAAGCTGATCGAAGAGGGATGGTTCCAGCGGAAGATCGCCGAGGACGCCTACGAGACGGCCCTCAGAAAGCAGTCGGGCGACAAGCCGGTCATCGGAGTCAACCGCTTCGTGGAGGAAGAGGAGACGCTGGACCTGGAGGTGCACCCCTACGATCCCAAGTCGGCCGATCGCCAGATCGACCGGACCCGTCAGGTCCGGGCCAATCGGGACGAGGCCAGGGTTGGCGAACTGCTGCAGCGGCTGAAGGCGGTGGCGCGGGACGAGTCGCAAAACATCCTGCCGGTAACCATCGAGCTGGTAAGGCAGGGAGCCACCATGGGCGATATCATCGAAACCCTGAAGGAAGTGTGGGGGACCTACCGGGAGACTCCGGTTTTCTGATCGGTCACTGCGATGTTGATAATCCGTTTCGTGGCGGTGCGGGCCGTTGACGGAGATCCGTCCCGCTTCGAGGCCCTTCGTCGTTCTTCGTGTGTCTTCGTGGATAACTCTTTTTCGTCGTTATTTCAGACAAGTCTGGCGGCCCTCGCGTGTTGCTTCCTGGCGGGAGGCCTCCTGCCGGCCGCGCCGGCCGCCCAGGACCCGAATGCGGTCTTCTCCAACCCCCGCTACCAGCAGGCGACCGAGCTGATGCGTGCCGGCAACTACGGCCGGGCCGAGGCGGTTCTGGACGCCGCGGTCAAGGCCGAACCCACGCCCGACGCTTACGGTTTGCTGGGCTACGCCCGCGAAATGCAGAACAGATTCGCCGCCGCCGAGAAGGCCTATCGGGAGTCGTTGCGGCTCGACAGCGACTCTCTCTTCGCCCGGATTCGGCTTGGCATCGTCCTGACCAAGCGGAAGCGAAACCGTGAAAGCATCGAGATCCTGCGGCCGATTGAAGCGACCCTGCATCGCCATCCCGAGGCGCTCTTTCACCTTTGCCTGGCTTACCTGGAAACGGGCGACCCGGCCAAAGCCGTGGACGCGGCCGAAAAAATGGAAGCCTTCGGCCCCCAAATGGCGCTGCGCGCGGCCAAGCTGTTCGTCTGGAAGGAGAAGTTTCCGGAATCGCTGCCTCTGCTGAGCAGGCTGGCGGAAGCCAGTCCCGGGTCGGCCGAGGCCAACTACCTGCTGGCAACCGCCCTGTTTCGAACCGACCAGACCGAACGCATGTGGCCCTACCTGGAGAAGGCTCACCGTTTGGACCCGACGTCGGCGCCGACCCTGCTGCTTTACGGGAGCGGGTTGCTGGCCGAGGGCAAGTTCAGCCAGGCCAGGGAGCGCTTGCTGCAGGCTCAGAGGCTGCGTCCGCAGGATCCGCGTCTCCGCTTTCTGCTGGGCAAGGCCTTGATTGGAGAGGGCGACCATGCAGGGGCCATTGCCCAGTTGGAGGCTCTGGTGAAGCAGGACCCCGACAAGCCGGAGATCCACCTGCTGTTGCTGAGCGCCTACCGCTCCAAGGGAGACATCCAGGCCACCACCGGCCAGGCCCGCCAAGCAGTGCGGAAGTTTCCGGGGCACCTTCAGTCCCAATTGGAGGCCGGGATGGACTTGCAGACGGTGGGTGAATTCGAGTTGGCGGAACGGGCTCTGCGACGGGCGGTGGATCTTTCCGAAGGCAAGCCGGCAGAGCGGCGCAAGGCGCGATTCAACCTGGCGACGGTCCTGGTGAAGCTGGGCCGGGACGACCAGGCCGTGCCGCTATTGAAGGAAGTGGTGGATGCCGATCCCGGGGACGTGGAGGCCCGGGTGGAGCTGGGAGACAGCTACCTGCGGACGGGCAGCTACGAACAGGCCGTCCAGGTGCTGCAGGAATCCGTCGCCCGGGAGCCCACAAACAAGCGGGCCCACCTGCTGCTGGGCAAGGCCTTCACCCGCCTGGGCCGCCATGAGGAAGCCGGCGAGCACTTCCAGGCCTTTCAGGACCTGGAGTCCGAGCCGGCGGGGTCGGAGAAGTAGGGGACGTCCGGCGCCGTCCCCCCACCGGCTCGAAGACAGGCTTCGCCCTCTCGCCGACTCCCCCCTTGAGGGGGAGTCGTACAAGCCCGAGCCGAATGGCGAAGGCTTGTGCGGTGGGGGGTTCGCACAAGGCGAGCCA
>JAJECY010000223.1 GCA_022821775.1 Acidobacteriota bacterium
CCGAGGCCATGACCGTGGACCTGCTCTTTGAGGAGGACCCGTGAGGATTCGCCGCCTCCACATCGACGGCTTCGGCCGGTTTACCGACCGTAGGTTGGGGCCATTTGAACGGCCCGTTACCGTCTTTCTCGGTCCCAACGAGGCGGGCAAGAGCACCCTGCTGGAGTTCGTTCGGAGGGTGTTGTTCGGATTTCGCGCGGCCAGGGGCAGGGCTCCGTCAGGATATAACGATTACCCGCCGCTGGCCGGGGGGCAGCATGGGGGCGGGGTCACCATCGTCAGCGACGCTGGCGAGACCGTCACCGTCCAGCGATTCCAGGGGACGGGCGGCGGGTCAGTCAGGCTGACTGCCAAGTCCGGCGAGCCGTTCCCCGAGGGTGAATTGCAGCGTCTGCTCGGTCACCACTCCCGGGACGTCTTTCAAAACGTCTTTACATTCACCCTCGACGAACTCCACAGCGAGAACCTGCTGAATGACGAAAGCGTCAACGCACAGATTTACAGCGTTGGCATCGGTGCGACCAAGCTTCCCGACGCATTGAAGGCGTTGAACAACCACAGGGACTGGTTGTTTCTGAAGGGTGGCAGCAAGCACGAGATCGCCAAAGCTGCCAACCAACTCGGTGAGATCGATTCCAAGCTCGCGGAAGTTGCAAACAACGCAGTGGAATACTCTGACCTCACCTCCCGACTCAAGCAGGTCAAGGAGGAACTCCAACGGCTAAGCGGCCTTCGCCGGAAGCAACAGTCGGAGCTCGATCACCAGAAGCGGTTGGAGAGCGCCTGGGATGATTGGAACGACCTCAACCAGGCCGAGGAAGAGTTGGCCGGGTTGCCTCCCATGGAAGACTTCCCCATCGATGGCGTCAGCCGACTGGAAACGCTGGAGGAGCGGATCGATGCTGCGCAGCGAGAATACGATTCTTCAAGCGTGGATGTGAGGGAAGCCAAAACCGAGGCAGAGGCGATTGTTGAGCATGAGGCTATCCTCGACCGTTCGCCCGACATCCGGAAACTCGAACAGGGCCGTACCTCCTTCCACAACTCCGTTCGCGACTTGCCGAAGCGCAAGGATGAATCCGACAAGCATGAAGACTCCTTGGCCTCAACCCTCAAGGATCTGGGTCCGGACTGGGATGAAGCTCGCCTGGAGAACTTCGACCTGTCGCTGGCCGTCCGCGAGGACATCTCCCGATTCCAGGAAGAGTTGCAAGAAGCCGGGCAGAAACTTGGTGACAGCAAGTCCACACTCACTCAGCATGAGACTTTGTTGGAGGAATCCACCGAGGCGGAGAGCAGGGCCAAAAGGGAGCTCGAGGCTGCCGTCAAGCCGGTCAGTCGCAAGAACGGCAGTAAGGCGCCGCCGGCCATCTGCCTTGCCGCCGGCATGGCGGTCTTGGCCGTGGGGGTGGTACTTGGCGAATCTGCTCTCTTCCTGGGAATTGCCGCAGGCGTCGCACTCGCGGCTGTTGCGGCATACCTGTTCGCATCCGGCCGGCCATTTGCCGGCGCCGACATGGAATATGGGCGTCTCTCCAGAGCGCTCGAAGATGCGAGGCAGTTGGCCCGGCAGCGTGAGAGCAGAGTGGAGAAGTGCAAGAAAGCCGTCGAAGAGGCTGAGCGTTCAGTCGGGGCTGTTCGGAGAGAATGGCGGCAATGGCTCTCAGACCGAAATCTGAGGGAGACCTTCCTGCCGGAGACCGTGGGTGAGCTTCGCGGCAAAGTCGAACTTGGACGCAGTCAACTTCTCAGTCTACGAAGCCATCGAGAGCGTATCGACGCCATTCAGAACGACATCGACGGCTACATTGAAGTGGCTGCCCCTCTGGCGTTGGGCTTCGGCGTTCCCTTCGACAGGAACGATTGGAATTCCGTCGCCGTCGCGGCTGACAGCCTGGTGGAGATGCGCACCAGTGTCGAGCGGAGAGTCGGAGATCGGACGAACGCGGCGACCATCTTGAAGAATGCGGAGCGCCAGTTGAAAGAGCGCATGAGCGATCTCCGGAAGGCGAGGGAGGAGTTGAAGAGTCTGCTCCATTCCGGCGGCGCGGCTGATGCCGAGGATTTTCGCAAGCGGGCGGAGATCGTGCGCCAGAGAACGAACCTGGAAGAGCAGAAACGCGGCTCGCTCGGACGACTGCAACGGCTCAGCGGCCCCGGAGAGCCGCTCGAAGCCTTGAAGAAGCAACTCGGGGGCACGGATTTTCAGACTATCCGCGACGAGAAACGCTTGCTCGGGGAAAAAATTGAACACGCCGACGCAGAGATTAGGGAGTTGTCCACCGAGCAAGGTTCGACCCAAACCGACCTCAAGACACTGACCGGCGAGGAGGAATCGTCGAGTCTGCGGGCGGAGCGCCACCGGCTGTTGGAGGAGATCCGCGGCCTTGCGCGGGAATGGGCTGTTCGCACCATCGCCGAGAACCTACTCAAGGAGTCGCAGGCCAAGTTCGAGAGAGAGCGCCAACCGGGCGTCGTCCGCCATGCCGAATCGTTCTTCAAGGGCATCACGGATGGGCGCTATCGGACCGTGTTCTCCCCGCTCGGCAGGTCGGAGATACAGGTGACCGACTCCGACGGCGTTCCCAGGCGACCATTCCAACTCAGCCGGGGCACGCGGGAGCAGTTGTTTCTGGCGCTGCGATTCGGCCTTATCCAGGAGTTGGGCCAGCGGTCGGAGCGGCTGCCGGTGATCGTGGACGAGGCGCTGGTGAATTTCGATCCCGAGCGGGGGCTGCGGGCCGCGGCCGCGTTTACGAAACTGGCTGAGGCCAACCAGTTGCTGGTTTTCACCTGCCATCCGACGATCGTCGAACTCTTTCAAAACGCAGCAGCCGAGCTAGAGGTGCAAGAACCCGAGGTAGTCCGGATGGGGTGAGGCGACCGAAGAATACGGACCTCGGGCAGGGCGGGTGTGAACGAGGCTACGGCATTCGCTTCGCTGGCTAAAGTGGCGGGTGGGCGCGACTTCTCGGGGCAGGGATTCTACACGGCATTGCGAGTCAATTGGCCTTCGCACGCTGCGCATAGTCCCGGTACTTGCCGAAGAGGGTCACGAACCTGGTGGAGACAGCGTCGAAATTTCTCGACGGCGTCGGAGACCCGGGGCCTGCCCCAGGAGCAATCAGGTCGAGATTCCTGTTTCCGATGAAACTGGTTCTCACCGTCTCCTGCATCCTGGTGGGAAGGTAGTAGGACCGCTTGCCGATTCCCATCTTCTTGTAGTCGATGGTGAGCTCGTAGGCCTTGATGGGGGACTCCTTGGGGATCTCGGTCTCCTTGGCGCGGAAGCGCACCACCTGGAAGTCCTTGAGGTCGATCCAGCACTGCCCCTCATACCCGTAGGTGACGGACTTCTTTTCAGATACGCGCAGGGTTCGCTTGGAATGCTCGGCCGGGACACTGAAGCGGAGGCGCGCCACTTGGCGTCCGCTGATCTTCTCCAGGCGCTCCAGTTCCAGGGTGACTTTAGATTCCGGGGAGAAGAGCTCGGCGATGGCGGGACCGAACTCTCCCGCCGACTGGGGAGGCGCGCTGCTGGCGCCCACGTTCCTGTAATGCTTCTGCTTGCCGTGATAGGAGAGTTCGTGAGCCAGGAAATCCTCCTGCGTCCATCCTCCCCGGCCGATCCGGCGGTAGCGGCGGGTGGTCTGGTTGCAGACGAATTCGGGCAGTTGGCGCTCATAGTCAAAGGTCTTGGCGCGAACGGTCTTCAGGAACAGCGGCCAGTTCTTGCTGGTGGGCCTGGTGCCCGGCTTCATAAGGTCTGACGCTTTTTTGCTGGCAACCCGCCGGGGGCGTTTTTTGCGGGAGACCTTGACCACTCGGGCCGAGGGGACGAATTCCACCACCTGCTTCGTGCACAGCAACTTGTCCGGGAGCTGGCTTGTCTGGTCACAGGTGGCCCCGGCCACTTCGGTCGGCCGCAGCAGGGGGGCGTCCGGGTTGCCGGTGGCCAGGACCCGTCCTTCATCTCCCACCACCGCCCCTGCCAGGTTGGCTCCCCGCAGGTCGGTCTCCTTGAGGTCGCTCCCCGACAGGGAGGCTCCCGACAGGTCGGCGTTCTGCAGATCGGCTCCCGTCAGCATTGCTTCATCCAGGGTGGCTTTACTCAAGTTTGCCCCGGCCAGAGAGGCATCGCTCAGGTCGGCTTGGGTCAGGTCGGCTTGGCTGAGATCGGCCTTCTCCAACTGGGCCCCGGTCAGATTGGCTTGAGTCAGCAGGCTTTGGGAGAGCTTGGCTTCCTGTAGATTGGCTCCGATGAAGTTGCCTCGATACACCTCCGCCTTGGTGAAGTCGGCCTGACCGAGGTCGGCCTGCATGAAGTCCACCTTGTCGGAAAACCCGCTTCGAAAGTTGAGTCCGGTGAGCACCGCCTGGCTGAGGTCGGAGGAAGAGACCTCCACTCCCTCCCAGTCCCGCCCGCTCAAGTCGACCCCGCTGAGGTTGACCCCGAACAGGATCATTCGGGAGAACTGCGCCTGATCCAGCTCGGCTCCCCGCAGGTCGGTGTTTCGGATGACGGCCTCGCTCAGGTTGGCTCGACTCAGCCTGGCTCCCTGAAACTGGGCCCCCGATACGTGGGCGCCCGTCAAATCGGCGCCGGTCAGGTCGGCTTCCCGCAGGTCGGTTCGAGTGAGGGTGGCTTCGATGAGCCTGGCTCCAATCAGTTTTGCTCCCTGGAGATTGACGTCGGTCAGGGATGCGCCCGACAGATTGGCGCCGGAGAGGTTCCTGCCCTGCAGGTCGGTCTTGAACAGGTCCGCCTTCCGGAGGTCTCCGCACTCCCCCCGAAAATCGGGATTGAGCCCCTGAACCCCATCGTTGTCAGCGCATCCCTGTTCGCCCCGGAAGGTGAATCGAGGACTTTCGCCGGCGGGTTCCTGCTGGGTCGACTGGCCTTCCTGCGCGACCGGGACGGTCGCCGGGGCTTGGTAGGAGCCGGCCATCACCGTCAGGAGAAACAGCGCCAGCAGCGCCGGTCCCTGCTTGGGCAAGCGACGCCTTATGGAAGTGTGGACTCTCGATTTCACGACGGACTCCATGGATTGGGGCCCGGGTCCGATCGGAAGCCGCGACCGCCAATCGAACTCCGGCATCCTGCTGGGACTCAACTACTTGGAACTATAGCCTTTTTGGAATGCGGTCTCAAGCGCCTTGCAGGAATCATGGAGTCCCGGATTGCAGAGAATATCGGGCACATTCTTCGCATTACGTGCAAAGAACAGGTTTGACGATGCGGGAGATAATGGGCATAATCTACGCATGGAGTGCGTAGAATGACTCGCTACATTCACCAACTCACCGAATGGCCCCAATTTACATGGGACCATGAGGCCCTGGCTGCCCTGTTGGCCGATATCCGTCACCGGCAAGGGCGCTTGTTGGGTCGGATGGAGGGCCTCGGCTTCTCTCTCCAGCAGGAAGCCAAACTGGAGACACTGACGTTGGATGTCGTCAAGTCCAGTGAAATCGAAGGCGAGAACCTGAACACGGAAGAGGTGCGATCATCCGTCGCCCGGCGGCTGGGCATGGACATTGCCGGAGCGATTCCCGCAAACCGGAACGTTGAGGGTGTTGTTGAAATGACGCTCGATGCCACCCAGAACTTTGACAAGCCCCTCACCGACGACCGCCTCTTTGCCTGGCATGCGGCGTTGTTCCCTGCAGGGCGCAGCGGCATGCGCAAGATCATCGTCGGTGCCTGGCGCGACGACGCGGGTGGACCGATGGAAGTTGTCTCGGGTCCCATAGGCAGGGAACGCGTTCACTACGAAGCGCCGGCCGCTCCACTCCTGGAAATGGAGATGGCCCGGTTCCTTGAGTGGGCGAACGAGCCTGACGGTACCGATCCCGTACTCCGGGCGGCACTGGCGCACCTGTGGTTTGTCACCATTCACCCGTTCGACGATGGCAACGGCCGCATCGCGCGGGCGATTTCCGACTGGGCGCTGGCGCGATCCGAGAAGAGCCCGCAGCGCTTCTACAGCATGTCCTGGCAGATCCGCCAGGAACGGGATGCCTATTACAGGATTCTGGAAAGGACGCAGAAGGGAAGGCTGGATGTCACGCCGTGGATGGCGTGGTTCCTGGTCTGCCTGGGGCGTGCGTTCAAGGGAACCGAGGCGACGCTGGCCACCGTGCTTCACAAGGCCCGGTTCTGGCAGAAACACGCTGGCGTGAATACCAACAACCGACAGCGTCTGCTCCTCAACAGGATGCTGGACGGATTCGAGGGAAAACTGACCTCATCGAAGTGGGCCAGGATTGCGAAGTGTTCCCAGGATACGGCGATCCGGGACATTCAGGACCTGGTGGCGCGCGGCGTCCTCAAGAAGGACCCGGGAGGCGGGAGGAGCACCAGCTACTCGGCGACGGAGGTTTAACCCCCCATTTCATCCTGCTTCTTTCTGAGTTCCAGCAGCTCAGAGTCCACCAACTTCACGTTGTCGTAGGTGACCATGCCATCTTCCGCGATGTCCTCGATCACCTCGGCGCCATGGGTCAGGCCGATGGGAACCAGTCGTTCCTCCCGGGCCACCTCGGCCCGTTCGACCATTCCATAGGTGGCGTAGCCCCCCTCGCCGTCCAGCACGGTTCCGGCCTTCAGGGGCTTCTTGGCGGCCGCCACCACCTCGGAAATCTGCCCGATCACCGAGGCCACCGGTTCCCGGTAGATCATCATGCGGGCGATCCCGATGGGGACTTCGTGCCCGATGAAGTGCTGGGGACGGTAGATCATGGCGTGCCTGCTCCTGGCGCCGATGATCATGCCGGTGATTTCTCCGTAGGAGGCCATCGACTCCACCGGGAAGTCGTCCTGGCCTTCGACTACCGCGTAGAGGCCGCCACGCAGGCTGCGCTCCACCGGAGTGTCGTCGGGAAAGATGGAGCTGACGGCTTCCACCACTCCCTCGGTTTCCAGAATGCCGCCGAGCTCCTTGCGGCAGAGCTTGTCGGGGATCTCTCGCAGATCGGCCGCGGGGAAGTGCATTCCGCGGATGTCGGGGACCAGGCCGGTGGCGTTGGAGAGGGCCGCCATCTCGATGGAGTGCTTGGTGCCGTCCAGGAACGAGCAGAACATGCTGGCGTTGTAGTCCTTGCCCTTGAAACCGTACATCCTGGGGACGTCGTCGGGATTGGCCTTGCGGAAGGCCAGCTTGAAGCGGGTTCCCTTGCCGGAGGCGATCAGCCTGAACCCCAGCGTGCGCGCCCAGTCGCAGAGCTCGGCGGCCAGGGCAGGTTCGTCTCCGTAAGCCATGCTGTAAAGGAGGCCGGCCCGGTCCGCCATCCGTTTGAGCAGGGACCCCACCAGGATGTCGGCTTCCACCGTCACCATGACCAGGTGCTTATTCTGCTGGATGGCCCGATAGCCGTTGGCCGCACCCACCTCGGGTATTCCGGTGGCTTCCACCACCACGTCCACTTGGCTGCCCAGCAGATCCTCGGCCCCTGCGGTCACGGCCGGCCGATCCCCATCCATGGCCCGGTCGATCTCACCGGCCGTCTTGGCCACCCGGACCTCCTCGCGGGGGACGCCCCCGAGGCTCAGGGCCCGGACAGCCCGCTCCGGCTTGAGGTCGGCGATGGCCGCGACTCTCATGCCCTTCATTCGGCAGGTTTGAGCCACGATCTGGGTTCCGAAGGTTCCGGCGCCGATGATTCCGACCCGGATCGGCCGCCCCTCTTTCTCCAGTTGAGCCAGTCTTCGATGAAGCATCTTGAAAGTCCTCCGCGGTCAGCTTGCCAACAGTGATTTCAGGCGCTCGGCCACGATCCGGTCCTCGCCCGGTCGAAGCATCCAGACGGAAACGGTCAATCCCTGCATGTTGTCGGGGGATTGGCGATTGGGCCGCATCCAGTGGTGGCCGCCCACCTCGATGGGCGGGTCTCCCTGCTTGAGGCGGGCGGAAGCCTGGGAGGTGGTGATGGGGATCCGCTGGTAGTCCCACTCCAGGCTGAGGTGAGGGACGTGGTTGGCGATCTCCGGCACAAAGGGTTCCGCCAGGACCCCCGGGATGGAAGCCAGGGCGGCGGCAATGGTGTCCACCCGGGACCGGAGGAGGCGTTTCTCTGCCTGGTGGTCGATCTTGAGATAGCGCTCCACCGCCGCCAACAGGCCGATCATCTCCTCCTTGCCGACCTTCATTCCCCGCCCGATGCCGCCCCAAGGGCTCCCGCACCGCCTGGCGGCCATCACCAGGTCGCTGCGGCCCAGCAGGAGGCCGGAACTCTGGGGACCCAGCAGGCCCTTGCCGCCGCTGAAGGCCACCAGGTCGAATCCCATCCTGACATACTCGGACAGCCGCCCCTTGGGGGGCACGTCGGCGGCGGCGTCGTTGAAAGTGGGAACCCCGTGCTTCTTCCCCATGGCAACCCAGGTGCGCCGATCGATCCGGCCCTTGGGGTTGAAGGTGTTGATGAAGAAGAGCATGGCGGTCCCGGGATTGATGGCGGCTTCCACCTGGTCGATGGTTTCGACCTCCACGAGCCGGGTGCCCACCAGCTTGATCTGGGCTTCGTAGGCTTCCCGGTGTGATTTCTGGATGATGACCTGGTTGGGCATGCCGGTGGTGTCGGGCAGTCGGGCCATCTTGTCCGGGTCTCCCCGGGTGACGCAAGCCGCGGTTCCCTGGGTGATGGCGCCGGCGGCCCCGCTGGTGACGGTGGCGGCCTCCACGCCAATCAACCGGGCGAGGCGCTCGCCCACCTTTTCGTGGAGATCGGCCATAGGGACGAAGTGCTGTCCGGCCTCGTCCATGGCCCGGAGCACCTCGGGCGGCATGAGGGTCCCCCCCAGCCGGGTGACCGTCCCCAGGGCGTTGATGTAGGTGGGCACACCCAGCCGGCTATAGACGTTGTCTTCCCTTTTCGGAGGGGAGGCCGCTGTCTTTTCAAGTCCGGCGGCTGCCAGCAGGGTCGGAGAGGTCGAGAGCCAGGCCGCTCCCGACAGGAAACGGCGGCGACCCAACAGGCGGTGTTTCAACGGCATGGCTCCTCCTCTTGTCTATTCGTGTTCATTGGTGTCCATTCGTAGTTCGTCTTGATTAAATGATCAGCCGTTATTCCCCGTTTGATCCACACGGCAGGACGGGGGTGCAGTTACGCGGAAACCCGCGTCGAAGCATCGTCCCGGGGAGCATAGCCCAGTTCGGCGCGGGCATTGGAAAGGTCCCAGAAGGCCCCCTTGTTGTTGGAGATTGCGTAGTAAACCCCGTAGGTCACATTGGCGTGGAGGCAGCGCTCCACCAGGTGGACCAGGTCGCGGTGGCTCAGCCAGGTTCGCAGGAACCTCGGATCGGTGGTGGGATCGTCGTCCCGGCGTACCGAGCCGATTCTGAGGCAGATCGATTCCATTCCCCAGCGGGCGCAGTAGTAGCGGGCCAGTATCTCGCCGAAGGCCTTGCTGACGCCATAGTCGCTGTCCGGCCGCACGGGGTGGTTTACCGAGATGGGGACCGGTTCCGCCTGCCGGTGGAGATGCAGGTGGGGCGCGAAGCCCTCGTAGGCGCCGGTCACGTGGTTCGAGCTGGCAAAGACCACCCGCTTCACCCCCGACAGCCGGGCTGCCTCGTAGAGGTTGCGGGTTCCCTGGATGTTGACCCGGAGAACCGGCTCCCAGGCGGTATCGACGGCGATCCGGGCCGCCAGGTGGACGACGCTCCGGACGGGCGCCAGCCTGTCGAGAACCTGAGACACCTGCCGGGCGTCGGCGATATCGGCCTGGAAGACCCGATCGGAAAACGGCGGCGTGAGATCCAGTCCGTAGACCTCGAAGGATTTTGCCAGGGGATCCCGGATGACCCTTCCGATAAGGCCGTTGATGCCGGTGATGAGCAGTCTGGGTTTGGGCATGGCGAAACGGGTGGATTATAGCAGGCCGTGACGGGTGGCGTCGCCAATCCGACGCTCAATGTGGGCCGCAACTGGTCGGCGCTTAGGAAGCAATGTTTTATTGGACATCGATGCACAGGATGCACAGGATTAACCGGACGAGAGGTTCCTGCACCGCCTGCAATCTATACAGTCCCATCCGAAAAAATTGTAATAAATCCCCGTTTCGATTGTTTATAGGGGTAGGGGAAGACTCCTTTCCAACCCGGACCACCAACCGAGGGGGACACGATGGATATCTTCGGAAGAAAATGGACGACGCCGGTGTTTCACCTCGTGTTCGCTGCATTCGGTTTGATGGGCTGGATCTTCGGGGTGTCCCACATCCTGTCCTGGAAGGGCTCGGAAGGCAGCCAACCGAGACCCATGGCAACGGTCGAGGACTTGAACCTGGCCATCGTTTCAGGCAGCAACGACCAACTGAAGGCGATTCTCGACTCCGGCATCGATCCCGATGCGGCGGACGTTTTCGGGAACACGCCACTGAAGTCAATCATCGAGCAATCCGGCGGAGTCCCGGCCTCCCAAGGGCAAGTGGAAACCTTGCTGGCTGCCGGGGCGGATCCCAACCTGCCGGATGAATACGGAGACACGCCTCTTCATGTGGCTGCCTACCAGGCCCCTGCAGCCCTCATGGGTGTACTGCTCGAGGCAGGGGGCAACCCGAACCTCCCGAACGATGTCGGGGTGACGGCCTACGAGACGGCCTTGAAGCACGGCAACCATGGAGCCGTTGCGGCCATCGAGCAGGCGTCAGCGTTCCGGCATCCCGACCGGGAAAGGCTGCGGGTGTGGGGAGCCTTTTACCTGAAACTCCAGGCCTTTCTGGAAAAGGGGCTGCCCGCGGGTCCGAAGCGGGATGAGGGCTTGAGGGAAGTCAACACCTTCCTGGTCGAGAAGGGGCTGCTGGCGGCAGAGGACAAGGCTCGATTCGATGCCGAAACCATTGCCACCGTCAACTATTGCTGCGGCCTGACGGGGGACTGGGGAACGGAAGCGACGTCCGGTTGGTCGGGATCCGCCAAGGCTTCCGGCAGGCCCGGCGAGCCGTGATGTGGCACGATCTCCCACTCGACTTGTCAATCCTGCCCGTTCACGCGCCCGGTTCAGGAATTGATGGATCTCCTCTTCTGCGCCCTCCCCAATTCCGATAGAGCGTATCCATGTAAACTCTCCTTCCGAAGGTAACTTGTCAATGGGCATTGAAAATGCATCGCGTCGTTTTCTTGAATAACGGCTATAGTCATATCGAGAGCCTCCAACAGAAATGAGATAATTCCACATGTGGATCCACGCCTTTGTATGCCTCCTGCCAATCTTTGCCGGTCCTCTGCCCTCACTCCAAGACTCCACCCCTCGATACATCTTCGGGAAAGCCGAAGCCGTCGACGTCGACTTGCTCAAGGTTGACGGATTCGTGGTGAATTTGCGGGGAGTCAAGGCAGTCACTTACAAGCGGAAACCGGAAGAGCTTGACCCCATTTTCCACCTTCAGATGATGCTCGACAGGCAACCGGTGCGGTGTGAGAATTTAGAAAAGCCCAACGACTTCGGGAAACAGCGGTTTCTGGGAACCTGCTACCTGGTAGGCAAAAGGACGGAAGTGAACCTGAACCGATGGGTAGTGGCCAATGGGTTCGCCAAGTCCTTTGGAACCGACGAATACCGGGAAGACGAAGAGCTTGCCCAAAAGCTGGAGGTGGGCATGTGGAAGAATCGATCAGGCCTCAGGCTCATCCGCCGCGGTCACCGCTTTCCTCAATTCGACAAACCTGATAGGGGACGATCTATTGGGGGCGGCTGTTGAGAGGTCAGGGCGAATCAACCGACCGGTCCGCCCCTCGACACCCGCCGGCCAGGTAGCCGGCCCAGCGCTGAACCTGTATATCCTGTGCATCGATGTTGATTATTCCTGTAAATCACGGGACACCGCGGTTGCCCCCCTCCGGCTCGTCTGCGGGCTTGGCCCTTGCACGTGCACTCTTGCCCACCGCGAACGCAACTCGGCTATAATTCGGGGGTGCCTTCAGGGGGCTCCTGCCCCCGGCGTTTTTCGATTCCAGGACGGGCTTTCAAGGAGCGATCATGTCCTTATTTCAGGATAGTATTCTGGAACTCATCACCGAGACCTCCACCAATCTCCCTCCGGACGTGAGGCGGGCCATGGCCGACGGCCTGCAGGCCGAGACGCCCGCCACCCAGGCTTCCCAGGCCCTCAACGTCATCGCCACCAACATCGACATGGCTACCGAGGACGAGGGCCCCATCTGCCAGGACACCGGGATGCCCACCTTCAAGATCAGGACCCCGGTGGGCACCAACCAACTGGCGCTGCGGCAGGACCTCCTCCAGGCTATTGCCGAGGCCACCCGGAGGGGCAAGCTCCGCCCCAACTCGGTGGACTCGCTGACGGGCGCCAACAGCGGCGACAACCTGGGCGCCGGCACCCCCATCGTCCAATTCGAGCAGTGGGAAAACGAGGAGGAGATCGAGATCAAGCTGATCCTCAAGGGAGGCGGCTGCGAGAACAAGAACATCCAGTACTCCGTCCCCTGCGAACTGCCCCACCTGGGCCGAGCCGACCGGACCCTGGACGGGGTTCGCAAGTGCATCCTGCACGCCGTCTGGCAGGCCCAGGGGCAGGGGTGCAGCGCGGGAGCCATAGGCGTCTGCATCGGAGGCGACCGCACCTCCGGATACACCCACGCCAAGGAACAGCTCTTCCGGACCCTGGACGACACCAATCCCAACCCTCAACTGGCCGCGCTGGAGGACTACGTCATGAAGGCCGGCAACACCCTGGGCATCGGCACCATGGGCTTCGGGGGGCAGGTGACGCTCATCGGCTGCAAAGTGGGCGTCCTGAATCGCCTGCCGGCCTGCTTCTTCGTTTCGGTAGCCTATGACTGCTGGGCCTTCCGGCGGCTGGGCGTCATCCTGGATGCCGGGACCGGGGCTCTGAAGCGCTGGCTCTACCGGGAAGACAAGCCGGCGGCTCCCATGGCGGCCGGCGAAGGGTTCCCGCGCACGGGCAGGGAAGTCCGGCTGCAGGCCCCCATCTCCGACGAAAAAGTGCGCGGGCTCAAGATGGGCGACGTGGTCCTGATCAACGGCGAGATCTACACCGGCCGGGATGCCGTCCACGCCTACCTGATGAAGAACGATGCCCCGGTGAAGCTGCAGGGCAGCGTGCTATACCACTGCGGCCCGGTGGTCCTGAAAGACAACGGCCATTACCGGATCACGGCGGCCGGACCCACCACCAGCATTCGCGAGGAACCGTATCAGGCCGATATCATCGAGCGCTTCGGCATTCGGGCCGTGATGGGCAAAGGAGGCATGGGGTCCAGGACCCTGGCGGGGCTGAAGGCATCGGGCGCCGTCTACCTGAACGCCATCGGCGGGGCAGCCCAGTACTACTCGCGCTGCATCGAGGAGGTGAAGGGCGTCCACCTGCTGGAATTCGGCATTCCGGAGGCCATGTGGCATCTGCGGGTCAAGGACCTGCCCGCCATCGTCACCATGGACTCCCACGGCAATTCTCTGCACGCCGACGTGCACAACGCATCCTCCATTCTGCTGTCCAAGCTGGCCGAGCCTGTCTTTACCTGAAGCCCCTCGGCTAGGGCAGCGGCCGGCTCGAGGAAGGGCATTCCGGTCGAATTCTTGCAAGCCGGTAGCGGACCGACTATATTGAGGGCTGTCCCATCGCCTCCTGGTGGGAATGAGCGAGCGGGAGTAATTCAGCGGTAGAATGCCAGCTTCCCAAGCTGGACGTCGCGGGTTCGATCCCCGTCTCCCGCTCCATCTTTCCCTTTTCAGCAAGCCCATTAGCACACAAGACCACTGCTCGGCGACCAAGCGTCCACTCCCCCAGCCAAATCCAATCACTCCTTCGTTGAGGGGAGCTGGCGGTGCAGCCTGCCGTCGAGCCGGTGGAGGCATTCCCTGCCTCGGGAGTTACCGACAAGCCGGGCCCCCGCCCCCCCACGACGGGGCGGATCATTCGAGGGTGAAACCGCGGACATTGATGGCGAATCGGGGGCAGCGACAGGTTCCGGTTCCCTCGGCATCTTGCTTCGTGTGTCTTCGTGGTCCTTCGTGCCCCTTCGTGGATAACTTTGTTTGCCCCGTCGCATGCAGCGCGAAACCGGTTTGTTTCAGGGAGAAAAGGCTCTCGCCATGAGTGAAAACCCACCCGCCACCGGCACCCCTGCCACCCGGCCCACCGGCATCCGGTGGCTGGTCCTGGCCTTGGCCTGCGTCACCAGTTGGCTCCTCTACCTGCACCGGTACTCCTGGGGCGTCATCAAGCCGGAGGTCAAGTCGGAGTTCGGATTCTCCGACACCCAGTTGGGGTGGCTGGACTCCGCCTTCAATCTGTCCTATGCCCTGTTCCAGGTTCCAGGCGGCCTGCTGGGGGATTGGCTGGGGCCGGCGATCGTGTTGCCGGTCATCATTTTCGCCTGGTCCGGTTGCGTGGCCGGCACTGCCATGGTGGGACAGTCCTGGTCCTTTTTCACGGTTCGGACCCTGTTCGGCCTGACCCAGGCCGGGGCCTATTCCAATATTTCCAAGGTGACTCGCAGTTGGTTCCCCTTGTCGGTGCGCACCACCGCCCAGGGGCTGATCGGATCTTTTTCCGGGCGGGCCGGCGGGGCCAGCGCCGCCCTGGTTGTGGGCACGCTCCTGCTTGGCTGGCTGCAGATGGAGTGGCGAGCGGCCATGTGGTGGCTGGCTCTGGGGGGGATCTGCTTTGCCGTTGCCTTTCGGCTGCTGTTCACCGACAGCCCCTCCAGTCACCCCTGGGCCAATTCGGCGGAACAGGCGCTGGTCGATGGAGAAGAGCCGGACCGAACGCCCGCATCCGGCGCCGCTCCGCGTCTGGACCTGAGCAGGTCGGCCCTGGCCAATCTGGCCATGCTCATGCTTCATGGCGTGGCCAGCGCCGGCGCCGACATGCTCTACGTCTATTGGATCCCCCTCTTCCTGAGTGAGGCCAAGGGGTTCGACCCCGTTCAGATGGGAATCTTCGCCAGCCTGCCCCTTTGGGGGGGAGCCGCCGGCGGGGCCTTTGCCGGATTGCTCAACGACCGGCTGATCCGTCTCAAGGGACGCAAGTTCGCCAGGAAAGCCGTGGGGCTGACGGGTAAGGTGCTGGCTTCCATCCTGGTCCTGGTCAGCCTCGACCTGGAGGACGGACGCCTGATCATGGTTTTGCTGGCGGGGGCCAAGTTTCTGACCGACTGGAGCCAACCCACGGTTTGGGGCACCATTACCGACATTGCCGGTCCGGCCTCGGGCCGGGTCTTCGGAGCCGTCAACATGGCCGGTTCGGTGGGAGCGTTCGTATCGGGGCCCGTCCTGGGCTGGATCAAGCAGCGCCTGGGCTGGTCGATTCTCTTTCAAACCATTGCCGGAGCCTACCTGTTCGCGGGACTGTGCTGGCTGGCCATCGATGCCACCCGGAAAGTGTTTACGGTGGGAACCACACTGGGAACCACCCCTTCCTCCGGACCCAACCCCTAAGGAGTGCCTCGTGCGCCTCGTCCACAACATGCGCCCCTCCATGATTTCCCTGTGGCTGCTACTGGCTTGCGGCCCGGCGCCTGGCCTGGCTGTCGACGTTCTGACGATGGAAAACGGCGACCGCTTGACCGGCCAGGTGAAAAGCCTGGCCGGCCGGAAGGTGTTCCTGAAGACCGCCTATGCGGGCACCATTCGGATCGACTGGCTGAAACTGGAGGGCTTCAGCAGCGACCGCCGGTTCGAAGTCGAAGTCGACCGCGGGCGCAAGTACCGGGGCAAGCTGGTTTTGGCTGAGGGAAAGCTCACGGTCGCAACCGCCAAGGAGACGGTATCCGTCGAAAAGGACCGGGTGGTGAGCCTGGCTCCCAAGGCCGAGAAGGAAGGAGGCAGCCTGTGGAAGGAGGTGGAGGGGACCCTCGACCTGGGCTACAACCTGACCCGCGGCCATTCCCGTCTCCACCAATCATCGTTGTTGGCGAAGGCCGAGTACGATCAAGGCCATTACAAGATCTCGGGCGACCTCTCGTCGATCCTCAGCCGACACGAGGATACCGACCCCACCAGCCGTCAGACTGCCAGGATCCGCCTCGACCGATTCGTCAGTCCTCATCTCTTCTTTTTTTCCCTCGGCAACTTCGAGCGCAATGACCGGCAGAGGCTCAACTACCGCACCCTCCTGGGAAGCGGTCTTGGTTGGACCTTGATCAAGAACAAAAGGGCGGAACTGTCCCTGATAGGCGGCCTCACTCTTACCGGGGAAAGATTTCGCGTGGACGAAGGGGTGGCCGCTCCACCGAACATTCGTAGCGGGGAGGGTTTGGCGGGAATCGAATGGAAAGTGGATCTGTTTGACTGGATTGATTTTTCCAGCAAGCTGACGACCCATCCTAACCTGAGCGATGCAGAAGACTACCGCCTTGAATACGACGGCACCATGCGGATGCCACTCTCGAAGAATCTTAGCTGGAGCCTCAGTTTCTACGATCGATATGCCCACCGACCCCCGGTGAGGGTGCGACGGAACGACTTTGGGCTGGTCAGTGCCTTCGGTATCCATTTTTAGGCGGCCACCACAGCGACCGAGCCGGTGAATTGCGGCATGGTATGCTTGCCATTCTTTTCGAGGGAGCAGACCGCCAAGACCGGGTGCTCCGCCTCGATGCGGGCTGGATACGGCCTGGCGCCGCTGGCTGAGATCCGGGTGTCGGCCGGCAGAGGGAAAATATGGAGGCTGTCGAATTCAGCCGGTTGAACCTGCTGGTGCTGGTGGTCTACCTGACGGCCCTGGTCTGGATCGGCCTCAGACTGGCGGGGAAGCAACGGAGCACCGAGGATTTCTTCCTGGGAGGACGCCGCATGCCCTGGCTCGCGGTCGGAGTCAGCATGTTCGCCTCCCTCACCAGCGCCTCCTCCTTCCTGGGAGTCCCCGGCGTCGCCTTTCGCGAAAACATCTCGATGGTGGTGCTCGGCCTGGTTAGCCCGCTGGTGGCCCCTCTGCTGATCCTGATCTTCTACCCCTTCTATCGCCAGTTGCAGGTCACCACCGCTTACGAGTACGTGGACCTGCGCTATGGCCGGGGGGCGCGCCTGTGCGTGGCCGGACTGTTCTGCCTGGCCCGCATGGGCTGGTTGGGAGTGGTCATCTACTCTCCGGCCCTGGCCCTCTCGGTCATGACCGGCATCGGCCTCTATCCCGCCATCTTCCTGATGGGGATCATCGCCACGGCTTACGCCACGGCTGGGGGACTGTCGGCAGTGATCTGGACCGACGTGCTCCAGTTTTGCTTGCTGGCGGGCGGGGCGCTGTGGGTGGCCCTGGCTCTGATAGAAGGCGTGCCGGGCGGGGTGGGGCAAATCATGTCCGTGGCCGGCGAGACGGCCCGCCTGGACGTCTGGCAGTGGCAGTTGAACTGGTTCGAGATGACGGCCCTGGGCGCGGCCCTCTCCTACCTGTTTCAGTTGATGCAGGACTACGGCACCGACCAGGTTTCGGTGCAGCGCCTCCTGTCGGTTCGGGACGCCCGCGGCATGGCCAAGGCGGCCATCCTGAACTCCCTGATCGACCTGGTGCTGATGAACGTGCTGCTGTTCGTGGGGTTGGGCCTGTTCGCCTACTTTCAGGCCTTCCCGGAGCGGCTGGCCGCGGGGGTGACGGGAGACCGGATTCTGGCCTACTTCATGATCCACGCCCTGCCCGACGGCGTCTCCGGGCTGTTGATCACGGCCATCCTGGCGGCGGCCATGTCCAGCCTGGATTCGGGAATCAACTCCCTCTCCTCGGTGATCATGAACGACTTCATCAAGCCCTTCCGGCGCCGGGCGGTCTCCAGCCGCTCCGAGGTCAAGCTGGCGCGGACCCTGACCCTGGTGCTGGGCGTCTTCGCCATCGGCGCCGCCTGCTATACGGTGCGGATCGGCGAGATTCTCAAGGCCGCCTCGGCCTTTCTGAGTCTTTTCGGGGGCCCGGTGCTATCGCTGTTCCTGCTGGGGATGCTGACCCGGCGGGCCCATTTCCGGGGATGGGTTCTGGGAACGCTGCCTTCCCTGGGAGTCTCGATCTGGCTGCAGAACTGGACCGAGGTGCACTTCATCCACTATTTCCCCATTGCCTTCGGCATCAGCTTCGGCCTCGGCTACCTGGCCAGCCACCTCACCCGCGGTCCTCAGGCAAGGCCGGAACTTACTCTTTGGGGACGGCCTCCGATGAAGCTGTGATCATTCATCCAGCACGCAGGCGAAGATCAGGGGGGCCACGATGGTGGCGTCCGATTCGATCACGTAGCGGGGGGTGTCCACCGCCAGCTTGCCCCAGGTGATCTTTTCGTTGGGGACGGCCCCCGAGTAGGAGCCGAAGCTGGTGACCGAATCGCTGATCTGGCAGAAGTAGCTCCAGAGCGGGGTGTCCTCCAACTTCAGATCCAGCTTGAGCATGGGAACCACGCAGATGGCGAAGTCGCCCGCGATTCCTCCGCCTATCTGAAAGAAGCCGATGGGTCCCTGGCGTGACGTCTCTCGATACCAGTCCGCCAGCGACACCATGTATTCAATGCCGTTGCGCACGGTCTGGGGGTTCTTGATGGTGCCCTTGATGCAGTAGGAGGCAAAGACGTTCCCCAGGGTCGAATCCTCCCATCCCGGCACGAACAGGGGCAGGTTTTTTTCACAGGCGGCCACCACCCAACTGTCCCTGGGATCGATCTGGTAGGAGTCGGCCAGAATCCGGCTGCGCAGCAGTTGATAGACATACTCGTGGGGAAGAAAGCTCTTTCCCTCGGCTTCGGCCTGGTACCAGAGTTCCCGGATGGCGTGATCGAGCTTCAGCATGGCGGCCTTTTCCGGAATGCAGGTGTCGGTCACTCGATTGAAGGATTGGTCGAAGAGATCCTGCTCGGCCTCGGGAGTCAGGTCCCGATAGTTGGGGATGCGCAGATACTCGTCGTGGGCCACCAGGTTGAAGAGATCCTCTTCCAGGTTGGCTCCGGTGCAACTGATGGCGTGTATCTTCTCCTGCCGAATCATCTCCGCCAGGCTGACCCCGATCTCGGCGGTGCTCATGGCCCCGGCCAGGGTCATCAGCATGCGGCCCCCCGAATCGATGAGTTCCCGGTACCCGTCAGCCGCATCGGACAAGGCCGCCGCATTGAAGTGGCGGTAGTGACGCGCAACGAATTTGCCGATGGGATTGGATTTCATTGAACCTGGGAGGTGCCCGAGCCAGGCATGACGGGCGCCCTGGAGGCGGCAGGTCCCGGAACAGGCCCGGGTTGGGTTACTGCTTGTCAGCCTTCGGGGTGGCGGCGTTTGTGGGAACGATCAGGGTCTGGCCGGGATGGATCAGGTGGCCGCGGATGGAGTTGGCTGCCCGGAGTTGTCGAACCGAGACTCCGAATTTCCTGGCAATGGAGCCAAGGGAGTCTCCGCGCCGCACCCGGTACCGGCCATTGGCGGCGCCGGAAGTCGGTTGGCTGACCGCCGTCCGCCGATTGCCGTTTGCCGCTGCCCGGGCCGGAATCGTCAGACGCTGACCCACAACAATGCGTGATCCCTTCAGCCGGTTGGCCCGCCGAATTTCGCCCACCGTTGTTCCGAAGCGCCGGGCAATGACAATCAGCGAATCGCCTCGCCTGACGCGATACAGCTTTGGCTGCGGTGCCTGTGCCTCGGCTTTGGCCGAGGCCGCGGGTGCGGGGACGGCAGTCTTCTCCGGAGCCTTGGCCGGCTCGGACAGCTTCAGCACCTGGCCCGGGTGAATGCGGGACCCCCTGAGGCTGTTCATTCGCTTGATAGCCCCGATGGAGGTGCCGAATCTTTGGGCAATCACGCTCAGGGAGTCACCCCGACGGACCCGATAGCTGGCTGGCGCCGGTGAGGACGAACTGGCCGAAGCTCTTCCCGCCGAGCCGCCCTGGCCGGACGAGGCTCCGCGCAGACCGGGGATTCTCAAGACCTGGCCCGCATAGATCCGGGTGCCATCCAGGTCGTTCAACCTCTGTATCGCCTTCACGGACGTTCCGAAGCGTTGCGCGATGACCGTCAGCGAGTCACCCGATCGGATGCGATAGCCGTCCGGGGGCACCTTGGCGGGGGCGCCGCGCCAGCGGACCGCCGGTGCCTGGGCCAGCGCCACCCGAGCCTCATCCGCTCTACCCGCCGGGATGCGGAGGGTGAAACCCGCCGGCAGGACCCGGGAACGGGTCCAGAGGCGGCGGCGGAATTGCGGGTTGTATTGCCGCAGGACGTCCTGGGAAAGACCTTCAATGGCGGTGAAGGTCGTCACACGAACCGACTTGTCCAGGTGGATGTCCTGGTAGCGGATGGGCGACATCAGTTCCAGCGGACCGAAGTAGGTGCGGTAGTTCTCGGAGACCTCGACGGCAGCCAGAAACTCGGCGTAGAAGTTCTTGCTGGCATAGCGGAACGACCTGGACCGGTACTTGTCGATGACGTTGAGTAGGTTGGGGCCGTGACGGCGTTTGGCTCGAGCCATCCCGGCCTGGCCATGGTTGTATGAGGTTATGGCCAGGGGCCAGTTGCCCAGTTTCCGATAGGCGTCTTTCAGATAGCGGGCGGCGCCGTCGGTAGCGGCGATGGGATCGAGGCGTTCATCCACGGTGCGCCCGACTCTGAGCTTGTAGGCCCGCCCGGTCCTGGGCATGAACTGCCAGATGCCGGCGGCGCCTTTGCTGGAGCGGGAAGCATAGTTGAAGGAGGATTCCACGTGAGGGAGGCGCACCAGTTCTTTGGGAAGACCGTGTTTCTCAAAGATGGCCTCCATCGTCGCCAGGTAGCGACCGGAACGAATGATGCCCTTCCGGAACCTTTCCTTCACGCCTCTCTGGGCATGGATGTTGTGGCGCAGCTTTCTGAACAGGGATCGCGAGGGTTGCAGCCCCGCGGAGCGCACTACCTTGAGGATGCCCCGTTGCACCGCGTCGGGATTCTTGGGATTGGGCCCGTGGGTCCGCAAGCGATTCATGGCGACCGACAGCCGGTGGATGCGGGCGCGCACCGTCCTCCGCTGGCGTCTGGAGGCGGCCCTGCTTCGACCGAAGCCGTCTTTGAACTCGACCACCTCGTAAATCAGCCTCAAGTCGTCGGTGTCGTGAAGGACGACCTGGTTGGCTCCATACCGGGTGAAGACAGCTCGCCAGAAGGCGACCCGAGGTTCATATCCCTTGGAGGGAAACCGGTCCGCGATTTGGGTGAGGGAGAAGTTCGGGGATTGGGCCAGGGCCGGGGAAGAAGGGATGACCAGCAGGAGGCCAGTCAAAACCCACAGCCAAGTCAATCGGTGCATAGCGCTATTAGGGTACAACTGAACGGGTCCGAATTTCAAAGACTCTTTTCGGGCCGGAGAAATCTCTTCGGGAAAAGCGAAACGGGTTTTGGTCACCGGGGGGTTCACCCTTGAGAAGATTGCAGGGTATGCAGCCGGTCGTGCAACTCATTGGAACCGGTTGAGTCCCCCCGAGGCGTTTTGTCCTTCAGATCGATCCTCCAGGTCTGTCATAATAGGCGCCGGTTTGGCTGCCTGCCTCTGTCTCGACGCTCCCGAGGAACTCAACGAATGGGAAAGGACCCACAGTCCAGCTCGCGCAGAACCTTCTATCAGCGGATGATCTACGGCGTCAGCAGCCTGATCGCGACCTCGCTGACCATTCCGGCCGTCGGCTACCTGTTTCCGTCTCGAAGGAAGGGAAACGCCGGCAAGGGCTGGACCGACGCCGGCGACGTCTCGGCTCTCCCCCTGAATGAACCTCGGGAACTCGCTTTCCAACGCAAGCGGGTTGACGGTTGGAAGACCTCCACCGAGCGGGCTACCGCCTGGGTGGTCAGGACCGATGGGGAACTGATCGCCTTCTCTCCCCGGTGCACTCACCTGGGATGCGGCTACCACTGGGAAACGGACAACGATCGGTTTGTCTGCCCCTGCCACACCTCCGGCTTTTCCATCACGGGAGAGGTGCTGGAAGGCCCCGCCCCCCGCCCCCTGGACCGTTTCGAAACTCGAACGGAAGGGAACCGCCTTTGGCTCGGTCGGGTTCGGCCCATCCCGGAGAACGGCGGCCAATGAGGGACCTGATTCGAAGAATCCTGGATTGGGTGGACCATCGCACCGGGTTCGAGACGGCCGTCAAGAACTTTCTCTACGAGGACATTCCCGCTTCCAGCGGCTGGCACCAGGTCTTCGGCAGCGTTGCCCTCTTTCTCTTCTTTGTCCAGGCTTTCACCGGGGTTCTGCTGGCCTTCAACTACGCCCCCCAGCCCGGGGATGCCTACCACAGTCTCCAGTACATTGTGAACGAGATTACCGGCGGGCGCCTGATTCGGGGGCTTCACCACTGGGGGTCCAGCCTCATGGTCGTGGTGGTGGGGCTGCACATGATCCAGGTGGCCTTGTGGGGAGCCTACAAGAAGCCGCGGGAGGCGACCTGGATTCTGGGGGTGCTGCTGCTGTTGCTGGTGCTGGCCTTCGGGTTGACCGGCTACCTGCTCCCCTGGGACAACCGGGCCTACTGGGCCACGGTGGTGACCATCCAGATTGCCGGCCTGGCGCCGCTGTTCGGGGAGTACCTGGTGGAGTTTCTGGGCGGCACCGAGGGCGTGGGCGTCTCCACCTTCACTCGTTTTTACACCCTGCATGTTCTCATGCTGCCGGCCTTGACCGTGCTCGTGATGATGCTCCACATCCACCTGGTGCGGAAGCATGGGGTAACTCCCTCTCCCCGGGCGATCGGGAAGCCCAAGAAGAAATTCTATCCCGGGCAGGCCTTCAAGGACCTGATGGCCTTTTTCGCCGTCTTCGTCCTGCTGTTTGTTCTGGCAGCCACCGTAGACGTGCCCCTGGAGCGTCTGGCCGACCCGAGTGACAGCACCTATGTCCCCCGTCCCGAGTGGTACTTTCTCTTTCTCTTTCAGATGCTCAAGTTTTTCGAAGGCCGCTGGGAGGTGGTTGGAGCCGTGATCCTGCCCACCCTGGCCGTCCTTGCCTTGCTGGCCGTCCCTTTTCTGGATCGCGCCAAGGTCAAGCGCATCCAGCAGCGGACGCTGGCCTTCGCCGTGGTCGGCGTGGTATTGGCCGGCTGGCTGGCCCTGACAGTGGCGGCGGACCTGACCACCCCCGAGCCGGTGGCATCGGCTCGGGAGACCAGTCCGGCTACCGCGGACTGGCGGCTCCTGACGCCGGTCGAGTTGGCCGGCCGAGCCTATTTCCGCAGGGAGAAGTGCGCCGATTGCCACAACCTGGCCGAGGGTGAGCCCAAGATGGGACCCACGCTGGCCACGGTTTCCCAGCGAAAGCCCACCGAATGGCTCATGGCCCACTTCGGGAATCCGTCCGAGGCGGTACCGGGCAATCCCAGGCCGGCCACGGCTCTTTCCGACGAGGAATTGAACGGCCTGGCCGCCTTCGTGTTGAAGCTGACTCCGACCAACGCCGCCGCTCTGGAGGCAGTGCCCCCCTATGCCATGCGGGCGGCTGTGATCTACCAGGAAAGCCAGTGCGGCGCCTGCCACGTCGTCAACGGAAGCGGAGAGGAGAGCGGGCCCCCTCTCAACGGCGTCGGCCAGCGCCGCACGGCCGAATGGCTGGAAGAACACTTCCGCGACCCCCAGAAATTCGACCCCCAGAGCGTCATGCCCCCCTACGACTTCCCCCCCGACGACATGAAGGCCATGGTGGACTACATGGAGGCTTTGCCGCCGGCGTTTCAGTGATCACTGACCACTGCATTTGCACGCCCTATCACATTTTACGGAACGAGTCCGTCCCGCCGGATCCAAAGCATTTCAGAATCACCCTTCCCGTTTTCCCCGGGCCATTTCACACTGCCCCCCGAGGTAGGGGCAAGGATGGGTGGTGGCAAGAGCGAGGCTGTCCGGGTATACTGTTCAAGGTATGGTTTCGCCGGTGCCGATCGGCCCTGGACCTCCCCGGCGCGGCCGCACCTTTCTCCCTCGTTGGATTGAATCGTTTCCACAGGTTGGGTGAGCCGAATCACCCCATCCGGAAAGGGAGAAAATTGATGCCGACTTCGTCCAAGCCTGAAACCAGCGCAATCCATCGGGTCCTGATCGACAGCGGCGCGGACCCCAAGCTGATTCATCCCGCCATCGAGGAGTTGCACAACTTGAGTGGGCAGAACGTAATCACCGCCATCGGCGCTCAAATCACCGAACTCCGGTCTGATGTGCAAGCTCAAATCACCGAGCTCCGGTCTGATATGCAAGCTCAGATCACCGAGCTTCGGGCGGAGATGCAGACCCAAATCACCGCGCTCCGGACGGAGATGAACACCCTGAACAAGTTCATCTGGACGCTCATCAGCCTGCTGTTCATTCCCATGCTTGGCCTGCTTTACAAGATCCTCGCGTCGTGACCCAAGCCGATTTGACACTGTCGACAAAACTGGAGATGACAGGGCCGGAGCAATGCAGGTGCCTGTAGGATGATTGCGCGGAAATCGGCAAATTGCTCAACGCCTTGATCAAATCACCAACCACCAATCAGTGACCACTGCCGTCCAGCATTTCAACTGCTTGCTCGAACACTTCCCCCACCTCGATGTCTCCCACTGGGATCTTCCGCACCACCCGGCTGCGTTTGCCTAGCGGGCGGTAGTGCAGGGGATCGCTCAGGCTGAACAGGCCCAGGGTGGGAACGCCCAGGGCGGGGCCGAAGTGCATGGGGCCGGAGTCGTTGCTCACCAGCAGGTGGCAGCGGCTGATCACCGCGGCCAGGTCCTTGAGTCCGAGTTGACCGGCCAGAGCGTAGCGGTCGGTTTTCAGGGAGGACTCGGCTTGCCTGAGAAGCTCCTCCTCCCCGGGCCCGCAGAGAAAGAGGACACCCAGCTCAAACCTGTCGGCCAGCTTGTCGGCCAAGGTGGCAAAGCACGCCGCCGGCCACATCTTGTCGGCCGCGCTGGCTCCCAGGTTCATGCCGATCAGGCAGGGGCATCCATCCATCCTCTTTTCCCGCAGGAATCGCTCCGCCCTGTCGCGGCTTTCCGAAGGGACCTCCAGCCGGGTGTCACGGTCACCTGGGCTCACCCCCAGGGTTTCCAGCAGGGAATCGAAGCGATCGGCCACGTGCAGGTTCTGGTCTTCCGGCACCGGGTCCAGGCTGAAGCAGAAGGGCAGATAGGAGGGCTCGTTCCTCTTGAGGCCGATCCGCCAGGGGGCCCGGCTGTACCAGGCCAGCAGGTTGGTTTCCCGAAAACCGTGGAAATCGATCACCAGTTCGTAGCGGGCATTGCGAAGCTCATGGGCCGACCGGAGTGCGCTGAGCGCTCCCGACCACCAGGGGCTGTCCCGCATGCCGATGCGATCCGAGGCAATCACCCTGTCGACGGCGGAGCACATCTCCAGAACGGCAGCGTAGCGTTGATCCGCCAGGGCGGAGATGTGGGCCGCGGGGAACCGGCGGCGCAGGGCCCGCAAAGCGGGAATCAGCAGCACCAGGTCTCCCAGCCGACCGTAACGGATGACCAGAATCCTGGATACATCGGGGAGAGTGACCATGGGAATGGGAATCCGGTTCCCGACAGGCTCCCTGCACGTCGGGTTTCGAGACTGCCGGCGAAGATTGTAGGGAAGCCCCCCGGCTCAGTCAAAACAGGGAGATTTGACGGCAATGGGGTCCGCCCGGGTGGGCCGCCGGCCCTGCCCGGAAAGCAGTTGCTTTGTTGGAACCGCTTGATTATGCTTTGTAGCCCTGCGAAAGGTCCTTATCAGTCTTTGTTTTGCGCTTTCAGGAGTCCAGCCATGTCCCGGGCGCCCTCACCTGGATTGTCTCGAAGGAACGTCCTTTCGGCCGCGCCGCTGGCGGCCGCCGGAGGAATGGCCGCCGCTGTTCCCTCCCGAAAGAGGCCCCGCATTGCCGCGGTGGTCAGCGAATACCGCCGCTACTCCCACGCCCAGCACATCGTGGATCGATTCCTGTGGGGTTACGGCTGGGGCAACCGCCACCATCGCCCTCCCATGGACGTGGTCTCGGTGTATGTCGATCAGACTCCGAAAAACACCCTCATCCACGACCGCCTGCGTCGATTCCCGACCATGAAGAAGTACCCCACCATTGCCGAGGCCCTGACTCAGGGGGGGAGCCGGTTGGCCGTGGACGGCGTGCTGCTGATCGGCGAGCACGGCAACTATCCCAGGAACGAGAAGGGGCAGACCCTCTATCCCCGCTACGAGTGGTTCAAGGAAATCACCCGGGTCTTCCGCGACAGCGGGAGGAGCGTCCCCGTGTTCAACGACAAGCACCTTTCCTGGAAGTGGGAGTGGGCCAAGGAGATGGTGGACATCTCCAGGGAGTTGGACTTTGCCTTCCTGGCCGGCTCCTCGGTGCCGGTGACGCCCAGGCTGCCCTCCATCGACATGCCCCTGGGAGCGGAGATCGAGGAGGCGCTCTGCCTGGCCGTGGGAGGGATGGACGGATACGACATCCACGCCCTGGAAGGGCTGCAGTGCATGGTCGAGCGCCGGCGCGGGGGCGAAACCGGGGCGGCATCCATCCACGCCCTCAGGGGAGATCCCGTCTTCCAGGCCATGAAGGCCGGATCCTGGCAGGCGGGCGGGTGGGACCCGGAGCTGTTCCAGACCTGTCTCTGCCGCAGCCACAGCCTGACTCCCAGCCGCGAGGGGTTCAACCACGTCATGCCCAGCCTGGAGGAGGTCCCGGGGCTGATCACCGAGAACACGCCGCTCGCCTATCGCTTCGAGTATCTGGACGGCCTCAAGGGCACCATCCTGCTGATGGAGGGACTGGTGATGGACTTCACCTTCGCCGCCCGCCTCAAGGGAGGCGAGGTGATCTCCACCCAGATGTTCCTGCCGCCCCGGGAGGTCTGCAACTTCTTCAATCCGCAGTGTCATCACGTGGAGCGGATGTTCCTGACGGGGAAGGCGGGCTACCCGGTGGAACGCACCCTGCTGACCACCGGCCTGACGGCCGCCGGCGTCGAGTCCGTCTGGCAGGGACAGAAGCGCCTGGAGACGCCCCACTTGAACATCCGCTACCAACCGAATCAAGAGTCCACTTTCTGGAGGAGCTGATGCTCAGCAGACGGACCTTTCTGGAAATCGCCGCGGCCTCCGGACTGGCGGCCCACCTGGGCTGTGCGGGGGGACCGTCCCCCAAGAAGCGGAAGAAGCTCGCCATCGTCGCCTCCATTTGGAGGTACCTCTCCCACGCCCAGCATTTCGGGGACCGCTTTCTGGTGGGATACCCCAGCAAGGGCCGATGGCATCACCCCGAAATGGACGTGGTTTCCCTCTACGTCCACCAGAAGCCCGAGGGAGACCAGAGCCAGGCTCGGGCCGACGAGTTCGGCTTCCAGGTCTACCCCACCATCCAGGAGGCCTTGAGGTGCGGCGGCGACAAGCTGGCGGTGGATGCCGTGCTGTTGATCATCGAGCACGGAGACTATCCCCGCAACGCCAAGGGACAGGTGCTCTATCCGCGCTACGAGTTCTTCCAGCAGGTGGTGGAGGTCTTCGAGCAGGACGGGCGCGCCGTTCCGGTGTTCAACGACAAGCACCTCTCCTACGACACGGCCAAGGCCAAGAAGATGGTGGCCGATTCCAAGCGGCTGGGGTTCCCCCTGCTGGCGGGATCTTCCCTGCCGGTCACCTGGAGAATCCCGGCCATCGAGTTCCCGCTGGACTGCGTCATCGAGGAAGCCCTGATGGTGGGCGTGGGGTCCTCCGACGCCAGCGACTACCACGCTCTGGAGGCCATGCAGTGCATGGTGGAGCGGCGCCGAGGCGGAGAGTCCGGCGTCAAGTCGGTGCAACTGATCCAGGGCGATGCCGTCTGGAAGGCCGGCGAGGAGGGCCGCTGGTCCAAGAGGCTGCTGGAGGCGGCGCTGTCGCGTTCCAACAAGCTGCTGGGAGACACCCTGATCGATGCCCGGCCCCAGGACTTGGCCAACAACGGCCAACTCCCCAAGATCGTCAAGGAACCGGCGGCCTACTTCATCGAGCACGCCGACGGCCTGCAGTCTACCCTGCTCATGCTGAACGGCGGCGTCCAGGACCGGACCTTTGCCGCCAAGCTGCAAGGGATGGCGGAACCGCAGTCCCTGCTGTTTCAACTGCCGCCAATACCCAACGTGACCTATTCCGCCTGCCTGGCGGAAAAGATCGAGGAGATGATCGAGACGGGTGAGGCTCCCTTTCCGGCGGAGCGGACCCTGATCGTCAGCGGAATCCTCGACCACTGCCTGGAATCCAAAGTCCAGGGCAACCGCAAGCTGGAGACTCCCGAGCTGCAGATCAGCTACCGGCCGCCCGAAGGCTCTCATTTCTGCAGGGCCTGATTCTGCCGGCAGGAACATTTCACTGAGTCCGGGTTCCAGGCCGGACAGGAAGGGAGATTGGCAATGGAGCATACCCGACGGACTTTTCTGGGCGCCGGGGCGCTGGGAGCGGCTGCCCTCGGAAATGCGCTGGCTGCCCCTGCAGCGGCCTCCGGCACGAAACCGGCCTCCCGTTCGACCGGCGACGGCCGCCCCAAGCCCCCCGCTTATCGAATCATCTACAACTGGGACGGCGCCCCCCACGACTACTCGGAATTCCCGCAGTCTCAGGAACAGTTCCTGGACAAGGTCTATGCGCCCATGAAGGACACCCAGGTGGGGGCCCACTTCTGGTGCCTGGGCACCCATGAGGCCAAGTGGGCGTCCCAGGTCATGGAGATGGTGGGTGACACCGTGGACCGCAAGTATGACAGCGTCCGCTCCATGCGCCACAGCGAAGGGGTGCGGGCCATGCTGGAGCGGGGCGAGAACCCCTACCAGGCCGTGGTGGACCGGGGGCACGAGCTGGGTATGCAGGTCTATGCCTCCATCCGAATGAACGACAACCACTTCAGGGGCATGCAGGTCTCCGAGATGGCGGGTACGCAGATGCGGGGACTGACCCAATTGCGGCGCGACCACCCGGAGTGGTGCCTGGGCCCGCGCCAGGCTCCCAAGTGGTTTGCGGCCTCCTGGAACTTCGCCATCCCCGAGGTGCGGGAGCACCGTTTGCGCCACGTGACCGAGGTCTGCCGCCTGGCCGACTGGGACGGCGTGGAGCTGGACTGGCAGCGGCACGCCTTCCACCTGCCCCTGGACGACGCCTACCGGCTGCGCTACACCCTCACCGACCTGCAGCGGGCGCTGCGCCGCATGACCGAGCAGATTGGGCGGGAGCGGGGCAGACCCTTTCACGTGGCGGTCCGGGTAGCCACCACCCTGGAGTCCTGCGGGCGCATCGGCTACGACCTGCCGGTCTGGATCAAGGAAGGGCTTTGCGACCTGGTCATCGCCGGGGGAGGAGCCGGCACTGACTACGGCGTTGAGGTGGAGGCCTTCCAGGACTTGCTCAAGGATTCGGGGATCCCCTTCTACCCGGGGTTCGACTCCGGTTTCTGGGGCCCCCATAAAAGCCTCCTGCCCCGACGGCAGTGGAATACCGCCATGGTGCGGGCGGCGGCCAACGCCTATTGGGAGCGGGGAGCCGACGGCATGTATGTCTTCAACTGGCATGCCAACGAAAAAACGCGGCGGCCCCTGCTCACCACCATCGGAGCCCCGGAGACCCTGAAGCGAACCGACAAGGTGTACGCCACCCTCCATCGATACGTCGGAGGCTGGCCCTTCAGCGAGCCCAAGGAGGGAGCCTGGGCTGGAGCCGACCTGCACGACCGCATCTACGGCGAGACTCCGGTCAAGCTCTACCCCACCCTGACCGAGGAGGGTCCCGGCTTTCAGGTGGGAGTTTACGACGATACCCGGAAGGAGGCCCAGGCCGGAAATCTGGAAAGGATCGAGCTGCAGTTGGAGCTCAGAAGCCGTTCGGTGAACGACCGCGTCGAGGTGAAGCTGGATGGAAACCTGCTTCCCGAGCCCGAGATACGAAACGTGGCCTCGGAAGACCCGAACAATCCCTCCGACGTGGCCGAAAACAGTTGGCTGGTGTGGCGGCTGTCACCCGATCAGGCAGGCCGGGGCGTCCACCACGTCCAGGTGCGGCTGCTGAAGCGTGATCCGCGTATCCGACCGCCTCTCACGGTGCAGAGCGTCGAGATCCACCTGGGCTATCGCCGCGGATAGAATGTTCCATCCCGGGCTCCCTTTCCGTTCCTGGGAAGCCGGGGCGTTCCGGAAATGTCAGTTTGAGTGTTGCTTCGAATCCGATTAAAGAAGGAGTTTCCACTATGAAGCGGGTACACCGAGATTCACCATTGTTGGTTCTGCTGGTCTGCGGGGTTCTGATCGCCGGCCTTGCCGGCTGCACCGCCGGGAACGGGTGGCGGGCCGTCAACCAGAAGGTCATCGAGGAGCACAACATCAAGGGGCGGGAGCGGGATATCCCCCATACCGAGGTCACCCCCAGCCTGGAGGCGGGCAAACCCGTACCGACCTCCGAGCTTCCGGTGATCCAGATCGCCGAAGGCGTGCAGGCCAGCGTCGCCTGGGGAGAGGGCCTCCTGATGGAGCGCCTCAGCATGGAGGCGGGCAGCAGCTATCCCGAGCAGGCGCTGGCTGAAGAAGTGATCACGCTGGTGGAGGCGGGCTCCGCCACCTGCACGGTCGGCGAAGAGACCTTCGAGTTGGCCAAGGACAGCCTGCTCTACCTGACGCCCGGAAGCAAGCGTTCCCTCAAGGCGGGCGAGGAGGGGCTCAAGGCCATCGAGGTCTTCTCTCCGGTTCGGCTGGACCACTTGAGCCTGGCGGGAAAACCCCACGCCGATAACACCCGGGTGTCCTTTCCCGACCAGGGCGTGACTCCGTCCATCGAGCCCAACAAGGTCTACAACCTCAACGAGATCCAGTGGACGGGCCTGACTCCTGTGGCCAAGGACAAGACCTACAAGCGCAGCGAAGCCCTCGCCCGGTTGATCTGGGGGAAGAACGTCATGCTGAGCTCGATTCGCATGGACCCCAATTCCAACTTCGGTCTCCACATCCATCCCGAGGATCAGTTGATGGTCACCCTGCGCGGTTCGCTGGAGCAGGGCATCCTGGATGCCCGCCACCCCATAAACGGCAAGGAGCAGCAAACGCACCTGCTGCCGGGCGGGATGGTCCACTCGGGCCACATGGGAGAGCATGGCGCCGATGCGCTGGACATCTTCTGGCCGGTCCGGCCCGACTACATAGCCTACGCGGAAAAGCAGAACGCTCTCTACCGGGAAGTCATCGACCCGGGGGTCAAGCCCGTCAAGCTGGCCGAGGGATTCGTCTTTACCGAGGGCCCCACCTGGCTGAAGGGGAATCTCTATTTCTCCGACATGCACTTCCGCGCGGACTGGTCGGCCGATGTCAGCAAGAGTCGGACCATCCGCATGTCGCCCGACGGAAAATGGAAGGCGATCGCCCGGGGAATGCAGACCAATGGAACCATTGCTTCCAAGCGCGGGCATCTGCTGGTCTGCGACATGTTCGGCCATCGAGTCATCGAGATGAGCCGCCACAACGGCAGGATCCTGAGGACGGTGCTCTCCAGGGTCGACGGCACCCGCATCGACGGTCCCAACGATATCGTGATGGATCTGAAAGGCGGAATCTACGTCACCGATCCCCAGTTCATCCCGGACGCCAAGAAGATGCCGGGGACCCAAGTCTACTACCGCGACCCCAAGGGGAAGAGCAAGGTGGTGATCCCGGCTGGCGAGTTCGCCATGCCCAACGGGGTGGAGATCTCTCCCGACGGCAAGACCTTCTACGTCAACAACACCTGGCTGCAGCCCGGGGAAAACTTCGTCTGGGCCTATGACGTCCAGGAGGACGGCTCGCTCACCAACAAGCGCAAGTTCGCCATGCTGAACCTGGGACCGGACGTGCTGGATGCCGAGGAGGTGAAGGATCGCTTCAACTCCCAGGCCGACGGCATGGCGGTGGACATGGACGGCCGCATTTACGTGGCCACCCTGTCGGGCGCGCAGATCTTCGACGCCGACGGCAACTACGTGGGAACCATCTGGTGCCCGCAGTTTCCGGTCAGCCTGACCTTCGGCGGCGAGAACTACGACGTGCTCTACATGGTGGGGCAGTCCTCGGTCTGGTCCATCCAGACCAAGGTGAAGGGATTCCGGTACCCGGCGGGACTGAATTGAGTGGCTAGTGGCCAGTGGCCAGTGGTCAGTTGTGGTTTGTGGAGCGATCTGGGAACCTTCAAGCGTCTTGGGACTTGGTTGCACGTTTTGACGGACCGCACCGACATCATCAAGATGCTTAACGCGGCGATCAAAAAAAACTGATCACTATCCACTGACCACTGATGACTGATCACTGATCACTAACCAGAGGATCGTTCTCATGCAAAACCGAATGAAGGCCTTGCTGCAGCAGGGCAAGGCGGTCTTTTCCTGCACCATCCGAACTCCTCATCCCAACCTGGCCGAGATCGGTGGCTTGGCCGGGTACGAGTGCATCATGCTGGATGCCGAGCACGGAACCATCAGCAGCGATACCCTGGATGCCATGATCCTGGCCGTTCGGGCCACCGGGGCGACTCCCATCGTGCGGGTGCCGGGGGTGGAGCGGACCCTGGTCAAGCAGGCCCTGGATCATGGAGCCGACGGTATCCTCTTTCCCCACATCACCAGCGTCGAGGACGCCAGGGCGGCGGTATCGCTTTGCAAGTACCCCCCGCAGGGAAGGCGCGGCGCAGGGCCCGGACGCCCCATCGACTATGGTCTGGGGGACGCGCGCGCCTACCTGGACCAGGCCAACGACCAGGTCCTGGTGGCGCTCATGCTGGAGGAGCCGGCTGCCGTCGAGCAACTGGAGGCCATTGGCGCCGTCCCCGGCATCGATATCTTCAACATGGGTCCCTGGGATCTGTCCACCGCCTATGGACACCCCATAGAGACCCGCCATCCCCTGGTGCTGCAGGCCCTGGACAAGGCCCTGGAAGTCGGCAGGCGGCACGGCATTCACGTGGGCGTCTCGCCCGAGAGCGAAGAGCACGTCAAGGAGCTCTACGACATGGGCGCCCGCTTCTTCGAGTCGGTCAACCTGGAGGGCTTCGTGGCCGAACGGCTGGTCGACTATCGCCGGGCCTGCCAGCCGTAGTCGGCGGCGCTGCCTGAAACAACGACAAAAGACGAAAAGAGTTATCCACCAAGGCACACGAAGGACGACGAAGGGCCACTAAGAAAGACCATGTTCTTGACCCGCTCAAAGGGACCGCCCCTTGGATTCGGGTGAGGGGAAACGCAGCCAGTCAGCTTCCCGTGCAACAGCCTCTCGTCCGGTTAATCCTGTGCATCCTGTGTATCCATGTTCAATAGGTAGATAGCCGGATCAACGGGACAGGGTCCTGGTTGCCGATAGGCCACGAAGAAAAACGGAAAGAGATCCATTCGTATTCGTGTTCATTCGTGGTTCGTCTTTATCAACGCCCCCCTGTTTTTCTCTCGAATGATCCGCCCCGTCGTGGGGAGCGGGGACAGCACTCATCTGGGTCGACCGCGACCCTGGAGGTTTAATGGCGGCAACTTTCCTTCGCGTTGTCCGGCGGTGGGGCCTGCCGGTGCTGCTGGCGTCGGCCTTCTGCCCGAGTCCGGCGAGGGCTTCGACCGTTCCCGCGGTCGAGGAGGCTTCAACTCGGGATGGGGCCCTTCGCTGCTCTATTGTCCTGGGGCCGGAAGCGCCCGACCTGGAAGTCTTTGCCGCCCATGAGCTGGTCCGCTATCTGAGAGAGCTCTACGGCATCCGGTCGGAGCTGGTGCGGGACCTGGGAACCGGAACAGGACTCAGCATCCTCCTGGGGAATCCCCAAACCAATCCCTCCTTCCACCAGATTGCAGACCATCACACCTGGCCGCGGGTGAGCGACCAGGGCATCGTCCTCAAGCGGGTGAGCGCCGGAGAGCGGCAACTGCTCATCCTGGGGGGAGGCAGCCCGGCGGCGACCCTGTGGGCGGTCTACGAGCTGGTGGAGCGCTCCGGCGTCCGTTTCCTTCTGGAAAAGGACGTCTTCCCCCAAGTGGCGGAGCCGTTCCCGCCCCGCCGACTGGACCTGGTGCGGGAGCCTCGCTTCCGCTTTCGTTCCTACCGCGCCATCAACAACCTGGCCACCTCGCTGATCTTTTACGGAATGAAGGACTACCGCCACCTGATCGACCAGTTGGCCAAGATGAAGTTCAATGTCCTCTATGCACAGATCTACCCGCACCAGCCCTTCGTTCACTACCAGGTGCGGGACCAACCCAAGGTCACCGGTGTCCTGCACTATGGTTGGGAGGTTCCGATTCACGCGGAGACCATCGGCCGGGAACTGTTCTCGGGGCGACGCCAACTGGTGAACCCGGAACTGGCCGGCGCCGCCACCTACCGGGAACGGGTGAGGGCCGCCCAGGGACTGCTGCGCGAGCTGTTTGCCTATGCCAGGCGCCGGGGCATGCAGACCGGATTGAACTTCAGGATCAACCAGTTCACCAACGAGTTCAACTGGAAGCTGCCCCAGTGGTCGGACCGGAAGTACATCCCCGGGGAGGCGATGAAGGGTGCGCGCAACGCCCGCCTGGGAATCTCGGAATACGCCGTCGATCCGCAGGCGTTTCCCTACATGACGCCCGACAACCCCGCCGTCATGGAGCTGAACAAGACCATCATCCGGGCTCACGTCAACACCTATCCGAAAGCGGACTTCTATGGACTGACCCAGCCGGAGCTGCCGGGAGGCGGAGAGCATTACCGGGAGATGTGGGAGCGCCTGGACCGCAAGTACCGGCTGGAGCCGGAGTTCAGCCTGGAACGGATGCTGGAGTCGGCCGCAACCAACACCATGCCGGTGGGCGTGCGCAAGGGGGACCGGCCGGTGGAGGAACTCAAGGGAGCCCTGGCCAACGCCGACACGCTGGACAAGCTGCTCAACGAGGGTGAGGTCCTCAAGGGGACGGCCAATCCCGAGGCCACCGTGGTGGTGAGCACCTTCAGCGACGAATTCTATCCGGTCATGCCCAGGATCTTCCCGGGTCGGGTGATGTTGATGGTCCCCATGGATTACCTGACCTCGCTGGCCGCCGAACGCACCGAAATGCTGGCCTTTGCCGAGCACAGCCCCATGAAGGTAGCGGTCCTGGCCACCCTGGCCGACGACAACATCGGCATCCTCCCCCAGTTGCCTACCCAGCCGCTTCACCGCATCTTCCAGGCCATGGAGCGCTACAACGTCGTCGGCTACTTCGGCCGGCAGTTCCTGGTCACCAAGCTGGAGGCGGGGACCGCCTACATGGCTCAGGCCTCCTGGTCCTCCAGGGTCACCCCCGAGTCGGTCTACCGGGACCAGGTCCGGCAGGTGTGTGGGGAGGAGTCCGTCTCCGACATGCTTGAGGCCTACCGCATCCTGGAAGAGGCCACTCTCGCCGGAGACCGGGTGGCCATGGGATTCCTCTTCCCGGTCACCACCATGATGCGCAAGCACTGGAATTCCGATTCGGGCCCCAATCCGGGATGGGAGGAGTTGCGGGCGCACTATCTGAAGGCGGCCCCGCTGGTGGAATCGGCGCTGCACAAGACCCGTCCCCAGGGGAAGAGCTATCTGCGCCAGCTCTTGGGACAGTTGCACTTCGGCACCGACTACATCGCCGCCGTGCAGGAAGTGCGCCGGGCCAGGCTTTCCTACCTGCAGTCCAGGAAAGCGCTGGCCGGCAAGGACGCTCCGGCCTACGAAAAGGCCATGAATGAGACCAACGACCGGTTGGAGAAGTCCCTGGCCCTGCTGGAGTCGGCCATCCGACACTGGGCCGGGGCGGTCCGGGACCCCTCCGACCTGGGAGCCCTGGGCGCCCTCAACTACTTCTGCTACGACTATCTCAAGGGCGTGGCCCTGGACGTCTACCTGGAGTCGGGAACCTGGAGCATTCGGTTTTAGCCGGATTAGTGGACAGTGGAGAGTGAAGAGTGGAGAGTGGTCAGCCGAGGGTTTCGGAAACCGGCAAACGCCTGATCACCTGGTTGCACCTTTCAAGCATTGCACTGAGGTCAACAAAATGCTTGACGTGTCGATCAAATAACTCTTCACTCGCCACTCTCCACTATTCACTTCTTACCTAACCGCGCCGCCGTCCCATGTGACGGGGCGGTTCATAAGGGGCGAAACAGGACAGTTCCAGGCAAGGGAAGGAGGACGCCTTGCAGACCGTCAGAGTGGCCGGAATTCAGATGAACGGATACCTGGGGCAGGCCGAGCGGAACCTGGCGGAAGTGGAACGCTGGACCCGCAGAGCCGCCGAGCAGGGCGTGGAGCTGGCTCTTTTCCCGGAACTGGCCATCCACGGCCACTGGATGGCGGAGGAGTGCTGGTCGGCCGCCGAGCCGGTGCCGGGAGGCCCCAGCGTGCGGCGCCTGGCGCAGCTCGCCCGCGAGTTCCGCATGGTGCTGGCGGTGGGCATGTCGGAAAAGGAGAAGGACCTGGTCTACAACTGCCAGGTCCTGGTCGGTCCGGACGGCTACCTGGGCAAGTCGCGCAAGGTCCACATGTCCGAGGACGAAGGCCTGATGTACGTGGGGGGCGGCGCCCTGCCGGTGCACGACGTGGGGAAATGCAAGGTGGGCGTCATCGTCTGTTACGACGCCATGTACCCGGAGGTGGCCCGCGTGCTGACCCTCAAGGGGGCTGAGGTCCTCCTGATGGCCAGCGCCGGCCGCAGCGGACCCTGGACCGGGGAGACCGAGGAGGCCGTCGCCCGCCGGACCAAGGACCAGCTCAGCCTCTACCGCTTCCGCGCCGTCGAGAACGGGGTCTTCGCCGTGATCACCAACCAGGCCGGAGCGGCGGGGACGGTGGAGTTCTATCGTCCCGAATACCGGCGCCAGCCCTACCACGCCGGGGGAACGCTGATCTTCGCTCCGGACGGAAAACTGCTGGCCGAGTCCAAGACCCGCAAGATCGAAGCCGACATGGCCGTGGCCGACCTGACGGCCGAGTCCTTTGCCAAGGCTCGCGCCAATACCAACTTCACGCTGCGAAAGCGCCGCCCCGAACTGTACCAGGAGCTGCTGACACCGGTCACCCGGGATTGAGGACGGTAAATGGAAACCCTGAGTGTAAAGTTTCCTTGGGACTGGTGAAGCCACGTCGGCAGACAAATGTTGTTGCGAGCCGGTGGGAGCCTCCGTCCGGCGGGAATCCAGCATGCCCGAAACCGCAGTCCTGGTGCGGTGTTTCGGCGATTGGCCGCGGCCTGCGGGCACGACAATTCAAGCGTCTCCGCGGGGGGTGTTTTTTTCTTTCATTTTTTTCTATCCAAATCGATGAAGCCTTGATATATATCTCCCACTCACGCTGCGCAACATTTACTTGAAGACCCTTGATGGCGGCTTGTTTCCATTGCTGACGGGGGCTTGTCTCCAAATGCGGGAAGTCGGTGGTGCGCGGACCTATACTTGTGACTACGAGGGGAGAAGAAAATGCTAACTAGGATTCTCGTCGCTGTAGTGGCAGTCGTGGCAATTGTGAAAGCCTTTGCCCCTGACTTGCAGGATCAAGGTGCTCTTGGGATCATTCTGGTCCTCGCGGGTATTGTGTATGCCGCCACGGCCCTCGACGCCGATGATGCCACCGGCTTCCTGGTGTTTGCCGTTGCGGCCGCGGCTGCAGCCGGGTCGGACGTGCTGGGCGCCATCCCCGGGATTGGCGGTCAACTGGACACCATCGTCGGCAAGATCAGCATGGCGTTGAACGCCGCTGTTGCCACGGTTGTGGTGCTGTGGACGGTCAACCGCATCAAGGGCTGACTTTCATACTCAAAGGAAACCACCCGCCGGGCCGGCGGCCATCGACCGCTGGTCCGGCGGCATTTTTTTCTGGCAAGGACGCAAGGCGGGCCGGGATCGTACCCGAACGGCATGCAAGCATGGACCCGGCTAGGGTTGGGATACCGAACCCCGGCTTGCCCGCGGCCCATGCCGGAAATCCTCTGTGAGGCTTCCGCCGTTCGCCCGTGCCCACTCGAGTTGGACCTGAGCGCTTGAACTAGTGCCAACACGGGTGCCCCTGATTGCCAAAGCCAAATTCCGGCCGGACCAGTTTGACCGCCTACCGCGCCGGCCTAGGCCCGTCCTCTGCCGGCAGGCTCTCCAACCCGGTCTTCCCCTACCTCAATCTCCGCAGTTCCAGTCCTGTCGTGCGGATCATCCGAGAGTACAACCAAGGAAGTTCATGACCTATCGGGAATAGGCCCATGTTCCGTTAACCCGGTTGGTTGCATTAGGGAACATGGATACACAGGATGAACAGGATAAAAGGAATGAGAAGCTGTTGCACGGGAAGCTGACTGGCTGCGTTTCCCCTCACCCGAACCCACGGGGCGTTCCCTTGGAGTGGGACAAGAACATTAGTCTTTCTTCGTGGCCCTTCGTCGTCCTTCGTGTGTCTTCGTGGATAACTCTTTTTCTGTTTCAGACAAGTCCTTCAGTAGGGAACCCTGCGCCCCGGGAAGAGGGTCAGGACGGCCATCCACAGTCCGACCAGGATCAGGCCGACCATCTCCCGGATTTCCTCCACCTCCAGGTTCGCCATCTCGAAGGCGGCCAGGAGTTCCCAGGCCGGCAGGGCGCCGGACACCCGCGCAGCCAGCATCCCGGCCCAGCCCAGTGACGCCAGGGCCAGCACCAGGGGCATGACTCTGGGCACGCTTCCCAGAGCAGCCAGGCAGCAGCAGAGGGCGGCCAAGCCGTAGAGTCCGGCCCAGCGCCAGGGGTCGGGATCGTTGTACTGGACGGCCAGGCAAAACAGGTAGAGCAATGCCATGACCAGGTTCGGCCAACGCAGGAGATTGACGGATGGCCTCATGGCAGGTAGGGGGAAGGTCCGGGCGGACCCTCAGGGTCGATTTGCGGCGACCTCGGCTTCAGCCGGCAGACTGGAGATCCACTCCCGGATCAGTTCCACGGCCTCTCGGTCGACCACGTTGGAGGCGATGTGCGGCATGCGGCCCAGACCCAGCTTGGTCATGCGGTAGAGGATCAGGGACCGGTCCGGGTCTCCCGGAGCCAGCAGGCGGCCCTCGGCGATGTCGAAATCTCCGTGGCCGGGCGTCACGCCCACCGTCCCGGTTTCTTCGAGGGAGATGGTTGCGTGCAATAGGAAGTCGGCGTTGCCGCCTCCCCACTTCTGGTGGCAGTGAGCGCAGTTGGAGTGCAGGTAAGCCCGGGCCCGCTCTTCCAACGAACGGCTCGGGTCGAGGTGGTCGTAGATTCTGGGAAGCTCTGACGGCGACTTGGGCAGCGGCTCGGTGAACACTCCCAACTGGTGCAGCACCTCCAGTTGGTTGGCCGTGGTCCATCCGTAGTCGTGCTCCTTGTTCATCTGCAGGGTGTTCAAGCCCAGGACGTACTTGGCCGGGACGGTGTGGCAGAGCGTGCATTCGGCGCGGCTGGGAAACCGCCAGACCTGCTCGCGCTTTCCGCCGGGGGCTTCCGGGTCGGCAATGGTATAGGTTCGATCCAGGCCCCGCGTCCCCACCAGGGTCGCATCGGTCTGGTCCTCGTTCCAGACATAGGAGTATCCCTTCCAGTACTGGTCTCCAACTTCCTCGGTTCCCCCCAGGGCCTCCTGGTGGAGCAGGCGGGTCTCCACCCGGTGGACACTGTCCGGGTTTCCCGCCTCCAGCTCCAGGGAGAAGGTCTTGACGATCACCGTGCCGTCGGGGAAACGCCAGCCCAGAGGGGCGCCGGGCGCGGGTTGCGGGTACTCCACCGTGTCGAATTCCACCTGGGAATCCCCCGGGATGGCGATCCAGCGCTCCTTGAGAGCGGCGTCGGACCAGAGCTCCGAGTTCACCGAGTAGGGAATCAGGCCGGGGGCGGGCTTGTGCTCCCGCACCGAGGAGAAGAGCCCCGTCTGGCTCAACCGGAGGGGGAATTGATTGGGTTGGTGCACGACCGGAGAGCGAACCAGTCGATGGATCCGGCCGCCGATGAAGTCCATCACGTAGAGCTCGCCCTGGTGGGTCTGTCCGAAATCGATGATGCGGAAGGAGGTGTCGACCAGCTCCCGGTGGTCGCTGACCTGGTCTCCGTCATGGCGGAACCCCCAGATACGCCCGGTGTCATAGTCCCCGTAGACGTAGGTGCCGGCGATTTCCGGCAGCCGTTCGCCCCGGTAGACAAAGCCTCCGGTGATGGAGCGGAAATCGGAGTGGCCGTGCTCGACGACCGGCTTCAGAATGGGCGACGGTCCCAGGCGGCGATCGGGCCGGAAGGGGTGGCTGCCCTCCTGGACGCTCCAGCCGTAGTTGCCTCCCGGCTGGATCAGGTAGATCATCTCCCACAGGTCCTGGCCCACTTCCCCGGCCCAGAGATTTCCGTTCTGGCGGTCGAAGTTCATCTTCCAGATCTGGCGCAGGCCGTAGGCCCAGATCTCGGCGCGGGCGCCCTTCCGGCCCACGAAGGGGTTGTCCTTGGGAATCCCGTAGTTCATTCCGGGATCGGGGCGGTCGACGTCGATCCTTAAAATGGAGGCCAGCAGGTCGGAGATATCCTGTCCGGTGTCAAGCTCGTCGGCGATGCCGCTGCCGTCTCCTGTGGCAATATAGAGATAGCCGTCGGGCCCGAACCTGAGACACCCTCCGTTGTGTCCGCCGGAAGGCCATTCAAAGATGATGGTTTCCGAGGACGGATCGGCCTGGTAGGGGTTGTCGGGCCGAACCTGGAAGCGTGAAATCCGGGTGCCCTTGGGGAGGGTCTTGATGGGGTCCAGCACGTAGGTGACGTAGAAGTAGCCGTTCTCCTGGAACCTGGGGTGGAACGCCAAGCCGTAGGTGGTCTTCTCGAGGTCGATCAGCAGTTCCGCCTCGGTGGTCTCCCGATTCACTTCGAAAGAAAAAATCTTGCCGAAACGTTCCACCACGAACAGGCGATCGCTGCCGGGAGCAATGGTCAGCTCCAGCGGCTGCTCGAACCTCAGGTGGGGGAAGGCCACCTCGGTGCGGAAGGGGTTGGGAGGATCGGGAGACCCCTTGACCCGAGAGGTTGTCCACAGGGTTCGCTTGAGAGTGGCGTAGGATTCTCGAAATCCGTTCTCCTTCCTGGACCCTTCCTCCGCGGCCGCCGGGGCTGTGCCACCGACCGCCGCACAAAGCATTGCGGCAAGCACGACTGTTCCACGCATGAGACCCTCGATTTTCGATTTCAGGTTTGAATGTCTTTCCCTGAACCTTCTCCCAATCCATCCGACGGGAAGATTCTAACCTCCCTGCCCGCACGGGGCAAGAACGCCGGGCCGGGGGCTGATCCCGCTGCCCGATGATGACGGAGTGTTGGGCATGGCGACGGTACGCGACGGGGCAGATCAATCGAGAAGGGCCAAGAATTGAACATCAATGCACAGGATGCACAGGATAAGCAGGGCGGGACGCTCCTGCTCGGGAACCTGGCTTCGGCGATGATCGGGTGCGGGATTGCGGATGCTCGGGGTTGCAAGCGAGGCGTTTCCTGAAAAATTCGGGCAAGACTGGAGCCTTTTTTTGTGCCTTTTGTGCTTTTTGTGGTTGAGCCGTTTCCCCTACGGTCCCACACGGAATCCGGGCGTGTTTCGGGCGCCTGGACGACCCTGTCCGCCTACTCGGCAAATCCCAGGTCGAAGCGGGTAAAGGTAAGGAAGGCGTAGCCGCCGCGCTCCCAGATGACTCCGATGCTCCGGTCGGGCAGCAGGGTGATGTCGGAGTAGGCCGCCTTCTCTTCCGAGATAACCCGTTCGTTGGTAAACGTCCGGCCTTCGTCATAGCTGAGTCGCAGAACCAGGGTCTGCCGCCCGGGCCCCTTGGGTCCTGTCCAGAGGATCCGGTTTCGGTCGTCGCCGGCCGAAGCCAGGGAGTAACGCTCGATGCCCGAGGCGATCGGTGGCACCACCTGCCCGGTCCTGGGGGAAGACCAGGTCTGGCCGCCGTCGCTGCTGAGCAAGATCCGCCGGGTTGGACCCTCGTCCTGGCGAGCGTCCATCAGCAGGCTTCCATCGGCCAGCTCGACCAGTTGGTTCTCGCTGGTGGCGGGGACGGCCAACTGGCCCCGGGTCCAGGTCTCTCCGTGGTTGTCGCTGTAGATTACGAACGCCGTCCAGGCGGTGGGAGTGGACCGGTCGTCGCCGTCGCCCTTTCCGGTCGTCTGGGAGACCGGAACGATCAGGCGCCCCTTGGCGTTCTGTATGGCGCCCCCCGGACCGAAGAAAGAGCTTCCCCATTGCTCGACCTCTCGGGCGATTGCGGTGAGGTCCATGGGCTCCGACCAGGTGAGCCCGTTGTCCCGGCTGTAGCGCCCCCAGGCCTGGGAGTCGTCGGTCCCGACCCTGGCGCTCGCACTGCTGCGGTCCGGCTTGGTGCGGTTGTGGAACAGCCACACGCGCTTGGTGGTCCGATCCACCAGGGTGACCGGGTTGCAGGAGGCCCAGCGCTCCCCGGGGTCGTCCAGCACCATCATCTCCGACCAGGTCTTGCCGGCGTCGGTGCTGCGCTTGTAGACCAGGTCGATGTCGTTGCCGTGCGTTCCGGGGTCGTGGCTGTTGTACTTGCGGGCTTCGGTAAACACCAGCAGCGATCCGTCGGGGGCGGTTTCGACGGCCGGGATGCGGTAGGTGTGGTAGCCGTCCTGGCCCGAGGTGAACACGTCCACGTGGGTGATCTCCTGCTTGGCCGCACAACCCTGCAGAAGGAGGCCCAGAGACAACAGAAGCACTGCTCGGTAATGGTTCATTTCGCCCTTCCCTATTTGCCTGCCTCGATACCGGCGGTCCGCTACCGATCACAAGCGGGTCTTGTTCCGGTGGATTGATTTCCAGCAAGGATACAACGTTTCGGCCAGACTGGCGAAGGTGTGCCGGCTTGTTTGAAACAACAAAAAAAGAGTTATCCACGAAGACACAGGAAGGACCACGAAGACACACGAAGAAAGACTAATGTTCTTGACCCACTCAAAGGGAACCCCCCTTGGGTTCGAGTGAGGGAAAACGCAGCCAGTCAGCTTCCTGTGCCACAGCCTCTCGTCCTGTTAATCCTGTGCATCCTGTGCATCGATGTTCAATAGGTAGATAACCGGATCAACCGGACAGGGTCCTTGTTGCCGATAGGCCACGAAGAAAAGCCGAAAGAGATCCATTCGTATTCGTGTCTATTCGTGTTCATTCGTGGTTCGTCTTCGTGAACGATCAGCCGTCAAACCTCGCGGCTGGCATATAATTGGAACCTGCAGGCAGTCACCTCCCAGGAAAGGCAGGCACCGCGAACTGCCCGCGGGAAAGGAAATCCCATGAGCATGGAAAACCGGCCCCTCGGCTCATTCATCAACCGGCGAGATTTTGTGAAATCCGGCGCGGTCGCTGGACTTGGCCTGGCGGCCGGCCATCGGGCTCTGGCACACCAACCCTCCATGGAATCGGTCCGGGTGGGATTCGTGGGCGTGGGCGGGATGGGGACCGGGCACATCAGAAACCTGGTCCGCATCGAAGGCGCGGCCGTCACGGCCATCTGCGACATCCGGGAAGAGCACGCCAAGCGGGCTGCCTCCATGGTGCAGGAGGCGGGGCAGCCGGCCCCCAGGCTCTATACCAGGGGCCAGCGCGATTTCGAGCGTTTGTGCGCCGAGGAAGACCTGGACCTGGTCTACACCGCCACCCCCTGGCGCTGGCATGTCCCGGTCTGCGTCGCCGCCATGAAGAACGGCAAGCATGCCGCCACCGAAGTGCCGGCGGCGGTCACGCTGGAGGAGTGTTGGCAACTGGTGGAGACCTCGGAGAGTACCGGCAGGCACTGCGTCATGATGGAGAACTGCTGCTACGACCGGGCCGAGCTGATGATTCTGAACATGGTTCGCAAGGGCCTGCTGGGAGATCTGCTCCACGCCGAGTGCGGTTATCTGCACGATCTGCGCGACATCAAGTTCAGCGACGAGGGAGAGGGGCTGTGGCGGCTGGCCCATTCCGTGACCCGCAACGGGGACCTCTATCCGACACACGGGCTGGGACCGGTGGCCCAGTGCATGAACGTCAACCGGGGCAACCAGTTTGCCCGCCTGGTTTCCATGAGCAGCCCCTCCAGGGGACTCAATCTGTTTGCGGAAAAGAAGTTCGGCCCGGAGAGCCCGGAGGCCCGAAAACGATATGCGCTGGGGGACGTGGTCACCACCCTGATCCAGACCGTCGGGGGACAGACCATCGTGGTGAAGCACGATACCGATTCGCCCCGGCCCTACAGCCGGGACATCAACGTGCAGGGGACCCGAGGCCTGGTCCGCAAGTATCCCGAGGAGAAGATCCACATCGAGGGGCGCTCCCCGGAGCACCAGTGGGAACCGCTGTCCAATTACCACTCGGACTTCGAGCACCCCTTGTGGAAGGCCATGCAAGAACAGTCCAGGGGAGCCGGCCACGGCGGAATGGACTATATCGAGGACTACCGCCTGATCCAGTGCCTGCGACGGGGCACCCCCCTCGACATGGACGTTTACGACGCCGCGGCCTTGAGCGCCGTCTCTCCCCTGAGCGAGCGCTCCATCGCCAGCCGGAACCAACCGGTCCATTTCCCCGATTTCACCCGCGGCGGCTGGAAGAAGAGACCGCCCCTGGGCATCGTCACCGCCTGAGGAGGCAGAGCCAGACACCTCTCCGCCGACTTTTCCCGGGAGAACTCCCGCTGCCCAACCAATGGGGTAGACGGCTCAACCACAAAAAGCACAAAAGTCACAAAATAAGGCTCCAATCTTGCCCCATTCCGTTTTTGTGCCTTTTGTGGCGGTTCGACGGAGAGCCGGGTTTTGTGAACCCGGATACCTCAATGAGATTGGAGACCTGCCGATTCCAGCTTTTGTGCCTCTTGTGGCCATTCAGGCACGGAGCGGACCTGCCCCTCGAATTCCCTGTCCTCACTCCCGATCCATAAAACCCTTGCCGTCGAAATTCTGCAAAAGCTCACCCCATTGCAATTACCGTTGAAAGGAAGTATGCTTTCCTTGTTTCCTTACTCTCACCGCGAAGCGTAAACCATGCTTGCCAAGCTGACGTCCAAGAACCAGTTGACCCTCCCCAAAGCCGTGGTCTCCGACTTCCAAGGCGCCGAGTACTTCGATGTGACCAAAGAGAACGGTCGCATCGTGCTGACACCGGTGCGTCTGAACCGCGCCGATGCCGTGCGCGCCAAGTTGGCTGAGCTCGGCCTGTCCGAGGCCGATGTGGGCGAGGCCGTGGCATGGGCTCGCCGGGCAAAATGACCCGGCTACGCCTGGTGCTCGACACAAACGTGCTGCTGTCGGCCCTGCTGTTCCCTACCGGATCGTTGTCCTGGCTGCGTCATGCCTGGCAGTCGGAAGCCGTCCGCCCGCTGGCAAGCCGTGATACGACGGCGGAACTGCTCCGCGTGCTGCACTATCCGAAGTTCCGCCTGACCGGTGACGAACGAGAAGACCTGTTGTCCGATTACTTGCCTTGGTGCGAGACGGTTACCGTGTCGCAGCCTCCGGCCGTGCCGGAATGCCGCGATTCTTCCGACAGGCCTTTCCTCGAACTTGCGCTGCTGGGCCAAGCCGATGCCTTGGTGACCGGCGACGGCGATCTGCTCGCCCTGGCATCGGTGTTTTCGGTTCCGATCCTCACGCCGAATGCCACAAGAGATCGATTGCGGCATGGATGAGCGTTCGAAACGAGGGTTTGGCTTGAGCGATCGGCTGGCGGAAGCGCGCACCGCCGGCAAGAGGCCCCTATCGCCTCTCAATCCGCCAGAAGACGCCGGTGACGGTCGCCGTGCCGGCGGCGATGCTCCCGTGGAGATAGGGGGTCAGGAACCGGTCCCGGGACAGTTCCAGGGTGGGGGCGGTGAAGGAGTGGCCGGGAGGCTTGGGAACCAGTTCGAACCGGGTGGACTGGTTCATCCGGGTCGTCCCTGAAGGGGACCCGTCCGCCCAGGTCTTGCCTCCGTCCAGGCTGATCCGTGCGAAGAGAGCCCCGTAACTCGGGCTCCAATTGCCCGCCTGGTGGGTCACCACCACCACGTTGTTCTCCGTCCAAAGAATGGTTCCCCGGTGCTCGTAGTAACCGGTGAGGCTCCCGGGCACCTCCCGGAAGGTGCGGCCGCGGTCGTGGGATTCCAGCAAGAGTCCGTTCTTGTAGATGGAGGGCTCGTGGGAGGGCACATCGGCAGGGCTTCCGGTTTTCTCCAGCGTGCTCTTTCGATCTTCACCAGCCAGCAGCGGCCTCTGGATGCGGGTCATGGCCAGCAGATGGTCCGGATCGAAGGGGTCGGCCGCCAGACCGACTTCACAGACGAAGGGATGCATCAGGGTGGGGTCTCCCCAGCTTGCGCCGCCGTCGGTGCTTCGAATCAGAAACAGACCCCCGATGTCGGCGTCCGGACGAACCAGGCCGTCCTGCATGAGGTTGGAGTTCTGGTAGTACCAGGGAAGATAGCGGGCGCCCACGCCCAGCATCAGGGTGCCGTCGGGACTTTCCAGGAAGGTGTTGTAGTCGTCTCCCACCCAGTCGTAGGGCTGCTTTGAAGACGGGGCCAGAGCGGCGCCGTCCACCAGGGCGGCCGTCCAGCTCCGGCCCCGGTCCGCCGAATAGGAAACCGAAACCGCATCCTGTGCCTTCGGACCGGCCAGCCACAGGCGGCCGTCCCGGGTGACCCCCAGGGCAAAGGCATTCTCCGCCTCGATCGCCTTCCAGGTCCGGCCATTGTCGCTGCTCCTCACCAGCCCGCGGGTCTGCGTGTTGACAAAGATCGACCCGTCGGGGTGCCGCACGATTCCCAGCATCCCCCGCCCCTGACCGCTTCCCGGGGGAACGATCTGCACCTCCCCCTCGATCTCGACCCGGACCCGATGGTCCTCCACCCGGGGGCGGCAGCCCGCACCGGCGGCGCCCACGACCGCGATCAGTCCAAGAAGGACTCCGCACTTCACCAATGCAGGAATCAGCCGAGACCTATTGGTGGTGCCGATTGTTGACCGGCGAGTCTTAACCCACCTTGGTTGGATCCTTTGTTTCATGAGTGTCCCCTTGTGCAGATGTCCTGGGTGGCATATGCCGCAACGGAGTTGAAGGCAACAGCAGAGTAGAGGCGGCCATCTCCTTAGTAACGACCTCGCAGACAACGACGTGCCCTTACCTGAGGCTGCTTGGTTGACCGGTCGGGTGAGGCGGGAAAAAGGCCGTTGTGAAAGGGGATGAACCATGAAACCGATACCCAGTGAAAGTTTAGCGGTTCTGATGGTTGTCGGACTGGCTTTGATGTTTCCCGAGTCTTGGGTGCTTGGCCAGGACCCCTCCGAGAATGACAAACCCGGCTTTGGACGGTTTTACCTGGTCGGAGGTAACAGAAGTTTAGGATGGGGAGTGAGCCACAGCAAGTACAAGGGGCCCTATGCCGGAATCGAAATGGTGTGGAATCCAAGCCCGAATCCACCGAGCGAATTCGAGTCCGAGACGGAGATCAACTTTCCGATTGGCTATTCCTTTCCTTTGTCGTCCCGTGTCACCTGGACACCCTACGGGCTGCTTGGCTATGCCATGAGCTCCAAGTGCATAGACCGCGTGCCGGGGTCCTGCAGAATTTTCATGCCCGATGAGTATCCGGAACATCGGTTCTCCGACGGTCTGCTCGATTACAGGGAGGCCACCCATTTTAACGGCGGAGGCGGCATGGAGTTTGCCTTCAGGGGGAAAAAGCACGGCTTCTCGATAGGCGTCAGAGCCACCAGGCGTAGCGGCTTCTCCATGATATTCGGAATCACCTTCTAGCCAGGCGACACTTCAGACCGGCCAGCAATGAAGGGGGAAAAGGACGTTGTGGAGGGGGTGAACGATGAATCTGAGACTCAGCAGAAGTTCCGCAATTCTGATTGTTTCAGGACTGGCTCTGGTGTTTCCCGAGTCTTGGGCGCTCGGCCAGGACGCGTCTGAGAAGGGCAAACCCGGCTTTGCGCACGCTTACTTGATCGGAGGTAGCAGAAGTATTGGATTGGGCGCGGGTATCGGGAGGCGTAAAGGGCTCTATCTTGGAATGGAGTTGGCGTTGAGCAAGCCGAAACCACCTTCCGATTTTGAATCCGAGTTGGAGATGAACTTTCCCATTGGCGTTTCCATCCCGTTGTCCTCCCGTGTCACCTGGACTACCTATGGGCTGGTTGGCTGGGCCGGGAGCGCCAGGTGCGTGGACCGCATACCGGGTGCCTGCAGAAGATTCAATCCCGGAGAGAATCCGGAACAAGCCTTCTCCGACAGTTTTATCGATTACCAGACGGCCGATCATTTGAATTCCGGAGGCGGGATGCTGTTCGCCATTAAGGGGAAAAAAGCCGGCTACACCATAGGCGTCAGATATACCACGCGCAGCAGTTTGTCCGTGACATTCGGATTCACTCGGTAGCGGGGCGCCCCCTTGGTCCGGCCGGAAATGAAGGGCAAAAAGATGCTCACGAAGTGTCAGAAAAACCGAAACGAATAGAGCCGGGCCTGCTGCAGGGTGAACCTCAGTTGAATGACCTGTCCCTGCAGGTGGCCAAGGCTTTCCTTGCCGTTCCAGCGCACCACCTGCCGGGTTTCATCGAAACGCTCCATCAGACAATCGACCTTGCCATACCCCTTCAGGGGATGGCCGTCATTTCCGAGGATCTCAACCTGGACCCGTCCTTGCGCGGCGGCGGCGTTGATGGTCAGGCGTTCCCCTTCGAAGGTAAGGGGCCTGGTGGTGAGGCTTCCCTCGGCCGATCCGGCCTGGAGCGACACGAATCCATCCATCCTGAGCTTGGCCAGGCCGATGCCGTTGGTCGTGCGTGAGACCCCCGGCGGAAGTTCGTGATTGTGATCCACCCCGAAGCCGGTGTAGTAGATCCAGATTTCGTCTCCCACCAGCAGCGGCCCCTGCAGGGGATAGATACTGCCCCAGTCGAAGTCTCCCGGTCGTTGGGAAAGCGGCAGGAACACCTGGCGGTCGCCGGCCCGCAGCCAGTGCCTGCCGTCCCGGCTGTAGGTGAGCTGCACCGCTCCCCGGCAATACTCGGGGTCGTAGCTGAAGACCGTCATCAGCCCCAGGCGCAGCCCCTCGTAGGCCAGCACCTCCATGTTGTAGAACTGGTCCCGATTGAGGGGGTCTTGGGCGTCTGCTCCCAGGATGGGGCGGTAGTCGGTCCAGTGAATGAAATCCTTGCTGACCGCCTGTCCCACTCGACGCAGGCTGTGATTGCGGGGGTGGCGCTCGCGCCTGGGGTCCCAGAGCCGCCGCCAGGTTTCGACCGCCTCCGGGTCGGTGGTCAAGCGGGGCCGAACTTCCGCGATGCGTCCGGTGCGATCTCGCACGATGGCCACGTACTTGCCGAGGAACTCGTCCCAGTAGGGCACCATGTGGCTGTCGTGGCCGGGTGGGATGAACAGCACCGGGCGCCCTTCGTTGTATGGGGTCCAGTTCAAGCCGTCGGCGGAGTGAGAGGCGTAGACCTTGTAGCCCTGCCACATGTGCAGCATCTTGTACCGCCGGTCGGGATCGGGTTCCCTTTCGTCGAGGAAGACACCGCTGGTCACCCCGCTGTGGGGCATCACGATGTTGTTGCGCTTGCTGCCGTCCGATTCCACCATTCCCAGCACGGGCTTTCGCCAACGGATCCCGTCCCGGCTGGTGGCGTAGCAGAGCCGGGCCAGCTCGTCCCCTCCCTCTCCGGGGTGGAGGCTGTACCAGATCTTGAACAGGCCCTCCCGCTGATCGTAGACGACGCTGGAAAAACCGATGAACATGCCGGCGTCCCAGGCGGTGCTCTCCTTGGGGACACGGGAAAGAAGGGGGTTGCCGGGGACCCTTTCCGGTTGGTGCAGCACGCGGGAAAGCCCGGTCATGGACCGGATGAGGGTGTCGTCGAGGAAGAGTTGCCGCCGGCTGCCCAGGGCCGGCGGGTCATCGGGGGCGGTGACGGGCGCCGGGGCACAGGCCGGAAAGGGGCTGACGGCCAGAAGGAGCAGGGCCCCGCCGAGGGTCCACGGCTGCTTGAGCGTCACGGGGTCACCCGTTTCCCTGTCCGGGGCCCTTCCGCCTCCGGCTCCTGAGGCTCCTCACCGAGAAGAGAATGAGGGTGGTTGAGAGCACCAGGCCGATCGCCAACCCGGAGAGGAGGCCGTTGCCGAACAGAAGATCGCTCCAGAGCTCCCCGTTGTGCAGGCCCACCAGCCAATCCTTGGTCCGTTCGGAATACCAGCCCTCGCTTCCGTCCTGGGGACGGAAGTAGAGAACCATCCCGCTGAGCGCCGTCAGGCAGAAATGGACCGCCGTGAAGCGGTAGAACCAGATTTTCATCCCGTTCAGCTCCCAGGTGACTCCGGCCTCCGCCGAGTGGATTGGAAGTAAGACAGTTCAGCTCGACGGCAGGCTGAGCAACTCTTCGGGGACCTCCAGGTCGACGCCCTCCTCCGGGGCCGGCAATCGCAGCGCCCACAGCACGGCCTGGACCGCCAGCCGGCGGTAGGGCTCCAGGCGCCAGTTCCTGTGGAAGTGCAGGCCGCTGAAGCCGAACGAGCGTCCCCCGTCGCCGCGTTCCCAGGCCCAGGCCACGGTCTCCCGTTTCTCCTCGATGTCCGCCTGCACCAGGGGGAAGATGCTCGAGATGGGCTGCACGAACTTGAGGCGGTAGTAGAACTCGTCGTGCACGGTAAAGTCGGTAATGCCGCGGGTGACCGGGTGGTTGGGCGCCGGGATCCTGGCCGTCACCTCCAGGGTGTCGTGCTTGCGGTCCGGTCCGCCGTGGCAGCCGCCGAACAGCTTGACGAAGGCGGCGATGTTCTTTGCCTCGACCGTGCCCATGCCCCAGTGCAGCACCACCATTGCCCCGCCCTTGCGGGCGAATCGCTGCATGGCCGCCAGGCGTTCGGGGTCGTTGCTCAGCCACTTGGCCCCCTGCGAAACGAAGAGCACCAGGCCGTCGGCCGAGTCCAGCAGGGCCGGACCTTCGCTCCAGGGCTCGTCGGCCGCCACCACCACCGCCTCCAGGTCCGGAAACTGGTTCAGGCAGTGATTCAGGATCCGCACGCCGGGCAGAAACTCGTGGGTTCCTGGGGGATGGCCGTCCGGCCCCTGGCCGATCAGCAGCAGGCGGGTTTTGCCGGAATCGGCCGGTTCCTCGGCGCCACAACCCGTAGCCGCCACCAGCAAGGCCGCCACCAGGCAGAGGTGAAGTCTTGAATGACGCATGGATGCAATCCTCAGGGAAACCGGGAGAGCCGCGCCCGATTCGAACCCGGCGGGACCGGGAGGGCACCCCAGCCCGCAATTCTCACCAGGACGCGGTTGCAATGTTGGAGACTGTGTATTTTCAAACCGTTATGGGTCCTTTTGGGGGATGGCAAGAAAAACAGACGGTGCTGGGCATGCCCTGGCTGGTCTTTTTTCCTCCAGCGCGCACATGCTCCCTCGACCGTAGAAACCGCTACGCTCTTCGGTCGCGAGCACGCCCTGGAGAAAAAAATCCTGCGCCATGATCATGCCCCCTGGTGAGAAATGCGGGCTAGAAGTCGTAGTCGTCGATGTTGTCGCCGTCGAAAATGAGCGGCGGGCCCAGCAGGACCTCTCCATCCCGCACCTCCACTCCCTTGAGCCTGCCGAAGTCGTAACGTCCCGGAGGCAGCGGGCCCTGCTTGAGCCGGTGGGCCACCCGAATGGTCAGATAACCCAGATCCACCGGGTCCCACAGGCAGAACTCGCGGACCGTGCCGTCCTTGACAAATTCCCGCATCTGCTCGGGCATGCCCAGTCCGGTTACCTCGATCCGACCGATCTTGTTGGCGTCGCGCACGGCCTTGGCCACGGCGGGGAAGGAGACGGAAGTGATGCCCCAGATGCCTTTCAGATCCGGGTAGGCGCTGAGGGCTTCGGCAGTCTGCTCCTGGCATTTCTGCTGGTCCTCCCCGGGGGTCAGATGCTGGAGCAGTTGCATTTCGGGATATTTCTCCCGAATCCGCTCCCGCATGTATTTCATCCAGGTGTTCTGGTTGGAGGCCGTGGGAGTGCCGCTGACGATGAGGTAGTCGCCCGGCAGGGAAGCGCCCTGAGCCCGGACCCCTTCGGCCATGATGTCGACCAGGGTGTGGCCGATCGCCCGATTGGGGGCCTGGTTCACGAAGACGGAGCGCCGCGAGAGCTCGGGATTGGCATCGGTGTCCCAGGTCAGGACCAGGGCGCCGCTCTCCCCGGCGCTGCGCAGCGTCCGTGATATGGCTTCGGGGTCGTTGGGAGCCACCGCAATCACGTCGAATCCCTGGGCCATCCACCCGTCGATCATCTTGATCTGGTCCTCGGTGCGGGCGTCGGTGGGACCGTCATAGACGAGCTCGACCTCCAACTCACCGGCAGCTTCCCGGGCGCCCTGCTCGGTCGCTTCGAAATAACCGATCCCCACCAGCTTGGGGATCATGGCGATCCGCAGTGCTTCGTCCCCTTCGGGTCCGGCGCAGCGAAACCCCAGGGCAGACAGCAGGACCAGCAGCATCAGGCCTCCGTTCCACCCGCCACCGCCGTTTCCGTGCTTCATTGCTCGCCCTTCTCTCCTGCTTTGCAAGGTTAGCCCTCCTTCTGGCTCCGCTGGTTCCAGACGGCAACCAGGATCAGCAGGATGCCGATGGCAATCAGCCGGGACTCGGCGGTCAGCCAGACCAGACGGGAGCTGAGAAACTGAAGCCCCACGTCCAGATGGGAGATCACGGCCAGCCCCAGCAGCGAGCGAAGCACGCTGCCGCGCCCGCCGGTGATCAGGGTGCCTCCCACCACCACGCAGGCAATGACCTGCAGCTCGGTGCCGATGTGGGCGTCCGGAATGGCGGCGTCGTGCCGCATGGCTCCCAGAACAGCCACCGAGGCGGCCACCAGACCGTTGATAGTATACAGAACCCCTTCGACTTTGTTGACGGGAACGGCGGCAAAGCGGGCGGCCTGGCGGTTGTCTCCCATGGCGAAGCACCAGCGCCCGAAGCGGCTGTGATGCACCAGCAGGACCATGCCCAGGAAGACCAGCCCGGCCAGCCAGAACTGGCTCGGGATTCCCAGCAGCCGTCCCATGTCCAGGAAGGATTGCGGGAAGCCGGTGATGCGGTCGCCGCCGGCGACGGTGATGGCCAGGCCCCGATAGAGAGCCATGGTGGCCAGGGTGGCCACCAGCGGAGAGAGGCCGGCAACCACCAGCAGGCCGTTCAAGCCCCCGGCCAGAGCTCCGGCCAGCAGGGCGCCGCCGGCCGCGGCTTGAATGGACCAGCCCCAATCCTGCCACAGCACGGCCTGAACCATGCCGGTGAGGGCCACCATGGACCCCACCGAGAGATCGATGCCGCCGGTGAGGATGATGGCCGTCATGACGAAGGCAAGGACTCCCACCTCGATCCAAGGAACCCAGACCTCCACCAGCAGCGCCGGCCGCCGGACCTGGGAGAAGACCAGCAGCAGGGCCAGGGCCAGCAGAACCCAGGGAAGCAGGCCGAAAATATGGTGGTTGGAGCGCCTGCCCGGGAGGACGGTGTCCGCCCCCGCGCTCACCCTTTCAAGCCGGCTCATCGCTTCCACCCCCGCCAGGCCAGATCCAGCAGCAGCGCCGCCAGGATCAGGCTGCCCACCACCAGGTCCGTCTGTTGATCCGAAACCCCCCAACGCACCAGGGCGCTGTTGACCAGTCGCAGCAGCAGAGCGCCCAGCACCACCCCCAGCACCGTGCCCCGGCCGCCGGTGATGCTCACGCCGCCGATGACGGCCACGGCGATGGCGCTCAGTTCCCAGCCGGCTCCCAGGCGGGCCTGCATCTGCTGGCCCATGGAGAGCTGGAGCACGCCGGCCAGGCCGGCCAGCAAGCCGCCCAGGCCAAAGGTGACCGGCCACAGGCGGGACTTGGAAAGACCCAGCAGGCCGGCGGCCCGGGGGGCCGAGCCCAGGGCATAGACGTGCCGGCCGCTGCGGGTGTGCGACATCCAGAGATAGACCAGCAGGACGGCCAGGGCCGCCACCACCACCGCTCCCCTGAAACCCGTTGCCGGATCGATGGCCAGCCGGCCGAACTCGGGCGGCAGTCCGGTCATGGGTTTCCCCCCCAGCATGGCGATCACCAAACCGCGGTAGATGGTCAGGGTTCCCAGGGTCACCACGATGGGGTGAAGTCCTCCCAACAGCGCCAGGACCGCGTTCAGAACGCCTGCCGCCGTTCCCGCCAGCAGTCCGGCCAGGATGGCCAGGGGAATCAGAAGCTCGGCCGAATAAGGCAGCTTCAGGACCATGGCGGTGGAGGCCGCCGAGAGAGCCACCATCGAGCCGATGGAAATGTCGATTCCCCGGCCCACAATGACCGAGGCGGCCGCCAGGCCCAGGATGGCCCAGAGCGAGGCGTGCGTCAGCAGGTTCAACAGGCTGAATCCCTCGGTGGAAACCGTCAGCCACAGGCCGAGTCCCGCCACGCACAGCAGCAGCGCCAACTCGTTGAAAGACCGCCCCTGAAACCGGGACCCGGGCGAAAGGCTCTCGGCAGCGGACGCTTCCCCTGCGCGCTGCCGGGGCAGAGCCAAGGCGGCGACCTCGGCGGGACTGGCTCGGCGGGGATCGAACTCCCCGGCGATCTCCCCCTCGCGAAAGACCACCATCCGGTCGGAATGTTCCAGGACCTCGGGCAGCTCGGAAGAGATCAGGAGGATGGCGCAACCCTCCCGGGCCAGGTGCCGCAAGTGCCGGTGGATCTCGGCCTTGGCGCCCACGTCGACTCCGCGAGTGGGTTCGTCCAGGATGAGCACCCTGGGCTGGGCCAGCAGCCAGCGCCCCAGGACCACCTTCTGCTGGTTGCCGCCCGACAGTTGTTGGACCGGTTGTTCGGTGGAGCGGTAGCGCACCTCCAGCCGTCCGGCGACCTGGCGGGTCGCCTGCTGCTCCCGGCTCCTGCTGGCCAGAAGGCCCCGGGTCCAACGTCTCAGGGTCGACAGCACCGCGTTGGAGCGAACGGGCAGACCCAGGCAGAGACCCTGGCTCAGGCGGTCCTCGGGGACGTAGGCGATGCCGGCCTTCAGCGCTTCCCGGGGCCGGTCGATGCGGCGCCGGCTGCCGTCTATCCGGACCAGGCCCTCGGCGGGTCTCAGGCCGAACACCGCCCGGGCAAACTCGCTGCGCCCGGCCCCGACCAGGCCGTAAATCCCCACAATTTCACCCGAACCTGCCTCCAGGTCGATCTGTCGGAAGCGATCCCCCCGGTCGGTGAACCCGCTGACCTGAAAGCGGGCGGGACCTTCCTTGACGGCGGGGGAGCCTTCCTGGCCGGAGGGAGCGGCTCCCAAGGTGGAGGCCGGCCGCCCCACCATGGCCTCGATCATCTCCTCGGGACCGGCGGACTGCCTGGATCGGGTCCACACCTTGAGACCGTCACGCAATACGGTTATGCGATCGGCCAGTCGGAAGATCTCTTCCTGGCGATGGGAGATATAGAGGATTCCGGCCCCGTCCGCCTTCAAGCGGGCAATCTGTTGGAAGAGCCAGCGGGCCTCCTCGCCGCTCAAGGCGCTGGTGGGCTCGTCCAGCACCACCACCCTGGCGTTCTGCAGGATGGCCGCGGCCACCTGGATCATCTGGCGGTGAGCCACGCTGAGCCGGGAGGCAGGCTGGCGGACGTCGATCCTCTCTCCGATCTGCCGAACCGTCTCCCGGGCCTGGCGGTGCACCCGGTTCCAATCCACCAGTCCCGCTCGCCGAAGCGGGAGTCCCGCGGCCAGCGCCATGTTCTCGGCAACCGAAAGGGTGGGGAACAGCTCCGCTTCCTGATGGACGGTGACCATCCCCTGGGCGCGGGCGGTGACCGGGGTGGACCAGCGTACCTCGCGGCCCTGGAAGAACAGCTCTCCGGAGTCGGGAGCCAGCGCTCCGCAGATGACCTTGATCAAGGTGCTCTTGCCGGCGCCGTTCTCGCCCACCAAGGCATGCACCTCGCCCGGAAACAGATCCAGGGAGACGCCACCGAGGGCCACAACCCCCGGAAAGGTCCTCCGAATATTCACCGCCTGCAGGATGGGAGGTTTCTCGTTTTTCACTTCACGTCGGCTTGTCGCTTGGTTATTTGTCAGAGCTTTCCATGGGCTGACGCCCACGGCTAAGTGCTGGCGCCGCTTCGCGGCTCTCAAAGAAGCCGACTCAAGCAGCCTATGCGCAACTGAGAAACGCCATTCCCTTGACCAGCGCTTGACTCCTGTTCACCGGCATTTGCTGCCACCGCCTACGCGGCTCAACTCCCTTATGAGACGTTTCCCATGGGCTGACGCCCACGGCTAAGCGCTGGCGCCGCTTCGCGGCTCTCAAACGTCCCCCATTCCCGATGTCCTGGAACGCCCAGGCTAGTGCCCGAGACATAGTCAATCAGAAAATCCTTACCCCTGCCAGTGTCGTGATTTCAGGGAGAGCGGTGAAGCCGCGGTTGACGTGGGTCGTCCGAGGAAACGCTCCCTACAGGCCCTCCTAATAAAGCGGCGTAGCCGCGCCAGCACTTAGCCGTGGGCGTTAGCCCATGGACGTCGGATAAATCTCCCCTCGGCAGCCGCGAAGGCGGCGACTTAAGAACCGGGTTTCGAGACCACACCCCCTCCCCAAAGGCACGCCAGCCAGGAACACCCCCGTTTCAACCTGTATGATCCGCCCCGTCTTGTGGGGCGGCGGCTGGGCTGACCACTGACCACTGACCACTGATCACTGATCACCACTTCCTCCACGAAAAACATCGCTCATCGGCCGGCCGGAGTAACCGGTCATCTCCAGATATCCACGGCCGGTAACCGGATCGGCGCCGCGGGTGCCCGTCACCACCACCGCGCCCTCCCAGTAGGTGACCCGGGTGGAGCGCGGCGTGCGCAACTCCTGGTCCGGCTGGGCGGCGGTCACCGTCAGGCGGAGTTTCCGGCCGGGAAGGCTCAGGCGCCATTGGATCGGATAACGGGCCCCGCTGTGGGGAGACTGCCAGGTTTTCACCGGCTCCATGGTGAAGTCGGACAGGCCCAGGGCGCGGGATTGACCGGAGGCGTCCAGCAGCGTCCCGCCGGAATGGGGATCGCGCCGTCCGTCGGACCGCCGCAGTTGGAACAGCATCAGGTCCTCTCCGCTGTCCAACTGAAGCGCGAACCAGTCCCAACCGATCTGTTCCGGCTCCAGAAAGCTGGTGCCGAATTCATGGTCCATCCAGCTCAAGCCGGAGATTTCGAATTCCCGGCCGTCAACCCGGATGCTGCCTCGGGTGGGCATCCGCGTGAGGGAATAGTAGTGGGAGGCGTTCCCCTCGCGGGCTCCTTTTTGGCTGAGTCCGGCCTGGCCGTGGAGCAGGGGTCGGCGGCCGGGCTCCAGTTCCAGGTCGATCCCGAAGTCCCCGTCCCGCGCCCGCAGCCGGTGGCGGCCGTCGCCGCCGAGCCCGGCCTCCCAACTCTCGTTCCATACGCGGTAGGTCTTGGTGGAGGCTCCGGCCCATCCCGGCCCGGCCCGGTTCAACCGTTCGGCAAAGTGGAAGCGGCCGGTCTGCAGGTCGCTCAGCGCCAGGTGGGCCATGAACAGGTCGCGGACCGCCCAGCGGGAGGGGTTCTCCGGTCGGGTACGGACTCCGGCCCGAAAGAAGGTGAGCTGGAAGCCGAAGCGCCGCGAGCTGCTGTCCGCCAGGTTTCCGGTGTAATACCACCACTCGATCCGGTACTCGGGGTGGCTGGCGTGGTCGCGGGGGAATTGCAGGCGGTAGCCGGGGCCGGCCTGCCGCCAGGTCTGGGCCCAGCCGGCGCCCGCCAGCAGGCATGGAATCAGGACCGCCGCGAGCAGGAGTCGTAGACGGGACCAGGGCGGCATGAGAGATCTCACCCGGGGACGGAGCCGGGCACGGGGACCGCGACCCGGCGCGAAGCGCCCACCTGGAACCCGGCGAAGCATGAACGCCATTTCCTTTCCTTGACTCTCAGGCTTCCCGGGCAGGCGGCATCCGGCCGGCGCGGTAGGCGGGATAGATGCCCGAGAGGGCCGTGGCCAGCAGGATCAGCAGCGACGACTGCAGCAGGAATCCCGCCGGCAGGTGAAACTGGATGGTCCAGCCAAAGCTCTGGACGTTGATCACGAATACCAGGATAAGAGAGAGCAGGATCCCGGCCACCACTCCCAGGCCCTGGCTCACCGCCCCCAACAGCGCCGCCTCGATGATCACCATCTTCCGGATTTGCCGCTGCTCCGCTCCTGCCCAGCGCAACAGGGCCAACTCCGGTTTGCGGTCTAGTATCAGCGTGACCAGGGTGGTCGCCACCCCCAGAATGGCCACGGCCACGGCGATGATTTCCAGAGCATAGGTAATGGTGAAGGTATTGTCGAAGATTCGCAGGACTTCTGCCTTCAGAGACGCGTTGGTATGCACGAATACACGTGATTCGAGTGGGAGTGCCGCCAGGATTTCCGCGCGGACCCCTTCCGGGTCGAGTCCGTCCTTCAAATAGACCGCCAGGCTCCGGGGAGGCCGGTCTCCGTAGTACTTGCGGAAGGTGCTCCGGTCCAGAACCACAACTCCCTGGTCGCTTGAGTAGTCGTAGTAGACGGCGGCGACCCGAAAGCCACGCCGCCCCCGGTCCGTGTTGAGCACCAGCCGGTCCCCCACCGCCTTCCGGTGCCTGAGCGCAAAACTCTCCGAAACCACCGCGGCATCCTCACCGATGGCTGTTCTCATGGCCGATTGTCCCTGGCGGGGGGCCTTGATGAGCAGCCCTGACCGGTCCAGGTGGACCTTGAAGTCGCCTGATCCCAATAAGACCCTGCGGCCCTGGTAATCGATGACGAAACCGGTGAAGGGATCGACGGCGGCCACCCGAGGGTTATCGGCCACCACCCGCACCACCTCGGGAGAGAGGCTCGACTCCGAATAGACGTTGGAGCGGGTGGCCGGGGCCACAAAGAGATCGGCTCTCAGCGTCTGCTCGACCCAGTACTGGACTGTCTCCCGGAAGCTGCCGATCATGATGGTGATGGCCGTGACCATGGAAAGACTGACCGCCAGTGCCGCCACCGAGATCGAAATGCGCGGGATGGAGCCGCTGAGATTGGCGTTGGCCAGCAGGGCCTCCACCCCCGTCCAGCGCCTGGTGAGCCGCGAACCCGCCCGGCCTGAGAAATGCAGCACGACCGGAACCAGGAAGGCGACCGCGAACACGGTAGACAGGCAGGCCGCGTAGCCGAAGAGGGGAATGCCCTCGACCGAATCCAGGCAGGCGAACCCGACAGCCAGGGTCGAAAGGATCGGAGGAAGCCAGCGTTGCCTCCAGCTCAAGCGGAAACGGCTCTCGACCCGGTCAGCGCCCCTGACCGCTTCGGTCGGCGCCACGCGCGAAGCTTCCAGGGCGGGAACCAGTGCCGCCAGCAAGGCCAGGGGGATGCCCACCGCGAATGCCAGAACCAGGTGTTCCGGACCGAGCGCCACCGGTTCGGCGGCCGATCGGATGTAGAGCCGATCCAGTGTGGAACCCGTCAGCCTGAGGGCGCCGCGGGCCATCCAGCCTCCCAGCAGCACGCCGAGAGCGCATCCCAGGGCCGCCAGCAGGCCGGCTTCGGCCAGGAACAGCCCCGCCACCTGGCGCCGGGAGCCTCCCACCGCCCGCAGGATCCCGACTTCCCGGCGGCGGGTGACGACCGAGAGAGACACCGTGTTGTAGATCAGAAACAGGCCGACCAGCAGAGCGATGTGGGACAGGGCGGTCAGGTTGAAGTGAAAGGACTCCAGCATCTTTTCCACCTGGCGCCCGCGGCGGGAGGGGCGCTGGACGGTCAATCCCTCGGGCAGCCGCGCGGCGATGGCGGCTTCGGCCCGGTCGATAGAGATCTCGGGCTTCAACCGCAGGTCGACGCGGTCGATCCGACCCAGGCGCCCGAGGAGCCATTGGGCGGCCGCGATGTCCATCAGGGCAAAGGTTCCGTTCAGAGCCCGGGCCGGCCCCCGGTCCAGCAGCAGACCGCGCACCGTAAGGGCTTCCCGGCGATCCCCGATATCGAGGTCCAGGCCGGAGCCCGGGTCCAGGCTGTGCCGCCGGGCCAGTTTCTGCGTCAGCACGATGGCGCCGGGGTCGCTGAGCAGCTCCAGAAATTCTCGGGGAGAGGGGGACTGCTGACGGCCGGCAAACCGCACCAGGCGGTAGTCCCGAAAGGTCTCATCCCTGAGAATGTCGACCCCCAGAATCTTCAGCCACTCCCTGTCCCCCGAGGGGAATGAAGCCCTGGCTTCTCCCTCGATGACAGGACTGATCTGTCCGAACTGCTCCAGCCAGTCCAGTTCCAGCAGACGCTCTTCCCTCAAGCCGGAACCTGATCCGACGATCTCCAGCGAGGTCTTGCCGGCCACCATTTCCAGGGCCGTTTCGAAGCTCCGCACCGAGCTCTGATTGGCCATCCGAACCGCCAGCACCACGGCGATGCCCAGGGCGACGCCCAGCACGGTGGCCAATGCGCGCAGCTTCTCCTCTCGGATGCGGCGCAGGATGAATGTCCGGAACAGGAACACGAAGGGCCTCGACTGAGGAGGGCGGGGAATGCGGGCGGGGGCTCATCCCCCTTCATTGTCCCGGTCGGGTCGGGCGATGGGCCGCCGGGAATGCGTTTCCGACTCGATTCCGCCATCCACCATGTGCAACACTCGCTGGCCGGCAGCCGCCATCTCGGCCGAGTGGGTGGCCAGCAGCACCGTGACCCCCAGGGACCGGTTCAGTTCTTGCAGCAGTTCCAGCACGTCGGCCCCATTGGCGGAGTCCAGGTTCCCGGTGGGTTCGTCCGCCAGAAGCAGCAAGGGGTCGTGGCACACCGCACGGGCGATGCCGACCCGCTGCATCTCGCCTCCCGAGAGCTGCTGCGGGTAGTGGTCCAGGCGATGGAGCAAGCCCAGGCGCTCCAGCAAACCGGTGGCCTTCCGCCTGGCGACGTCAGGGGATACGCCGTCCAGCATCAGGGGAAGGGCGGTGTTTTCCACGGCGGTGAGGGTGGGCAGGAGATTGAAGGATTGAAAGACGAAGCCGATCCGACGGCGGCGGATTCGGGTCAGACTGGCTTCATCCAGGCTGCCCAGATCGGAACCGTCCAGCCAGATGCGTCCCCGGGTGGGATAATCCATACCCCCGCAGAGATGCAGCAGAGTCGACTTGCCGCACCCGGAGGGTCCCGTCAGGGCGACGAACTCTCCTTTTCCCAGGAACAGGTCCACCTCCCTGACGGCAACTACCGGAGCCTCACCCCGGGTGTAGGTCTTTCCGACTCCCTCGACGCTGAGTACCGGCACGCGTCCTCCCCGATTACAAACGGGGCTATGATAGCGTGAATAGGGGACGTTGTTGAATTACTGGAATAACTTGTATCAACCAGTTCATTCATGCTTCGACGCGAGCTGAAATTCTACTGGATCGCCCTGTCGGCGGACTTCGCCTACATGTTGTTCGTCTTCACGGTGACCCGCCTGATGGCCGAAAATCAGGCCAGCCTGATGGCTCTGGGAATCCTGGGGGCGGTCTCCTCGCTTGGCTTCGGCCTGGGGGCTCCTCTCGGGGGCTGGGCTTCCGACCATTGGGGGGGGCGCCGCGTCGTCGCCGCCGGCGCCGCCGTCCAGGCATTGGTGCTGCTGGCATGCATCCAATGGCATTCCGACCATCAATGGTTCTACCTCTATGCGCCGATTGGTGGCGTATCCGTCGGCCTGATGC